>JAIOSJ010000110.1 GCA_021107705.1 Thermoanaerobaculales bacterium | reverse complement strand
CGGTACGCCGATGCCTTCATCCCGCGCACCCTGGTAGTGGGTCCTGACGGGACGGTCATATTCCAGACTGCCGATTTCGAGCCTGAGAATTTCAAACGAATGGTCGATCTCATCGCGCAAGCCCTTGATGAGGTTGGCGAAGAGAGAACGGCTGCCGGTTAGCTTTCGTTCGGGACTGATTCTTCCCTCGCCTCATCTGAGAACCCAAAACCATAATCCGGCCCGCGCTCCTAATAAGACCCTGCCCTACTCACCGCCTCACGAATTCTCTGAGCGATCCTCTCCGGCCGGTAGGAGCGGTCCCAGGCGACCCGACCCGCCGCAGCCAGGTCGGTCCTGGCCCCCTCGTCACCCAATAGACCAGTGATGGCCTCAACCCACTCCTCGACTTCATGGGCCTGGCGCACCGCGTCTCTCCCCTCTTCCACCAACCCACGGGCGGTCCACGGGTGAGCCACCACCGGAAGACCTGCCGCCCACGCTTCCAAGACCTTCATCGGCACGCCTGAACCAGTCTCCATCGGCGCCACAGCCACCCAGGACTCGGCGAAAAAGGGGCCGAGGTCCGGAACATCGGCATGGACCTCAACTCCGGGCAGGGACGAGAGTCGCCTGATTTTTCTTGAAGGTCTCGCTCCGGCCAAGACCCAGCGGGCCGAGGGAATACTTTCACGAATCCCGGGCCAGACTTCATCGGCAAACCACAGAGCAGCTTCGACCGTTGGGCGATAGCCGAGGTTCCCCGACAACAGAATCGAAGGGGTTGCGGAAGGATTTCTCGCGATCCGGGGTTCCCTGCCGGCAACCGGCACCACCAGGCCCTTTCCCTCAGGAACTCCGAGCGCATCAAGATCCCTTTGCGCCACGGCCGTCGTCACGGCTGCTCGTCCGGAAAGATCCACTTCCAAGTCCCGGCACCGCATGGCCTCGATTCGTGCCGGAAAACGCAGAGGCCGCGGCATGTCGGCAGCTGCATTTTCAAAATGCAGCCCCATCGAATCGACGGCGTCGAACACGACAGGAACGCCTGGGCTCATGTTTTCGACGATATCTACCGCCCATGCACAACGTACCATTTGCACAACTGCCACGTCAGGGTTGAACTCTCTCATGGCGGAACGAGCTGTTTCCCTGGCCCCGGCGGTGGCGTACAGGCTCTCCTGCAGCGGACGCCCCCTCAGAACGCCCGACAGAGCCGCCGGTATGCGAGGAAGGAAGGAGCCCGGCCAAAATCGAAGATCTATACCATTTGCCCTCAATTCGGCCGGGCCTTCGGTCCCGGTGGGCTCAGGACAGATCAGCATCCTCTCGTGATCCGCCAGGGCTTCAAGCCACTCGACCGTCCTCACCTGCTGACCTCGCCACGGTGGGAGAGGAAAGCGGGTGGTAATCAGCAAAATGCGCATTCTGGTTTTCTATGCAAAGAACTCGGCCACGCCCTCGGCGACTTCGCAGAGTTCTTCGTCGCTCAATTCGCCGAAGACCGGCAAAGCCAACACCTCTCGGCTTGCCTTCTCGGAAATGGGCAAATCACCCTCCGAATATCCAAGTTCGGCAAAACACGGCTGCAGGTGAAGCGAGAGCGGATAATAGACCGAACAACCGATGCCCTTCCCGTTGAGATGGGTTCTTAGTTCGTCTCTTCGGGGTGTACGAATCACATACTGGTTGAAGGTGTGACCACGACCCGGGACAACCTTGGGCAGTTCGATGATCTGGTCAAGACCCCTCTCCGCGAAGAGTTCCGCGTAACGGGCTGCGTTCCGCCGCCGACCCTCGATCCAACTCATGACGTGGGGCATTTTGACTCGCAGAACCGCGGCCTGAAGAGCATCAATGCGAAAATTTCCTCCCACCCGTGGGTGGAGATAGGGACCTGACTGCCCGTGCATCCGAAGCTCACGCAGAGCTGCGGCCACACCGTCGTCATTGGTGGTCACGAGCCCCCCGTCCCCGAAGCAACCCAGATTCTTGGAGGGAAAGAACGAGAAGGCGCCCATCAGGCCCATCGAACCCACGCCGTCTCCTTCAAAATCCGCTCCCCATGCCTGGGCACAGTCCTCGATCACCGGAACACCTCTCGCCGCATCAAGAAGGTCGCGCATGTTTGCGGCCTGGCCGAACAGATGAACCAGAATTATCGCCTTGGTCTTTTCGTTTCGACGTGCTGCAACCTGTTCGGGAATCAGGCAGTAATCGATTGGGTCGACATCGACGAAGACCGGCGTCGCCCCAAGGCGATGCACAACGCCGGCAGTGGCAAAGAACGTAAAGGTCGGCATGATCACTTCATCGCCCGGCCCTATTTCAAGAGCCATCAGGGCAACCAGCAGGGCATCGGTTCCGGAGGTCACCCCAACGGTATGTTTGACCCCCAAGGCCACAGCGGCCTCCTTTTCGAAATCCGCCACCTCAGCTCCCAAGATGAATCGCTGAGAGTCGCAGAGTTCGGCGATCGAGGACAGTATTTCGTCACGCAGGGGTTTGTATTGACGCGTCAGATCCAACAGAGGTACAGCCATGGGGTCTCCTTCTCTTTCCGGCGCCGCCGGATATGCAGACTTTAGCCCGAAAGCTCCACTTCCTCAAGGTTTCAAATTCCTTCTCCTCTGTTACCATGCGCAACGCTCAGGCTGAGGCCCGAGCCCAGGAGGATCAGTATGAACATCTGTGTTGTCGGAACTGGATATGTAGGCCTCGTGACCGGCGCCTGCCTCGCCGATTTCGGGATGAACGTCACCTGCGTCGACAAAGACGAATCGAAGATCGACAGGCTCCTTGCCGGTGAGATTCCGATCTACGAGCCCGGGTTGGAAACAATCGTCGCGAAGAACACGAAAGCCGGAAGACTTCACTTCACGACTGATCTCGGTCCGTCCATCAAACAATCGCTCGCGGTATTCATCGCGGTCGGCACTCCGCCGAAAGCCGACGGTTCCGCGGATCTCTCCTACGTTATACAGGTGGCCGAAAGCATCGCCGACAACCTCAACGGCTACAAGGTCATCGTGACGAAATCGACAGTCCCGATCGGCACCGGTCAGATGATTGAGAAAATCCTCACGGAGAAAACGGGAAGAGAACATCCGTTTTCTGTGGTTTCAAACCCGGAATTTCTCCGTGAAGGCTCTGCGATTGCCGACTTCATGCGACCGGACCGCGTCGTCATCGGCACCCGTGACCCGCAAGCGATCGCGATCATGAAGGACATCTACGCTCCCCTCTACCTGATCGAAACTCCCTTTGTCATCACGAACGTCGAGACCTCCGAGTTGATCAAATATGCCTCGAACGCATTCCTGGCAACCAAGATCACCTTCATCAACGAAGTCGCCCAGCTGTGCGAAAAATTGGGCGCCGATGTCCACCACGTCGCCAAGGGCATGGGCCTCGACAAACGAATCGGACCGAAATTCCTGCACCCCGGCCCAGGCTATGGCGGATCCTGTTTTCCCAAGGACACACAGGCCCTCGCCGACATCGCCCGGCGCGTCGATCGACCGTTTGAAATCGTTGAAACGGTGATCCGGACAAACGATGCCATCAAGAGGTCTTCAGTTGTCAAAGTGCGGGCTGCCATGGGCGACACCGTCGCCGGCAAGACCGTGGCGGTGCTCGGCCTGTCGTTCAAACCCGAGACCGACGACATGAGAGATTCCCCGGCCATTCCGCTGGTTGAGACGCTGGTCGAGGAAGGCGCCTCGGTACGAGCCTTCGACCCGGAGGGGATGCCCAACGCCAAGGCGCTTCTGCCCACAAGCGTTGTGTACTGCGCCGATGCCTACGATGCGGCAGCCGGTGCCGACTGCCTCGTCATCGCCACCGAATGGAACCAATTCCGGTCCCTGAACCTCGAGCGTATCAGGGAGTTCATGACGCAGTCGGTCATCGTCGACCTCCGTAATGTCTACGAACCGGACCGCATGCGCGCCGCGGGTTTCCAATACGATTCCGTCGGAAGGGCCGCGAAGGATCTTCCCTAGAGGCTCCTAGCCGACCGTTGCCGACCACAGCAAGGTGTTTCCGGTCTCGAATCCGTCGGCAAAGATCAGTGGCGGAGGTAGGAACTCGTCGGCGCCGACGTCTACGGTCGCCGTTCCGTTGTTGTCGCCGTCGTAGGGGCGTCCATCACCTTCGAAGTCTTCGGCGGGAACGTTTGGAGCGCTGTTGTCGCCGGTGTCGATACAATCTGAACCGGTGCTCAGATGGTAGTCGTCATTGGCGGCGTTGACGAAAGCGGGGTTGACGTCGAAGTTGCTGCCCAGGTTGACCACGCCGGTCTCGAAGAGGGTGGAGAAGTCGTTGAAGTAGATGTCCGAGGTCGTCGATGAGGACCCCCAGATGCGAATGTCATAGCCACTGCCTGGACCGTTTCCCCAGATGATGTTGTTGAAACACTGCAGCAAGGTGTCGTCGCGTCCCCGCACGAGCATGCCGTGGGTCTCAGTCCACTGGGCGCCGGTGTTGCCGGTGATCGTATTGTTGATCACGAGACGCTCTCCCTCGTCGCCGGCATCTCCGCTGGCCGACGAGCTAATGTGCACTCCGCCCCCGTGGCCTCCTGAGGTGTTTCCCGCGATGATGTTGTTGACCAGGTAGACTTCCGCTCCACTCACGGAGGCGGTGCCGCTCGCCGGCGCCTCGATGTGCAGTCCACCGCCATCACCACTGGCGGTATTGTCGAGGATGTGATTGGAGTTGATGATGATGCCCTCTCCGGTTCCGTCTCCGACGTCCACCGAAATCTGCAGTCCACCGCCCGGTGCGGTGGGGGAATTGCCGGAAATGAGGTTGTCGAAAACCTCGATGCTTCGTGCGGTACCGCCGATTGTCGCGGTGCGTAGGTAGTTGAGATCATTTCCGGTGATCTCACAGTTGCTGACTGTGAGGGTCCCTGATGCTCCATAGTCGGAAACCGTTTCGGCGTAGAGACCGCCTTCGGTGTTGTTCTCGATGACACAGTAGTCGATCACGATCGATCCAGGAGTCAGGGCCTGGTCGGTGTGGTCCGTCGCCGACAGGTAGATTCCCTTGACGTTGTTCTTGACGATGTTATGGGAGATCGTGATGTTCCCCGTTTCACCAACGTTCAGCACCTGCGTGACGATATCCATGCCTGAGAGGTTCCACCAATTACTGTCCTGGATCGTCAAGCCTTCGACCCAGATATCACCCCCCGAGTTGTTCCAAAGGGTGAGGCGACCCATATCGACGGCGCCGTCGATGATCGTATTGGTCGGGTTCAGAGTCTGCGAGGTACACGATGCGTCGTAGCCACCCTCGAGGCGCAGGCTGTAGCCCTGGTACGAGTTGTAATTGAATCCGTCGTACGTGCTCGAAACGTGGGTCCCCTGGACGATCTTGACGGTGTCGTCCTGGCTGTTCCCCTGGGCTGTGTGCAGGGCAGATTGCAGCCAACAGCTGCCGTCGCTGCAGTCCGTGTCCAGACTGTCGAGGGTGGCACAGTAGGTGGCACTGTGTCCGGGGAATGCGATCAGGGTCGCAGCGACGATTGTGGTGGCAATTACGAGAAATTTCATCATGCTCCTCCTTGGTACTCTTGGTACTCACCCAGTTTTAACCCAAAACGAAAGCTCCAGAGGCACAATCGATCTCGGCCTGCTGGCGCACTGTTTTAAGTATGTGGCCGAGGGATCAGGTTGTCCAGTTTATGACACCCTATTTCAGGTCAGTTTGAGGTGGGTTTGACGTTCCAACCGGACGGCGCCGTCGCGTTCGGGCAGTCGCAATGAGTCGCAAAACGATTTGAAAATGACAAAAATAGCCCGGGCCAAGAGGCCCGGGCATATTCAAATATTTTTCTGTCAGGCGCTGAATCAGCCCCCGAAATGAACCGCGTACAACAACGGCGCGATGATCATCGCCACGACGCTGATCAGCTTGATCAGGATGTTGATCGACGGACCGGAGGTGTCCTTGAATGGATCCCCTACCGTATCACCGGTGACGGTCGCCTTGTGCATTTCTTCAAAGGCGTCGCCATGAACCTTCAGACCCTCATCCTTGACCTGCTTCTTCGAATTGTCCCAGGCGCCGCCCGAGTTGGCCTGGAAGATCGCCAGACAGACACCGGAGATCGTCACACCGATCAGAAGACCACCGAGCATGTTGGGGTTGTAAAGCCCAACGATGACCGGAACCAGAACCGCCATCAGGCCGGGTGCAATCATCTTTTTGATCGCAGCGGCAGTGGCGATTTCGACGCAATAGGAGTATTCGGCCTTGCCGTCGGCGGCCTGAATGATCTTGGCCTCGTCTTCGGTCGGCTCGCGTTCTTCACTCTCGGCCTTCTGGGCGACCACCAGAGCCGGCCGCAGCTCGGGAATCTCAGCAAACTGGCGACGTACCTCGCGGATCATCGCCTGCGCGGCATCACCGACCGCCACCATCGCCATCGCCGAAAAACGGAACGGCAGCATGCAACCGAACAGAAGACCGACCAGCACGTAGGGATCGGCCGCATCCAGCTTGACTTCTCCCTGCATCTTGGTCAGGAACGCCGCCGTCAGCGCCAGGGCGGTCAAGGCTGCCGAACCGATGGCGAAACCCTTCCCGATCGCCGCCGTCGTGTTGCCCACCGCATCCAGCTTGTCCGTTCGGGATCTGATGTCACGACCCAGCTGGGCCATCTCCGCAACGCCACCGGCGTTGTCGGCGATCGGACCGTAGGCGTCGGTCGCCAACTGAATGGCCGTCGTCGAAAGCATGCCCAGCGCCGCCAGAGCGATACCGTACAGTCCGGCGAATTCATAGGCGATCAAGATCGCCGCACCAATGACCAGAACCGGGAAGGTCGTCGAGTTCATGCCGACGGCAACCCCCTGAATGATCGTCGTTGCTGCCCCGGTCTTGGAGGCTTCGACGATCGTACCGACCGGAGTCTTTTCCGTAGCGGTATAGAACTCAGTCAGGAGGCCGACGGCGATACCGGCCGCAAGACCGGCGACAACGGTGATGGACAGCCCAATCCAGGTGAAAGTGTCCTGACCGGTCCCGACGACCCTGGACACGACGATCCCGCCTTCGGGAATCAACCACCTGATCGCCACAATCGTTCCGATGACCATCAGGAACCCGGCGCCGAATGTACCGCGATTGAGGCCGGCCTGCGGGTTGCCGCCTTCCTTGGTACGCACGAAGAAGAAACCGATGATCGAGGCCACGAGACCGACGATCGCGATCACCAGCGGCAGCAACACGGCATTCATGCCCGAGCCCGGCTCGACGACCTCAAGACCGGAGAACCAGACCACACCAAGGATCATCGACGAGATGATGGCCCCGATGTAGGACTCGAAAAGGTCGGCGCCCATGCCGGCCACATCGCCGACGTTGTCGCCGACGTTGTCCGCGATCGTCGCCGGGTTGAGAGGATGATCCTCGGGAATGCCTGCTTCGACCTTGCCGACCAGGTCAGCACCGACATCGGCGGCCTTGGTGTAGATCCCGCCGCCGACGCGCGCAAAGAGGGCGATCGACGACGCACCCAACGAAAAGCCCGACAGGAGGTTCAGGACCAACATCATCGCCGAGACGTCGGTCAAGGCCGTTGAGTAGATCTTGGTATAGACGATGAAGAGAACACCCATTCCGGTCAGGGCCAGACCGACCACAGACAACCCCATCACCGACCCACCGTTGAAGGCAACTTGCAGGGCCTGGTTGAGGCCCTGTCGCGCGGCCGACGCCGTCCGGGTATTGGCCGCCGTGGCGGTCTTCATGCCGAAATAGCCGGCCAGTGCCGAGCAGAAGGCGCCCAGGACAAAGGACACGGCGATGATCCAGTTGGTGTCGCCTCCAACCATCTGATTGGAAACTCCGAGCAACACCGCGACGGCGACGACGAAGATCGCCAGTACACGGTATTCGCGCGCCAAAAAAGCCATGGCCCCGTCGGCGATCCAGCCGCCGATCATCTTCATGCGTTCGGTCCCCTCGTCTTGCTTCCTCACCCATGATGCCTTCATGTAGGCGTAGAACAGGGCGAGGACAGCCACCGCCGGGCACAGATAAATTAAATGAACAGGTTCCACCTTTTCCTCCTCTTTTTCAAATCAAGCCCCCGGCCGTTAAACAGCAGATTCTTCAACCTCAGCCAACATCGACCAACCGGAATCACATTGAGCGCATCATACACAATAATTTCGATCTTCAGCAGCCAATTCCTACACCAAAGGCCCCTGTTTCTATCTCTCCCCGCTCTGAACGGTGACGACTGTCTGGATTCCGCCACGCGGACGATAATCGAGAACCACCTCCATCCAGGTCGGGACACAACAGGTCACCAGATCGTCAAGCACCTTGTTTGCAGCATGTTCCTGGTAGATTCCAACCTGACGGAAAGAGGTCAGATAGTACTTGAAGGACTTCAATTCGATACAGCAATCTGACGGGAGGTAACGCACCGTCAGTCTGCCGAAATCCGGAAGGCCCGAAAAGGGACAGACGCAGCTCCACTCGTCGGTCGATAATTCGACCAGGGCTTCCCTGCCCGCGTATTCGTAGGGAAAGGTCTCAAGAACCTCCGGCGTCAATGCCTCCTCAGACTCGAATTCAAAGGTCTTCCCTTCAGCTTGAACCACGATCACCTCCACTTGCCACCGAAATAGCAGGTCGATGCTATCACCTCGGACAAAACGTGGGATCGAAGGATCGAGAGAATCAAGAGAGAGCGGCCCACGTGCTTCGCCGAGAGCTTGGCCGATTGCAAGATTCAGCGTACGGGAATGCGTGCCGGGCAATCGCGCGCCACAACGTAACTGCAGCATTCCATTTGGCTTCTTTTTGTGCCTATTTATGGCTATTCCTGGAGTTTTGACTCTTTAACTCTTTTACTCTTTAACTCTTTGACCCTTTTGACCCTTTTTCTTTGACCCCTTTGAACTCTTTGACCCTTCGTTCCGGGTTACCATACCGTCATGCAATCGTCGCGACGCCGTGCCTTCCTCTCCGCCCTCGTTGCCGGCGGCGCGGTCATCGCCGCCGGCACCGTCGGTTACATGGTAATTGAGGGCTTGTCTCTGCTCGACGCCCTCTACATGACAACCATTACGGTTACGACGATCGGTTTCAAGGAGGTCGCTCCTCTGTCGGTTCCGGGGCGGATTTTCACGATCGCCATGGCCTTTGCCGGAATCGGCGTCATCTTCTTCACCGGAACCGAGGTTGCCCGCGTCATCCTTGAGGGCAACCTACGCCGTTTCATCGACAAGACTCGGGAGAACACCATGATCAAACGCCTCTCCGATCACATCATCGTCTGCGGCCATGGCCGCCTCGGCCAAGCCGTGGTCGAGGTTCTACGTGAGCACGAAAACCCCTTTGTCGTCGTCGAGTGCAATACGGAAATCTGTGATCAACTCGAACAGAAGCATATCCCGTTCATTCAGGGTGACGCGACCCAGGAGGATGTGCTGCGCACCGCCGGAATCGAGCGTGCAAAGACCTTCCTCTCCTGCATGGGCGACGATGCACACAATGTGTACGCCATTCTCCTGGCCCGGCAACTTTGCCCGTCAATCACGATCATCGGCCTGGCTGTCGAGGACGGATCTGAGGACCGCCTTCGCCTGGCCGGCGCCCACCAGGTCATCAATCCCTACAAACTCGGCGGCAAGCGCCTCGCCCTCACCGCAATCAAGCCCGCGATGATGGATTTCATCGACGCCTCGATGCTGGGGAGCACAATGGAGCTGGAACTCGCCGAAATCAAGGTCGAGAAGGGTTCGGAACTCGAAGGAAGAACGCTGGCCGAGGCCCATGTTCGACGCAACTTCGGCGTCATCATCGTCGCCAGGAAACGAGGCGATGATACGTGTTTTAATCCACCGAGCGACTTCCGCATGCAACAGGGAGACACTCTCATCGCCCTCGGACCCTTGAAAGCGCTCGAAGGGGCGGAGAAGGCGGCTCAAGATTCCAGCTCCTGACCCGGAAGTTATTTGAGACACCGGGTTTGAATTACGATTGGGTTCAAAAGCCCTGTGCCAAGCCGTCCGCGAAGCGAAAGGCTCGAGAGGCCGTGAGATGTGTCTTTCTCGCGAAGTCGTAACCCGAAGGCGTATCAAGAGATACGTTGAGGGTGGCGACAAGCGAAAATCGCGCAGATTGCCGGCTATCGGGCATTGCAGCCGCGAGAGGGCTTGGCACAGGGCTTTTAGCCTGGCACCCAATCGACAATCTCGAGAAGAACCTTCACTATCTTCGGGTCGAAGTGTGACCCCGACTCGGTGCGAAGGTAGGCGACGGTCTCCTCCTCGGACCAAGCCGGACGGTATGGGCGGTCCGACCGTAACGCGTCCCACACGTCGACCACCGCGAAGATCCTCGCAGCGAGCGGGATCTCCTCCCCCGCGCAGCCGCGCGGATAGCCCGTGCCGTCCCATCGCTCGTGGTGACAGTAGGGAATATCCAAGGCCGGTCGCAGGTAGGAAATCTGCGACAGCATCTCGTGGGCGTACACCGGGTGCCTCCGCATGATCTCCCACTCGTGGTCGTCGAGGGTGCCGGGCTTACGCAGAATCTCGTCCGGGATCGCCATCTTGCCGATGTCGTGAAGCAGCGCGCCACGGCGTAGGTGGACAAGCTCCCCACCACTCATCCCCAACAACATGCCCAAACGTTGGGTCAGCTCAACCACCCGCCGAGTGTGACCCTCGGTGTCGCTGTCACGCAGCTCGAGCGCCCGCGCCCAACCCTCTAGGGTGCTGTCGTAAGCCTCGGTCAGCTCAAGGTGTGAGCGCTCGACCTCCTCGTGGAGACCGATCCTCCGCAGCGCCGAAGCGGTCATCTCGGCGATGGCGGTGAGCAACAGCCAGTCGTCCTCGCCGATTTCGGTGCGCCGACCCATCCACAGAACCCCGATGGTCTCGTCCACAGCGATCAGCGGCGCCCCGGCGACGGCTCGCGTGGTGGAAAGAACGTCAACGAAAGCAAGCCTGTCGTCCTCGCTGACGTTGTTGTTGAGATACGGTTTCCCGCTCGCCATCACCCAACCGGTCAGACCCTCACCGGCGGGAATACGACCTCCGACAACGTTCTCCCACAGGCCGAGAGCCGTCTCGAAGACAGAGTCGCCGTTGGCCGGATCGCGTATCGCCAGGGCCACACCGTCGGCGTCGAGAACCTGGATGACTTGCTCCAACAGGAGCGTCACCAGCTCCGATCGGGTCTCGGCCGCCCGCATCGAGGTGGCCACAGTGACGATGGCCCGTTGCTCGCGCTCGTGGTGCACACGCTCGGTGATGTTCATGAGGGCCGCCTGGGTGGCAGGTCTACCGCCGAGCTCAATGGTTGTCGCAACCATTTCCACCCAGCACAGCCCGCCGTCTTTGCGAATCAACCTGAACTCGTAGCGCGGCGGCGTCTCTTTCCCGGCCAGGCGATCCGCATAGCGGCTCCAGACCATCTGCCGGTCATCGGGATGGACGGAAACTATGACCTCTTTCCGGGACATCGCCTCGAACTCCTCGACGGAGTAGCCGACCATCTCGACGAGGGCCGAGTTGGCGAAAACGATGACGCCGTCCTGAAGAATGAGAAAGCCCTGCAGGGAGCCCTCCACGAGCGAGCGATAGGCCTCCTCGGCCTTTTTTCTCGCCGTGATGTCACGTCCGAAACTGACGGTTCCAACCACCTCGTCGCCTTCAAATATCGGGGCCGTGTTCACCGACAGCTCGACCAAACGCCCTGAGGCACAGTTCACGGCAACATCATAGGTCTGCGCCTTTCCGGCAAGCGTTTCCTGAAATATACGACTGACCCGGAGAAAATCGTCCGAACTCATCGCCGACGCAAAAGGCTTCCCGAGCACGGCCCCATTCAGATATCCGGAGACCTCCTCCGCGCGTGGATTGCAGAAGGTAAACAAGCCCTCGCGGTCAAGCGTCCAGACCCAATCGTGGGTCTTTTCGATCATCGTCCGATACTGCTTCTCGGATCTGCTCAACCCCTCCTCCGCCCGTTTGCGATCGGTGATGTCCTGCCCCTGGGCCATGGTGGCCATCAGGGTCTTCCCGTCGGCCTCATAGATGTTGGCGGAGTTCCACAGGCAGATGGAAATCCTCCCGTCTCGGGAGAGAATGGGAATCTCGACTGCCCGCCAGTACTCGCCGGTCAGAGTGCTCTCAATCTTTTGAAACGACTCCTCGCGCCCGTCCTCCGGAAAGAGGAAATCGAGCTGCCGGCCCATGATCTCCACGGCGTCGTATCCGGTGAGCTGCTCAAAGGCACTGTTGAACAACGTGATTCTGCCATACCTGTCCCAGACGATGATCGGAACGCTCGCATGACGGATCAGGTTGTCCAGATAGTCCTTCGCTTTCCTCATCGCCGTCTGCTTGGCCTCGTAACATCGCTCCGAGAGGGTTCCCGTCACCAGGCCGACCAGAACGAACATCGCGGCCCTCAGCAGGTCGGATCCAAGAGGCTCATGCAGGCCCGAGAGGAGATGAGATGCGACAAGCCACCCACCCAGAATGGCCGCCACCCATATACACCGCCTCCACCACCAGAAGGCGGCCAGAATGATCGGTAGGTAGAAAAGGTGGGAGAAGACGATGTCGGTGCGCCACACGAAATGGCAATAGGAAGTCAAACAGGCGCAAACCAGCATGAGTAGGGCAAGAACCAAGACCCTGGGATCTCGTCTCCTGAGGGCAGACGAGAAGGATGCCGGTGGCTTTCCTCCCCACTGAGCCTTTCGACCATCTGAATTCCGCTGACAATCCTTCATAGTTCCGCTGACGATCCTCCATAGATATCGGCCTTCAGCTTTGAAGACCCACCTGCAAGAACGAGCAATCGGCCCAGGTCAGACTCATTGGCGTCAATCGACGGCAATTGTAAGATTCTAGCAGAGCACCCTGAGTCCAGTCGCGCCCCTGTTGAGAGCCTGCCCCTGCAAACCTCGGATCTCATAACCTCAGCGGTCCTCGTCCACCGATTCCATGTTCGCGGCGACGACCCGGTTTCGTCCTTCTCGTTTAGCCTGGTAAAGGGCCCCGTCGGCCGCCGCCACCAGCGTCCTGGGTGACGCGTCTGCGGGTGGAATCATGGCGGCGACCCCCAGACTGATGGTGACGTTGGCAGCCACGTTGGACTTCGGATGGGGCATCGCCAATGCCTCAACGGCTGCCCGCAGTTGCTTCGCCTTGCGTGTGGCGCCCGCCATGTCGGTTCCGGGCAGGACCACGGCAAACTCCTCGCCGCCGTACCGGGCCGCAAGGTCCCCGGCGCGTTGGAGTTCAACCCGGAACGTGGCCCCGATGGCCTTCAGACACTCGTCTCCGCTCAGGTGCCCATGGGCGTCGTTGAAGGGCTTAAAGAAGTCAATGTCGGCCATCAGGAGGGCAACGTGACTCAAACCACGTACGCCCCGACGCCATTCGTTGTCCAGGTACTCGTCGAAGCGGCGACGGTTGGCCAACCCTGTCAGCTCGTCGAAGTACGACAGGCCCTCGAGGATTCTGATGGCTTGTTCGAGCTGCGAGGTCCGCTCCTCCACCAGCAGGACGAGCCTCGCCTCCCGGGCCTTCATCCGCCTCACGCGCAGCCGATGGCCGGCTGCCACAACCAGGATTCCGGCCAGGACGCACAGGGAGTAAAACCAACCGGTCTGGTAGTAGTGGCGAGCCAACGAGAGGTCCAGCGAGGCGTCGGCCTCGTTCCACAGCCCGTGACCATTGCCGACCATGACCCTGAATCGGTAGCTCCCCGGCGGAAGATTGGTGTAGTAGGCCACTCGGCGGGTTCCGGCATCCACCCATTCGTCGTCGAACCCCTCAAGCCGGTACTTGAATCGGACCCTGTCGGGCGTGAGGAAGCTCGGGGCGGTATAGTGAAACTCGAGCGTCCGGGCGCCGGCAGCGAGTCGAACCGGCCCATCGGTGTCAACAGCCGCAGTGTCGGCGAAGACCTCCTCGATCAGCACCGGCGGGAGAGGCAGGGTGGCGTGCAGTCGTTCCGGGTCGATCATCACCGCGCCCTTCATGGTCGGGAACCAGAGTCGTCCGTCGCGGGTCTTCCAGCCGGCGGGCTGGACGTTGCCGTTGCAGGCACGGCTCTTCATGCCGTCCGCTTCTCCGTAATGCACCGAGGTCACCTGAGATCTCTTGCCCTCGGCCAGCTCGTCGAGTTCGCTCTTCTTCACCGCGAAGATGCCGCGATTGCAGCTCATCCACAGGTATCCTCGATCATCTTCGAGGATCCGGAACACGAGGTCGTCGAACAGCCCCTCGTCCACCGTGAAACGCGTGAACCTCCCGTCCTCGAAGTGGTTGAGCCCCCTGGCGGTCCCTATCCAGAGGCTGCCGTCCTGGTCCTCATGGATCGCATATATCACATTGCTGGAGAGACCATCCTCGATTGTGAAGCTCTCGAACACACCGTCTCGCATTCGATTCAACCCGGCCGACGTGCCGACCCACAGCGTTGCGTCCTGACTCTCCAAGATGGCGTATACGGTCTCGCTCGACAGGCCGTCAGCAGCGCCGAAGGTCCTGAACTTCCCGTTCCGAAAACGGCTCATCCCCCCTGTCGTGCCGATCCACAGAGATCCCTCGTTGTCCTCGTAGATCACCGACACGCCGTTCTGCGGGAGCCCGTCGGCGATCGTGTAGTTCGTGAACCGACCCCCTTTGAAGCGGTTCAGGCCCCATGTGGTTCCGATCCACAGAGCGCCTTTACTGTCTTCCCCGATGGAAAAGACTTCATTGCTCGAAAGGCCGTCCTCGGTTGTGAAGGCAACGAGCTTTCCTCCCCTGAGCCGGTTGAAGCCACCTCCGAAGGTTCCGATCCACAGGTCACCCGCCCGATCCTCGTAAATGGACGAGACGACGTCGTGAGACAGACCTTCTTCGGAGGCGAAGGTGATCACCCTTGCGTCTTTCAGGCGGTTGAGGCCCGCACCAAAGGTTCCGATCCACAGGCTGCCCTCCCTGTCCTCGTACAGGGACAACACGTGCTCGCTGGACAAGACATCGGTGCAACAGCCTTCAAGTCCTCCGTCGCCAAACCGACCCAGCCCATCAAGGGTCCCGACCCAGATTATCCCGTGCCGGTCCTCCAGAACTGAGGTCACGTAGTCATTCGGCAGGCCCTCCTCGGTGGTGTAGGAGGTAAAGGTCCCGTCTCTCAGACAGCTCAAACCGCCGCCGGCCGTGCCGACCCAGATCGTTCCCTCGGAGTCCAGGCACAGCGACCTCACGGTGGCTTGCGGAAGACCCATTCCCGGTGCGTAGGTCACCAGCTCCCCGTCCCGAAGGTGTCCCAGACCGCCACCACTCAAGCCGAGCCAGAGCGTACCGTCACGGTCCGCAAGGACCGTCCTGACACGGTCTTCCTGCAGACCGATGATATTGACGACCTCGGGCTTCCCCCCCCTGAATCGATACAAGCCTCCGCCATCTGTGCAGATCCAGAGGACCCCTCGGGTGTCCTCGGAGAGAGCCATCACGGTTTTCCCGGATAGGTCCTCGCGGGTAGAGAAGGTTGTGAGCCGCCCCTCCCTGACCTGCCCCAGTCCACCTCCAGCCGTGCCCACCCACAACGTGCCTTCGTGGTCTACGAACAAGGCCGAAATCCAGTCGCTCGTCAGTTCCTCGGTGTTTCTCCGGTCGAAAACGGTGAACCGGACGCCGTCAAAGCGCACCAGCCCCCGCTGGGTCGCCAGCCACAGATAGCCGTCCGGGGTCTGGGCAATGGCGTGGACCGTCTCTTCGGGCAGCCCGTCCTTGGCCTGCCACAGGCGATGGGGGTACTGGGTAATCGCCTGGGAGGGATCGAGGGCAAAGGCGGGCCGGCCAGGGCCAAGAACGCACAGGACCACCACGAGCCCCAAACATTGGGCAGTGAATCGATGATTCGCGCCGATTCTGGCCATCTGATGTGCCCCCCCACACTACACAGAGTATTGTACCTGCCAACCCTTCCCCTCGCCCACCCCACCCCGGCATTATGATGGTGTTGATGAGCACGAAGGTCTCTACGGCGCGTCGACAGCCGATTCCACCATCCCAGATACTCGGAGTCGTGGTGTTGGGAATTCTCGTGCTCTTGTTGCTCCTGCATTTCACGTCGAAGGAACCGGCCTCGCCACCTGCTCCGCTCGTGCAGCCGGCCACTGCTCCTCAGCCGACCCCGAAACCCGGTACTCCGATTCCCACAGCGACCCCGTCGCCGACGCCGAAGGCAGCGCCAACGATCGCAGCGGACTTGCAAGGTTCCTCATCACCTTCCGGGAGAAAGCTCCTCCTCCGTCCGGATCGTTAGTCGTTCTTTTCGGACCGGACTGGCCCTCTCGATCGGTCGGATGGAGTTTTTGCGGGGGACAGGACAAGACTACTGCTGCTACAATTCTGCGCCGATGCTCGTTTACCTCCCCGTTGTCGCCGCCCTGCTGAGCCTCGGCATGCTGGCCCTGGTGTACGCCGCCGACCTGTACGAGCGGGAACCGATCGAACGCATCCAGAACTGGTTCCTTCTCGGCTTCCTGGTCCAGCTGGTCTTGATTCTGATCATCGACGGGGTGACCGGCCTCGACCTCTGGTCCGGCGCCTGGATCCTCGTGACCGTCGGTGTCGCCGCCATCGCGCTCCCCTTCTCGCTCCGCCACGAGAGCGAACTCGATGAACGTTTCGACGGAATTGTCTACACCGTCGCCTGCCTGGCCGGCGCGACCTCGGTCATCCACGTCCATAACCTCCCCAAGATCACCGCGGCCTCGGTTTTCGGCTCGGTCCTCGCCCCTGATACCGCTCCCGGTCTCCGTGACCTACTGATTCTGGCAGGGTCGGAGGCTTTTGCCGCCGATCTCGCCCAGGGTCTCGCAATCCTGGTCGCCGCGGTGCTGATCGGCGCCACACTCGGTGTGCTCCAGCTCGGCGGTCGCCGGCCGGCAATAGCAGCCGCCGCCTGTTTGGCCGTCGGTCTCGCTGCGGCAGGTCTCGAACTGATATCTGGTGGATCGTGGGGAGTGCGCGCCACCCTCGTGGTTGCGGCCTGCACAGTGGCGATCCTCCTCAAACGCCGCTCGGTGTTTCGGAAAGGACCTCAGACCACGGAAAGCGAAATCCTCGTGCAGGGAGTCAAGACCGTACTGATGGTGCTCGGCGCGACCCTGCTCGCCGCAGCGGTGCTTGCGGCTATGGCGCCACCGCCGGACCTGCCGACTGAGCTACCGACCGAATTCCGGCGGACCACCGTTGAGCGTTCCTAACCCGACCTTCTCACCAGTGATCTGCTGCGACACGAAATACGCAGCAATCTTCAGCGTTTTCTTGATTTCTCTCAATCAACGTACTGTCAAGTACGCCTCATTCACTCAACCTGCGAAAACGCAGAATCTCACCATGTCTTCCGCGCCTCGCAACGAAAACTGGTGAGAAGGTCGGGCTAACATGAAGTACACCGCATCTTTTGCTCTCGGCTGTGTATTGGTTGCGATGATGGCGAGCGGAACCGAGGTCGAACGCCGGTGGGAAAACCCGGTCTTCGATTCGGAGTCGGCCGCCGTCGCCGCGGCCGTAGCGGAACTGCCGATGCTCGACGCCGACAGCCCGCACGCCCTGCATATGTTTGTTGACTTTACGCTCGGCGACAGCGACCAAAGGGGTAACGGTCACCGGGCCAACGCCAAAAGCGAGACGATCGGCGACTTCCTTCTCACCCGCCCGGCCTCCAGTAACCACAACGAAACTCAGCGGCGAACCATCGAGCGCTTCCGAGAATCCATTCCGCCGGAGCAGCTCGTCATCGCTCGGCGACTGGCCCGCTTTGGATTTCCCGACCTCGACGGCATGGTGTGGTGCCGGATGGTCGAAAACGTCGATGCCTTCTCCGGTCTGAAGCCGCCGTCAAGCGACAAAATGTCTCGCGTCGGCGGCGTCACCTACTATTGCCGCTATATCATGCTGCCGCTGTCGTACATCGGCGCCGACGCCATCCGCGAGCTTCGCCGAAGCGCCGGCCTCAACCCCTCGGTTAATATCGGTGACACGCTCCGCCGCTGGCAGCGTGAGTCGTTCGCCAATCTGGTCAGCACCTTTCGCCACGAGCTGGTGCACGTCCACATTAACTCAGGACTGGGAGTGCCCGCTTACTCGAACCGCTCTCGCCTGCCGACCTGGTTTCATGAGGGTACCGCCACCTACCTGTCGGGCGATCCCCACGCCGGGCTCAGCACGCGCTACCAGCAGTACCAGAACCTCTTCTTCTACCTCGTTCAGCGTCACGGCGTGGCCGGCCTGAGGTCGTTCTACACTGCGATTTTCGAGGGCAATGACGTTGCCACGGCACTGAAAAGCGTCTACCGGATGGACAGCGCGGAGCAGCTTTACGAACAGGCCGGCCGCCGGCATCGGTTGGTGAACTCTCTCCGGATCGCTTTCTGGGTTGTCGGGCTCGTCATCGTCGCCGCTGCGTTTCGCGGCATCAACCTGCCGGTCCTCGGGGCCCTGCTGGTGTTGCTCGCCGTCGCACTCGCAACCTCTCTGGTCTTCGGCCTTGCCGAGCACCTCCAGGGTCTCAACGGCGCCACCGCAGTCCTCGCCGCCAAGGGCGTGATCACTCTCCTGGCCGTCACCGCCGGCGCCGCCGGCTTGGCCCGGATTCGCAACCATCGCCGCACGTTAGACTGACCACCGCCCCCGGTCCCGCTTACACTCGATACATGATTCGCCGTTCTGGTGAGAGCTGCAGAATTCACCGGGCAGGGTCGCTGCCGACCCCGCTCGGCGTAGTTGTTCTAGGACACAGCCGTACTCCACGCAGTCGTGTCGCTGGACTCGAAACCATCGCCAAAAATGACGTCGGGCCCGACGCAGGGCTCGTCGATTACCAGCTGTAACTGCCAGCTGTCGAGGGTCCCCGTATCGACGTTGGCGTCATCGACGACGTGCAGGATCCAGTCGCCCTGAGCCGGTCCTCCGATCATTGCCGCCAAAGATTCCTCGGGTGAGAACGACCCGGTAAAGGGCGGCGT
The DNA here is from genome assembly GCA_021107705.1 of Thermoanaerobaculales bacterium. Taxonomy (GTDB): domain Bacteria; phylum Acidobacteriota; class Thermoanaerobaculia; order Thermoanaerobaculales; family Sulfomarinibacteraceae; genus JAIOSJ01. The sequence continues at coordinate 9,282 of JAIOSJ010000110.1, read as the reverse complement.
TCCGGCGACGATGGAGATCGCGGCATCATCGTCGAACAGAGTGTCCACGAAGTTCTCTCCGGTGCCACCGTTGTCCGAAGTGAGTTCAACGATCGTTCCGTCAGGCGCCTCGAGGCTGATGTCGAGATCACCATCGTAGGTGTGGGTGACATTGAGCAGAACCTTGACGTTGCTCACCAGATCGGGCGAAATCACGACGATGGTCGAATCCACTCCCGCCGAATCATTGTCCGGAATGACAAGCGGCGTGTCCTCTGAGTCAAAGGCGTAGGGAGTACCTCCTGCCGTGGTGAAGCTGAAGTAGGCCCCACCGTTGTTCGCCTCCGAGACGGCGCCACCGAAATCGACCGACTCGACCCGGTAGAAGTAGGTGGTGCAGGGATCGAGCCCACCCAGGGTGATCGAGTGGGCATACACCAGCGCGGCATCGCCGACCTGGGCGCCAATCGGTGGCGTGACCGTGTCATAGACCACGAGTGAGTCGGCGGGTTCGTCCGTATCCCAGGTAATGGTTGCCATAGCCGAACCCACGTTGGTCGCCGTTACATTGCTGATCACCGGTCCGGTACAGTCGCAGGTGGCGATGTCGGTTTTGACGACGTCGACGCCGCCGATGCCGTCGTCGGCATCGATGTAGCGGGCGGTGACGGTGTCACCGTTGGTCACGCTGACCGCATTGTCGCCGGGAGTCGCCGGATCGCCGGTGGTGGCGATGACACCGACGAAGACGCCGGAGCCGGCCGGTGTTTCAGCCAGCAGAACATCCTCCGGCGTCGGCTCGGCGCCGCTCATGACCTCGACCGAGTAGCTGCCGTCGCCAAGCAAATCCTCGTCCTGCATGGTGAGGATCATGGTCGAACTGCAGCCGTAGACATCCTTGTCAAGGTCGATCCATCCGTCCGACGTCGGGCAGACCTCGGCCGGGAAGGTCAGGGTCAGGCGCCAGGCGGTGATCGAACCGGTGTCGGAGCCGGCCTTGTCCTCGACGAACAGGGTCCACTGGCCGATCGCCGGCTTACCGTCGAAGACTGACAGCGACTCGTCGGGGATGAAGGATCCGGTGAACGGGGCCGACCCGTCGGCGATGGCCGTGGCGGCAGCATCGTCGAACACCGTGTTGACGAAGTCGTTACCACCACTGCCGCGGATGTTGGCCAGGATGACCTGGGTAGCGTCAGGCCCGAGCAGGGAGATCTCCAGGTCGCCGTCATAGCTATGGGTGATGTCGAGGCCGACAATGACGTCGAGCACGGTCTTGTCATCGGGGACATTGATGAACCAGCCGACGCCGGTCGGGTCATCGTCCGGGATAGCCACCGGCCCGCCGGTCGCATCATAGGTTGGGATTGTGTTCTTGCCGGTCTTGAAGGTGTAGTGCAGACCGCCGTTGTCATCACCGGCCGTGTTGCCGGCGAGATCGACCGAGGTAACGTCGTAGACGTACTGGGTACACTCGGTGAGACCGGTGAGGGATACGGTGTGTGCGGTCACAAGCTCGGTGTCTCCAGCGTTGAAGGCCACAGGCGGGGTGCTCGTGTCATAGGTCACAAGGCTGTCGGCAGGCTCGTCGGTCATCCAACTGATGTCGGCACTCATGCCGGTGACGTTGCCGGCTGCCACCCCGCTGATGTTTGGCGGCACACAGTCGATCTGCGACGAGTCCTGGCGCGGGATGTTGGTGCCGCCCTGACCGTCGTCGGCGTCGATGTACTCAACAGTGACCGCGTCGCCGTCAGCCACCGAGAGGAAGCCGTCGCCGGATGATGCGGCGGAGGTCGTGGTGTCGATCGTACCGGCGAACGACCCCGAACCGGCCGGGGTCTCGCTGAGGATGACGGTCTCGGCCACGCTCTCGGTGTCGGACCAGATGGTCACCGAGGTCGATCCCGCTCCCTGCAGGGAACCGTCATCGACCGTGATGCCGATGGTGTCGGCACAGGCGTGCAGATCTCGGTCGAGTTCGACAGCACCGATGTCGTCGAACAGAGTGCAGGGCGGCAGCGGGTTGGCGCCTGCCTGGTTCATGTCCCAGATATTCTGGATTCGCACGCCGCGGTTTGGGCAATAGGCGCAGTGGTGAAGTGCGACCACCTTGTGGGTATCGCGGGACAACACCGGCGACCCAGAGTTGCCGCCCTCGGTGTCGCACATGTAACCGATTTCAGGCACGGTGGCGCCGGTAATGCACGCCGGTTCGTCCTGCGAGTAGACCTCGCAGAAGCCCGAGCCGTCACTGGCGTGGGTCGATTCCAGGCTGATCTCCTTGGGCCGACCCATGGGATGGCCAACGATGTAGATCAGCTCCTCGAGGTCGACCAGCCGGTCGTCGATGTTCAGCCAACCGTAGGTCAAAGCAGGGTCTTCGCCGACCGGGGCCTGGATCAGGGTGTAGTCGAGGTCGTGGTCGCTCTCGAGCCATGTGCCGCCCATGAAGGAGTACTCGACAGAGGCGCCGCTGCCTCCGCAGGTCGGATCCTGGTACATGAACTGGAACTCCATGCGGTCGAGTTCGCCCTGGGTGTCGAAGTCGTTATCGTCCCAAGTACAGTGGTTGTTGGTCATGACGTGGTCGTCGCACGACACGAGCCAGGCCGTACACAGGGCGTTCCCGTCCATGACGATACGAGCCACAGCGCGAGCCTCCTCATAGACGTCGGGGTAACTCGTTTCGTAGCAGATCGCGTCCTTCATGTCGTTGGCGCCGCAGAGCGCCTCGCCGGCGTCGAGAATCTCCAACTCCTCGATGCTGTAGCCGCGACTGATGCGCTCGATCCGATAACCGTAGCTCTGCGGGTTCGGGTTGATCGACCAGAGCAGGATTTCTGCCTCGGTTCCCAGGATCATCTTTGAGATAAAGTCACCACCCTTGTCGAGAAAGCCCTTGCCCTCGTACCGATGCACCTGCTTACCGTTGGGATCACGTACTTCGAGCCAGTCCCCTGCCGCCAGCTCGAAGGCGGCAAACTCGAAGACCAGGTAGGCGGCGTGAGGGTAAGAGTACGAATCGGCCCATACCAGCTGCGGCTCGCCGTCCTTGGAACCCGGGTAGGGGTGGGGGCTCTCGAGCACGTTGCCGTACAGGTGCTCACCGATGATCTTCACCCACCCATTGCCGGCGCCGGCGGTCATGGTCATCGAACCAATAATGACAACACATGAGAGGAAGACTCGAACGATACACATACTTCACCTCGTTAGCGACACGCCCTCTGCGAGTGGAGATTGATTGGATTTGCTCCGGCGGCGCACCTCATCGGTGAGGGTACCACGGGGATGGTTGCAGATGCTGAGCCGACGCCCTCCCGCGGTCCTGAAACAACAAATGGATTCAATCTCGTGTTCTGCCATCGTCTGGACCTTCACACACCGATCGAGGAGACGGTCCGCGCGATGGATCACCTGGTGCGCGGCGGCAAAGCACTCTACTGGGGCACCTCCGAGTGGCCGGCCGACCGCATTCTCGAAGCCTGGCATGTGGCTCGGAGAGAACATCTCACTCCCCCACTCATGGAGCAACCTCAGTACAACATGTTGCACCGAGAGCGGGTCGAAAAGGAGTATGCGGCTCTCTACGATCAGATCGGGCTGGGAACCACCATCTGGAGCCCTCTCGCCGGCGGTCTCCTGACCGGAAAGTACAACGACGGCATCCCCGACGGCTCACGCGGCTCGGTGGCGGGTTACGAGTGGCTGCGGGAGAGGTTCGAGGGTGAACAGGCCCTGACCGACATCGAGAAGGTGCGGGCCCTCGCGCCGATCGCCGACGAACTCGGGTGCTCTATGGCCCAGCTCGCTCTCGCCTGGTGCCTGGGAAATCCAAACGTGAGTACCGTGATCACGGGCGCCTCAAGGCCTGAACAGGTTGTGGAGAACATGGCGGCCCTGGAGGTCGTGGAACGGATCGACACCGGAATCAAACAACGCATCGAGGAGATTTTGGACAACAAACCGAAGGGCGAGCACGACTGGCGCTGAAACACCGGCCTTCTGGTTCACTCCGCGACCCAGCGTCGCCCCGTCCCGTGGCACCGGCCTTCGGGAGCGCAGGCGCTCCCGCTCGCCCGATGTGTGTGACAAGATCCCAACCTACTGAAGTCTTATGGGTGTGGAGACGATGACGAACCCTATTGCCAGTTCTACCCTCGGCGCGGCCTCGCCGCTTACCCGCAGCCGGAATGACACCGAGTTATCCGCCTTGGCTTCAGAATTGGCAGGTGGCAATCTCGGCGCTTTGGCGGGCATTTGGAGGCTTTTCGGCGATGACCTTCATGCCGTTGCCCTGTGGCGATCCAGATTTACAACAGCTCATCGATCGCCAACCGATTCGAAAGAACCCGACTCATGCGTCTTTGTTACCGATTCTCGAAGACCTGTTGAACGAAAGAGACTTGGACAGCGTTGAAACCACACGACAAGGAGGAACAACATGAATATCACCGGTAGACTCTGGTTCCGTCGGATCGTCCTGGGTACGGCCACGATAATTCTCTTGGCCTTGATAGTCCACCCGGTCCTGAATGCCCTCATCCAAACCAATGATCCAGCAGCCGAGCTGTCCACATTCGAGAAGGCGCCGATACCCGACCAAGAAAACGCCGCCCGCTGGCTCGAGGCCGGCGCCGGGGCTGTTGTGTGGTCCAAGGAGGATAAACAAGTCATCGGGAAAGCCACCATGTCGCCCTTCACTCGGTGGGAAGCCGATCTGGAAGAGCGCGTGCGCGCCGTGATCGAGAATCATCGCGGTGCGATTGCAACGCTCAACAAAGCCATTGGTCTGGATCAGTCGAGCTATTTAATACGATACAGCCAGGGTAACCAAAGCGAGGTTCCGGACTGCGTTCCGCTAATCTGGTCGGCACGCTTTCTCTTGGTCGAGGCACGCCTCGGTTTCGGTTCCTGTGAGCCGGATGAGGGTTTTCGAGCCACGGCAACCCTCGAACGCCTGGCCTCCACTCTCGATGAAGAAAGTACCATTGTCACCGTGCTCATCGGGGCAGCTACAGAACGCATGCTCTTGATAGTCGCGACCGAATTCATAACAACCGATTCGCCATACCGAATCAGCAACGACGACCTCGAACGCTTAGAGGCCACGATTCCTAAAATTTCGATAGAAGATGCCTTACGCCGGACGATCATGGTCGAAACCGGGTTTGCCCGTCTGGAGCTGGTTAAATCAGACATACCTGCGGACGAAAATGCCACCAAGGACGCCCAGATCTTAGACCTGAGACAACACCTTCTTGATCTGGTGGACATGCCCTATTCCGAATCCAAGGCGCAGCTTGAGAACCTTGGGCAAGGGCCGATTCCGAACGATGATCATCCTGCTCGTGGAGTCGACATGTACAGGAACGTCTTCGGCAGAGCCAAGGCGATCACAGCCCACCGCCAGCTCCTTCGCGCGCTGATTCATCTGCGCCGACATGCCGCCGATCATGGAAGCTACCCGGAAAAAGCTTCCGATATCCATGATTTGGCAACGCCCAATCCTGTCACAAACGAGCCGATTCGCTACACCCGCAACACCGATGGCTCGGTGACTCTCGAGATCGTCGGCGCCCGAGAACTGCTCGAAACAGCAATGCCTATGGCTCTCGAAACTCTGGACCCGGTGACACTGCCTTCGCCTTGAATTTCTGATGGAAGACCATCAACTAAAGGTCCGCGAAGTCATTGAAAAGAGATGTACGTACCCGGGCCTGGCGCCTTAACCGGCAGCAGCACCGCAGAGCCGGCCAACTTCTTCAACGGCATACAGCGGCAGCGACATCAGCTCGAACCGCCTCTCCTGGAGAGTGCCGCCAACCGGCGTCTGAAAACTCACCTGCTGTCGACTCGGTGGATTGAGATCAAAACGCAATACCCGCTCTGATTTTCCCCGCCCAACGAATTGGTGAAGAGAGCGAAGCGAACCACTCTTGCCCGCCTTGACCTCAATCGGAAAAACCTCTGAGCCGAGGCCGATGACGAAGTCCACCTCGGCGTTGGCTTTCCTACCCTCCCGAAGCCAGTAGACCAAGGTCGGCCGGTCCATTCCCTGCCCGGCGAACACGAGATGTTGCCCAATGAACTGCTCAGCGACGGCCCCTTCGTTGACCAACTGTACGGGACCTTGGTTCAACAGGTCCGGCCACTGAACACCACACACATGGTTCATCAATCCAACATCGAGAAACAATAACTTGTACACAGACTCATGAATATCCGCATCTAGTGGGATTCCTGAACAATTACTGGCATAGACTCGATGACAGACGCGGGCGTTTGCCAAAAGTTCGATGGTGGCCTTGACGTCCCTGGACCGCTCTTCCCGAGAATAGTGGACATATTTGACCTTGCGTCCGACGTAACGAGGAATGAGCCTGAATACACGTTGCATCAGGGCAAGGCGATCGCGCCGCTCATATTTCGAAAAATCGTCTTCATAGGTACTGACAATCCGGCGGTGCACAGCGCCGGCATCTTGAAAAGACGAACTCTCGCAAAATTCCAGGACCGCTTCGGGCATTCCTCCAACAAAGAGATATTGCCGATGACGCTCAAGCAACTTTCGATGAGCCACCTCCGGCAGAGCCTTTTCAAAGTCCAACTCGTCAAGATAATGGCAGAGGGTCGGTTCAATCGCCTGCAAGAACTCCCTGAAAGTCATTGGGCCGAGATGGTGGTATTCGATACGGCCGACCGGCATCGAAAAACCATGGTCCGCCAACACAAATTCCAGGAGTGAACCCGCAGCGATTACGGGAAGCGCCGGCAGCTCTTCGTAGAAATACCGCAGGGCTTGGATTGCCGCCGGGACAGCCTGAATCTCGTCGAGAAACAGAAGTGAACCCTGCGCCGTCAGGGATCGACCGACCAGCGCCTCCAACTCACCGCAAATCACTCCAATATCCAAAGTTGCGAACGCCCTTTGCAATTCCAAATGACGTTCAAGGTTGACTTCATTGAGAATCAGCCCCTGCATTGCTGCAAAATTTCTGACGAGAGTTGACTTGCCGACCTGCCGCGCCCCCCGAAGAACGAGAGGCTTCCGCCGTCGGCCATGAAGCCACCTTTCGAGAGAGTCCTCCGAAAAACGTCTCATTTTGCCCCCAATTTTCGCCAACACTCATTATAAACAGGGGGCAATAATTATTCAACAGGAAGACTCTAACCCCTACTCCCCCAGCTTCTCCTCAAGCAGTTGCCGGGCCATGACCATGAACTGGCGTTCGGTGACCTTGCCCACCAACTGTCCGTTCTTGACGACCGGCAGACACGAGATTCGGTGCCGGCGCATGAGTTTGATGGTCTCGAGGGTGGTCGTTTCCGGGTTCACGGTGAGCGGTGAACTCTGCATGATCTCGGAGACCGGCATCGGACCACCCAGCTGCTCCGGATTGTAGGTTCCGATCAGACGGAGCAAGGCTCTCTGGGAAACGACTCCGATCAGGTGGTTGTGGTCATCTTCGACGAGGACGTAGCGGACATTGTTCCAGTCCATGAGCTGGGCCACAAGGTCTACCGGCTCGTGCTCGTTCACCGTCACCAGATCGGTGTCCATCCACTGCTCGACGCGGAGGTAATTCCGTTCCCAACCTCCACCCTCGTCAAGCTGCGCCAGGGCCCACTCGTGGACCGGACCACCCTCTTCCTGGTGCCGCGCAGTCGCCGCCGTAATGGCTGCAAGCCTTTCGGCCATCGGACCGCGGTCACCGAGCCCCGACAGCGAAGAAAGCTGCCACTGAGCGCCGGTCCGACCCGACTCCACCCTCTGCTCGATAGTGCCGAGGTACAGATCGATATCCGCCTGATCGAGGCCCGAAACTTCCAACCCCTTTCTGGCCAGCGGCAAAAAGGTCTTGAGCACAATTTTGCGAGCCGGGTCCAACCGACCCTCGACCCAAAAGAACTGGGAATTGAGGCCATTCTGAGCTGCCGAGAAGAAGTTGGTGTGGGCATCCTCAAAAGTCAGATGCTTGGCGATATCACCATATTCAGAAACGATCCCGCTCACCAGGCCAAACCAAAAGGCGGCGTTGGCCACTTCATCGCGAGAACTCGGCCCCGACGGCAGCATGCGGTTCTCAATCCGCAGATGAGCCTTGCCTTCAGAAATGCCGTAGCACACCCGATTCCACCGGTAGACGGTACTGTTATGCAGGCGCAGCGCCTTGAGCGACGGAGTTCGGCCGGCGTCAATTGTCTCCATCGGATCCTCATCCATTGTGGTCGAGAGAATGCTGCGGAAACGTCCGATATCCTCGCGGAAAACCTCCAGGGCCGAGGAACGGATCCACCGGCGACCAAAACTCACCCGCGGCGTCTGCTCACGCAGATGAGCCATGGTCCTCCGGGTGTCAATGGACTGTTGAAAGAGGCCGACTCTGGTCTCACGCCACAAGCGCTTACCAAAGAGGAGGGGCGAATTGGCGGCTGCTGCGAGAACCGGTCCGGCCGCCGCCTGAGCGGCGTTGTATAGCGAGGCAAACTCGTCGGGCGCCACCTGAAAGTGCACTTGAAAACTGGTGTTACACGATTCCACCATGATGGAGTCATGGTGAATACTCAGTTCGTCAAGGCCCTTGAGATCGAATTTGTAATCGCCTCCTCGTAGCCGAGTCATCGCTTCATTGAGGGCGGAATATCTCGGCCCGGGGGTCATGTTGTCGAGTTCGAGGTCTGATTTGTTAAGGGTCGGCAGAATTCCGGCGAGAACGATTTCGCCGCCGCATTTCCTCGCCGCAGCCCTTGCTTTGGCGAGCATCCTTTCGAGTGTCCTTTCCATGCTGCTGAGGCAGTCTCCCTGAAAGACCAATGGGTCCAGACTGAACTCCAAGTTGAAGCGCGCCAATTCCGGTGTGAAGTGGTCATCTTTGAGACTCTCGAGAACCTCGGTCGCCAGTGGCGCCGGCCGCCAATTCCGGCCGACCAGGAACATCTCCTGTTCCGCTCCAATGCGCCGGACATCGGTCTCGAACAGGTCTTCCTCAAGCATTCGCTCGAGCGCCCAGACATCTTTGAGAAGACACTTCAGGAACATCCGCAGTTCATCGCGTTCCGATTGTCCACGAACGTCTTGGTCACCCATTGTGCCTCCAAATCAGCGAACGGATTGTACCGCGATTCAATCTGTTTCGGTTTGGACTCAGAACTAACCCTCATTTCTCACCAGTGTCCGGCTGCAATGCGCAATTCACAACGACCTACGACGCTTTCTCGATTCGCTCGCTCGACGTACAGTAAGTACTACTTCGCTCCCTCATCTTGCGAGATCGCCGAATCTCATTGCGTCTTGCG
>JAIOSJ010000319.1 GCA_021107705.1 Thermoanaerobaculales bacterium | reverse complement strand
TCCAGCTGATGCATCGCGTCAAGATAGGTCTGAATACCGCCTACGGTGTTGTCACTGACTCCGCCGCACCACGACCAGATGACGACATTGCGGTCGTTTCCTGTTCGATTCAACATCGTACGGGTGGCGTCGCGCCAGGCCAGATCGCCGTTGTGCCCCAGGTCCCCGGTATGGGCGTTGGCCCAATAGTCGTTGAGAAAGACACCGGGATCGGCGCCCCACCAGCTCATGGGAAATTCCAGGTCGGAGTTCCACGCGGCCAGCGCGTCGATACCCGACACCAGCTGGCTGCCGTGGGAGGTATGGGAGTAGCCGATGAGAAGGTCCTCGACCGCCCGGTTGATCCATTCCGGTGGGATCGATGCCAGATCGGCGTTCGTGTGGTCAATGATGATCGCGTCCTGAGCGCAAACCCGCCCGGTTCCCACCATCGTAAGAGCCAAGATAATGAACCCAAAGACTCTGACTTTCATAATGCCTCCCGGAACTCCTCCCAGTCTATCGGACACCGGGCTGGATGGGTGACACCGAAAGGCCAATCCAAGGCGTACTGTAGGGCATTGACGGCCGATGGATTTTGGGGGGTCGTGAAGTGGAATTGAGGCGATACCCGATCCGGTGATCGAGTCCATCAGAGTTTCTGGATTGGGAATGGCTATAATCTCAGGATGGATTCCAGCCGTATCGGCCCCTATGAAGTGAAGGAGGAACTGGGCTCGGGTGGAATGGGCACGGTTTACAAGGCTTATGACGAGCGCCTTGAACGCTTGGTGGCGATCAAGACCATCCTGCCTTCAAAGGAGCTGTCGGATGAGCGGCGGACCCGATTTCGGCGAGAGGCCAAGGCAGTCGCCGGTCTGAACCATCCTGCCATCTCGCAGGTTTACGACATCATCACAGAGGGTCAGCGCGACCACATCGTAATGGAATTTGTCCATGGGGAAACTCTGGCGGCACTTATGTTCCGGGGGGCGATGCGTTTGGAGCAGGCGGTGGACATTGCCGCTCAGGTGGCTGAAGGTCTGGCGGCTGCCCATGAGCAGGGGATAATTCACCGTGACCTCAAGGCCGAAAATATCATGGTCGAACCTTGTGGGAAGGTGAAGATACTGGACTTCGGCCTCGCCAAATACATTGAGAAACAATCTGATGACGACACTCTGACCAACGAAGGCATGGTGTTGGGAACGTGCAGAGCAATGTCGCCCGAGCAGGCAGAGGGAAGGTTGCTGGATTACAGATCCGACCTCTTCTCGCTCGGCTCGCTGCTCTATCAGATGGTCACCGGAGTTCATCCTTTTGCGCGGGGAAAGCCGTTGGAAACCATCCGCACGGTGGTGTTCGACCAACCGCGACCTGCGGACGAGATCAATTCCGACCTTCCTGAGGATCTGACCTTTCTCATCGGCAAGTTACTTGAGAAGAAACCGGCAAAACGGCCGCAGAGTGCCATCGAGGTGGCGGTTGGACTCCAGGTCATCGCTCGTACATGGGATACCTTGACTGCTGCCCATTCAACCCTTGGGTTGCCCTCCCAGCGCCGTAGGCAGCGGAAACATCTGTTGTCGATCGGAATTGTGGCCGGCGTGCTGGTAGTGGTAGCTGCGACGCTGATCTGGTTGGCGACGGGGTCGGGACCACCCCTTGTCATCGCGGTCTTACGTCCTACCATTGCTGCTCAGGCCGATTCCGAACGGGCGCCGCTTGCCGCTACATCCGTACGTATGGCGGTACTTAACGCGATTGCTTCCACCAGGGGTCTTGCCGCCCCTGATATCTCGGAAATTGATGCGATCCAGGGCCCACCCTCCGAGGTTGTCTTGGCGGTTGCTGCAGACGAGGCGCTGGTGGTGGATATCAACGGCTGTCAGCTCACATGCCAGATAACCTTGCGCCGCCTGAACGCCGAAGGCAGGATGCTGTGGAGTGAATCAATTGAGGGGGTTCCGTCTGATGATCTCGAACTCTTGGGCAATGCGGTTATCAGCAAGCTCCGTGGCGCCTACCCCAATCTTGGTTCACAAGGGCAGGCAGAGTCCCGGGCAAGCGCAGAGGACTTCGATGCTTATCTCAAGGTACGCCAACAGCTCGACAATCCTTCAGTCGGTGTCACCCGTACCAGTTTGCTCGAAAGTCTCGAGGAGATTCGTGAGCGTTCCCCCAAGCTTCTTGAGGTGCATTTGTCAGAGGCAAATACCGCTCGATATCTGTACGAGGTCAGCTCCGAAACCAAGTACCTCGAACAAGCCCGGAAAGCGATAAGGCGGGTGCGGGATCAAGCGCCTCAAGACGCTCGCGGACTTCTGATTGCCTTCGACATTGCCATGGCGGCAGGGGAACTCCACGAGTGCGATGAGCTTGTCGAGGTGCTCAAGCGCATCGATCCGGCGAACTCGGATATTTTGGGAAGGCGGGCGCGTTTGGAACAGCGGCGGGATGATTCGGCGCATGCGATTGAGTTGCTGCGTCGGTTAGTCGCGCTGCGGCCGTCGTGGCGAAATCTGTACCGATTGGCTGACTCGGAATTTCGAAATGGGCAAGTGACTGATGCTCGAAGACATCTGGAGAATGGGTTAGAGCGCGCCCCTGGAAACCGTTACCTCATGTCAAAACTCGCTCACCTCGAGCTTGTGAATGGCGATCCGTTGCGCGCTGCTGGGTTCTATGGAGTGCTCGCAGAGAGCTATGGAAACTCAGGCTATTACTCCAATTTGGGTATAGCGAATCTCCTTGCTCGAGAATTTGAGAAAGCTGCTGACGCCTCATGGCAAGCCCACCAATTGAGTCCGGAAAATCCCTCGATGATGCTTAATCTTGCTGATGCTGTTGCTCTGAGTGGCGACATGGAGACCGCTCAGGATTGGTACAGACGATCATTACATGCAGCTGATCAACGGGAGGATCAACTCTCATCCTCAACCCTGCGTGTGAAGGCACAGTGTCTGGCGCATCTTGGAGAGGATCACAAGGCCGCTGCAGCTGCCCAGGCCGCTGTTCTTGCAGCCCCGAAAGACATGGAGAATCATTTTGCTGCTGCTCTGACGTATTCGATCATTGGAGATACCAGATCGGCAGTGGTGAGCGCAGAACAGGCTATCGAACTTGGGATGAGTCCGGGTTGGTTCTCTATGGCTTGGTTTGACCAGCTTCGCAACAATAAGGATTTCTTGGTCCTGATTGAAGGAAAATGATTACGGTATCGGTTCGTTGATGATATCCGGATCGACCCCGGCTTTCACCTGACCGTTTTCATCCACAAACAGCACAGCGTACTTGTAGACCCCCGGAACTCTGGTGTTTCCTCTGGCGACAAATTTGTCTTCGTTGATCTTTTCGATTTCCGGGAAAGGACCATCAATCGCCCACATGATCCTGACGGTGTGACCACTCGAACGGCCGCTGATCTCCCATTGCACCTTGGCGGTAGAGTCAAACGGTTTCCTTTCATTCTTCATATACTGAACGGTCACCTCGTCTGGGGTACAGGTGACAGTTCCAGTGTTTTTGTCGTAGTTGACTTCGATCTTTATTGGTATCAACATGGATCCTCCTTATCGGGTTTCGGGTGTTCTCAGGTCACCTCGCCGAACGGCACACCGAGGGTCTTGATCAACTCCTTGACCGAGGAGCGCCGGCGGTAAGTGTGGACGAAGGCATATTTGCGCCTGCACTCGGGCAGGTAATCGTTGAGTTCCTCGTACAGCCGGAACACGACGCTGAGCATAGGTCAATCCTATCAGGTGCAAGAGGCTTTGAGGTCATCGAAAAACGACCTTTGTTTGTCCCCGTCCCAGTGCCGGAACCGGGGATTCTGGATCGGTGCGGCGAGAACCAAGGTCGGAACGAAATCTCCGGGGATTGCTCGGTGGCGTATCTGTGCTCAAGGCTACCTGGTGGCGGAAGTCCGTCCCGGCACAAATACCTACCACGCACGTCCAGACGGTTTGCGGGGCGGTGGGTTGAGGGGAAGCGTGACGGTCCTCATCGCTGGATAATCGTGGATGGGGTGCGACGAGTTCTCTTCTGTGCTCCAGGCCCTGAGGCGCAGCGTGTAGCGCCCGGCCGGTAGCGCGGCGATGTCCCAATAACCCAGCACGTCGTCGTCCATCGGTTGGTTCGACTCTTCGATGAGTGACCACGTTTCGCCATCCTCCTTCCTGAACTCGAGGCGGTAGCGATTGAAGGACGCCGGGCTCGAAGGTCCGGCGTCGATCCACGCGGATCCTCGCACCTGAAGGAGATCCAGGTCGAGGGCGGTCATTCGGTCGATGGAAACGAACAACACCAGGGCGGCGTCGAAGGCCTCAGGTGGACTTCGCAGTCGGCTGTTGACGCAGTACAGCCGCGAGTTCCCGTGGGCGATGTTCCGCGTCTGGTAGATGAACTGACCCATTTGCCAATCGACCACACTGGATTCGAGAACCATTACGGCGTCATCCCACGCCGACACATACGACCAGACCTCGCCGCCCTCGAACACGAGTTCCGCGCGGTGTTGGACTCCCAGGTGAATGGTCTGGCCTTCGCAGATGGAGTCGATCACTCGGGCCTTGGCGTCGTTCTTGATCACCATCTCACTGAAGACGATGTCCCTCGCGGTGAGGTCGAACTCTCCGTCGACGTCCACCTTCCAGAAAGCTACTGATGAGTTCACCAGGCGCAGGGAGCGGTCATCCACCGGTATCACCTGATCGTCGTAGAAGGCGCCGTTGCGCATGATGCCGTCCATATTCCCCTCGCCATGGCCGAGAAAGCGGAAGAGAACCATGGTCAGGGCGGAGTCGTGAATACTGACCTGGCTGCCCGGATACGGGTTGATCCCCCACGCGACGTACCGGCAGTTGTCGATGGACAGCGACCACCCAATCCCCGCAAATCCGTCAATCCCATCCTCGATGAGCAGCGTCACCGGCGCCGACGCGGGCTCGGGGCGTGGGAACCGGAAGTCCACCGTCGCACCGTCGCCCAGGAACAGCCACGGCATGACGAGGGTGGTGTTGGTGAAACGGAGTGTCGGTCGGTCGTAGAAGACCACATCGCCGGCGATGTTGACGTCGGTCAAGGTGAGGGCCGTGTCATCCCACAAATACCAGGTCTTCCAGTGGTTGTAGGTCATGCGCGAAGCCGAGTACGCTGCGCGCTCCACCAGGTAGATGAACTCGATGGAACCGTCACAATCGACCTCTGAGTCTTCGAGTTCGATACCGGCATCGCCCCAGCCAATGATGTTGTGCTGGGCCACGTACTGTTGCACATAGTGAAGAAAAGAACCGTTCTTCACGACGAAGCGGCCCCGGTCGCCGACCCAGACATTGGTGTCGTTTCCGGACAGATGGAGTTCGCCGTTGTCGATTACAAAGCTCGCGTCGTCCAGGACGTAGATCTGGCCCGTTTGGTTTAGGACCCCACCCTCGACCAGCAGGGCGCCGCGATTCATGATGTAGATGTCTTCGTCGTTGTCCAGCACTTCTCCGGCGCCGAGGCGAAACACTTCGTCGCAATCTACGCCGCCGATCACCAACGGATCTCCGCCAAGCGCCGGCAGCGACACGGTGAGGATGCAGGCAAACGATAACAGCAGGCGGCTCATGGACCCCCCTCCCTGGCGAAGGCGTCTTACCCGAGTGAGACGCCATCCGAGGCTACCGGGTTTACGGACCGAAAACCGAGCCGATCCTCCAAGGGATAGGCTCTCAATTCTTCCGGCGCCAAGTTTACCACCTTCAGATGTTGCCGATGTGTGCCGATGCCGATTCGAATGGGCTGCGCTTTCGTTGGTTTTCAGGGTGGAAACACCGAAAGGTTTCTTCGACGTCCTGAGGTGGATTTCAAAGCTGTATGCAAAACTTCAGGAATTGCCGTAAAAGGGTTCTCATCCCATGGTAGAGTCACGCGCTTTCCCAAGGGATTTGGGATGGAGGAAAGGCTGGTTATGAAGATTTTCGGAAAGTACGGTGTCGGTCTTGTTGTTCTTTTTCTTGTCATTGGGGTGGCTCCATTGGACGCCGCTTCTCCGGAAACCATGATCTACCACGGTCAGGCCGTCGATTCGACAGGAAACGGCTTGGAGGGTGTCCATCGGCTCAGGATTGCCTACTATCAACCCGGAAAAACCAAGGCAGTGTTGCGGGAGGAGATCCCGGGTGTTTTATTCAGCGATGGGCGTTTCGAGATCAAGCTCGGCGGGGGAGTGCCTTTGAAGGGAAGCTCCATCTCCAGTCTGGTCGGCCTTTTCTCGACATATCCGGAGATTGAGATGGAGATCTCCATGGATGGGGAGTTGCAAGAGCCCAGGGTATTGATTCAACCCGCAGGATTTTCCCGGGCCGACAAGGATGGTTACCGTTTCGGTACCCGAACCGAGCAGTTCGGGACAAGTTCCTCAGATGCACTACAGTACAGGGATTATAGGCTCTAAATATTGTGAAGGCGCAACCCCAGGCCCTTCGAGCCGTACATCTGTTGGTGAAGGACAATGGGGATTCCAGC
>JAIOSJ010000443.1 GCA_021107705.1 Thermoanaerobaculales bacterium | reverse complement strand
CCACGCTCTCCTTGGGCATCTCTCGCCCCTGCATGGTGTCGGCCCCCAAGATCTGACCATTGACGCGCTGGTTGAGCGTATTCGCAACGAAGAAGTCCGGGAGGTGATTCTCGGTACCGACCCGACTGTTGAGGGTGAGACCACGGCCCTCTTCATCGCCCGCAGATTAGAGAGCATGGAGGTCGAAATTACTCGGCCGGCTTCCGGTATTCCGGTCGGCGGCGAACTCGCGGCGGTGGATCGTCTCACCCTCGCCCAGGCTCTCAACCTGCGACGAAAGCTTTAACACGCCCCATATCCATCTCCATCCTTCAGGCTAAATAAAACCCTTTTTGGTCAAAGGTTTCGGAGAAAACCCGACCTTTCTTGCTCTTCAATGGGGATCTGTGTTAAAAATGCAGTCTCATAGGGGGGTTTGTCTTGGAAGCCGGCCTTGTCATGTACGAAGAAGAATTTAATCAAATCACCGCGCTGCTGCAGCGCCTACGGGTTGATGCGAGCGCCAAAATCGTGTTCCTGGTTGACAAGAACGGTCAACAGATCGCGGCGGTTGGTGAGATCGACACTGTCGATACCACCTCTCTGGCCTCCCTCACAGCGGGCAACGTAGCGGCGACTGACGGTCTAGCCAAACTCATTGGTGAGAAAGAGTTTTCCATTCTGTTCCACGAGGGGCAGAAGGACAACATTCACATCTCGATCGTTGGGCAGCGGCTGATCCTCGTATTAATTTTTGATGAACGTTCATCGCTGGGCCTGGTTCGCCTTCGGGTGCGGAAGGCCTCCCAGGAGATCGAGCGGGTTCTCAAAGAGATGGACGAAAAAGCAGCGGAGGTTGGAATTGAAGAAGCAACCTCTCCATTCGCCGAAATTACGGACGACGACATCGACGCACTCTTTTCCGAATGAGCTTCATTAACTACGCCGCCCGAGAGATCAACGTCAAGATCGTCTTTTACGGTCCGGGCTTGTGCGGCAAGACCACGAACCTTCAGTACATCTACGAGAAATCAACTCCCCAGCAGAAGGGGAAGCTGATTTCTCTCGCGACGGAAACCGACCGCACGCTGTTCTTCGATTTTCTGCCGCTCGACCTGGGGTCGGTACGCGGGTTCAAGACCCGCTTCCACCTCTATACCGTGCCCGGCCAGGTCTTTTACGATGCCTCCCGCAAGCTTATTCTCAAGGGCGTCGACGGCGTGGTCTTTGTCGCCGACTCACAGGAAATGCGCATGGATGCCAATTCCGAGAGCCTGCGTAATCTCGAGGACAATCTCCGGGAAAACGGCTTCGAATTGATGAACATCCCGTACGTGCTCCAATTCAACAAGAGGGACCTGCCGACGGCAGTGCCGGTTGATGACATGTACCGGGCCCTGAACCTGAAGGGCGAACCCACCTTCGAGGCAATTGCGACCCAAGGCAACGGGGTTTTCGAGACCTTGAAGGCGGTTGCGAAGCAGGTTCTGTTCGAGTTGCGGAGACGGTAAGAGCTGCAGCCGGCAGCAGACGGCTTCCCCATACACCCCAAGCAGGAAGGCAAAGAATGAAGTGGACAATTGCCGTGTTGGCCGCAGGCAAGGGCACCCGCATGATGTCGGACCTTCCCAAGGTGTTGCACGAGGCGGCGGGGCGCTCGTTGCTCGATCATGTTCTCGACCTGGCACAGGATATTACCGATGTGGAGGATATCGTGGTCGTCGTCGGGCACGGGGCTGAGGAGGTCGAGAGCCATATTCGGTCGCGGGGAGTGAAGACAGTTCTGCAAGAACCCCAGTTGGGTACGGGGGATGCGCTTCGGGTGGCTCTTGAAGCAAAGTCGAACGAGGGAGATTCGGCTGTGATGGTCCTGTCCGGGGATGTGCCTCTGCTCAGGCCCGCCAGCCTCGTCAGTTTGCGGGAAAGACTGGAGGAGGGGGCGCACGCCGCTCTCTTGACTGCGGTCCTCGACGACCCAAATGCCTACGGGAGAATCATTCGCGGCCATGACCGTGGAGTGCAGGCGATCGTAGAGGCAAAAGACGCGGACGCTGAAACTCTTGCCCTCAATGAGGTCAATGCCGGTGTGTACGCCTTTCGGAGGGCTTCGTTGGAGCAGGCCCTGGCGTCGCTCAAGCCCGACAACACCCAGGGTGAGTATTACCTGACCGACGTCGTAGCATGGCTCAGGAAAGCCGGTTTCCGGGTGACTGCGGTGGTTCTGGATGATGCCGACGAAATGCTCGGGGTCAACACCCGGCATGATCTTGAAGCCGTAGAACGCATTCTTCTCGCGCGCGACGCATCAACCGGATAATGTTTTCTCGGTCAATGATAGTCTTCATGGCCTAGGCAGCGACCGCTGCCACACCTCCGGAGGTGACTGTGGGCTACTCCTTCGATGACGTAGATCAACTGGCTGTCAACACCATTCGAACCTTGGCGATGGATGCGATCGAGAAGGCCAATTCAGGGCATCCCGGCGCCCCGATGGGTCTGGCGCCGGTGGCCTGGACTCTGTTTTCCCGTATGCTCAAACACGATCCGGCGGACCCCGCATGGCACGATCGTGATCGTTTCGTTCTCTCGGCCGGACATGCTTCGACCATGCTCTACGCCGTCCTCCACTTGACGGGGTACGACCTCTCAATCGACGACATCAAGCAATTCCGCCAGTGGGGCTCACGGACACCCGGCCATCCGGAAGTAGGAGAGGTTCCGGGAGTTGAGGTCACCACAGGGCCCCTCGGCCAGGGATGCGCCACCTCGGTCGGTATGGCTCTCGGCGAGGCTCATCTGTCGGCACGCTACAACACCGAGGAGCACAAGGTCGTGGATCACCGGACCTGGGTCGTGTGCGGCGACGGCGACTTGATGGAGGGCGTGAGCGCCGAAGCAGCCTCTCTCGCGGCCCATCTG
>JAIOSJ010000197.1 GCA_021107705.1 Thermoanaerobaculales bacterium | reverse complement strand
TGGTAGAGATATTCGTTTCCAAGGCGCCGAACAGCATCTCCGGAGGTCATTTCTTCAGCACCGAGAATGGCGATCTTCACGCCGGCGGCCTGCATGATCTTCACGAAGGCCTGGGACACCTTCTTTCCGTGATCGTCGTAGCTTCCCGGAGAACCGACAAAGAAGAGGTATTCAAAATCCCCGACACATTCCGCCACAAGAGGAACGCCAAGACCATCGGCCCAATTGGGTCGCTCTTCAGCCGGCAGCTGCCATGGATTTCCGTTGACTTCGTAGCCGCGAAACGCAGGTTGGGCGGCTTCGGGGAACTCGGTCTTTTCCAATACCAGATTTCGCCTCATCTCAACGATTTTGTCGACATAGGAAATATCCAGGGGACACGCCTGTTCACACCACCGGCAAGTCGTACAGGCCCAGATAATTTCCGGGTCGACGATGACCGGAACCATCTCTTCTTCAGAAGCCACACCGTCTTGTCCCGGGTCGCCGAGCAGCGATTTCTGCTCTTTGTACATCTGATCTCGAACCGCCTTGGTGAAGAGGACCGGTTGCAACGGTTTCTCCGTCAGCGTCGTCGGACAGAACTCGCGGCAGCGCCCGCACTCGGTACAGCTATAGAGGTCGAGCATCTGCTTCCACGTAAAATCCGTGACCGCGGAAATGCCGAACCGGGTATTTTCATCGATATTCTCCAAATCCATTCCCGGCAGCTTCCCGGCGGCATCGAGGTTGGCGAAGAACACGTTGGGGAGTGCGGTGTAGACGTGAAAGTGTTTCGAGTAGGGCAGCTCGTTGGCAAAGTAATACAGAACGACCAGATGGAGCCACCACAAGCTCGAGTAGGTGAGCTGCAGGGCGCCCTCGGACATGCCCGCGAATGCCAACCCAAATGCCGCCGAGACGGGCAGGAAGGCCCCGTCCGTGGCGCCCGCGGCAATTCTCGCGCCCTCGGAAAAAAGATCGGTCAACATCAGGGCGCCGATGAGGCCAATGACCAACCAAGCGCCGAAGCTGTTGACAACCCTTGATTTCTTTTGCACACCCCGTCGCCAGACCGCCAGAGCGAGGCCCACCAGAACCAGCAGTTCAAAAATATCTTTGGAGAAGAGATAGGCGTGGCCGATCGGTGTGTGGAGCAACGGCAGCTCCAACCCGCCAAAGAACCCCTCGAGAACCATCAGCCCGGTCCGCAGACTCACAACCAAAAAGCCGTAAAAAATAAACAAGTGATACAGCCCGGCGAAGGGATCGTCAAACATCTTTTTCTGACCGATGGCGAACACCATCATGTGTTTGATTCTCTCGCCGATGCGGTCAAACCGATTCTCTTCACGGCCCAACCTGAGCATCTGAAAACGGCGGTTCAGGGAATATAGCAACGCCCCAAAGCCGATAATGCTGAGAATCCAGAACCAGACGGCTCCGGAAATTCCTAAAAAGACTCCTGCGGTCGCGTGCTCCATGTCTCCTCCATTACACCTAACCAGCTTTTTCCCAACGCCGGAAAATCACCAAAGCTTGAAAAGCCAAAGAAAAGAGGCCGCCAAGCCAACGGGCGACCTCGGGTTTTTGGCGCTTGCTTCCCTTTTCACAAGCGGAGTATATCAGAGGCTGAACCCTGATTCACTCTGATTGCCGCGCCGCGATAGATTTTTCTATCTCTGCTATTTGTTTGTATTAAAAGCCTTCTGAAGCTTCTCCATGAGCGAGGATGTGGCAAAATCGCTTTGACCGGCCGTGACCCATTGCCACGTCGCGGCAACCACCGGCGTGGGAGAAATAGGGAGAAGGACCGGGACCACCTCGATACGCCGGTAGGTAATACTGTGGCGGATGATCGGGCCCACCACCGGAAGATCGAAGCCGGAGACAGGGGCGAGTTCGGTCGCAACGCGAATCGGACAATCACCGTCCAAAAGCTCAGTGAAAGCCGGTAACCAAAGACCCCGAAGAATCGGGCCTTTCACAACCCTGCGTACCAACCAAAGACCATCCCGAGAAACCACACACGCAGCCACCCAACGAATTCTCTCGGCTTTCCGCATGCACCGAGGCGCCGGGAACGGTAATATCCGAGTCCCGACCACTTGGCGACGACCTGATCTTCAGTCGCTGAAGCCAGCCTGGGAAGGTCCGGGAACTCGGCAATGAAGGCATCGAACCGAGGCACGACTCGATCAACCTGCGTCTGCTGCAGCATCACCTCGCTGACGAGCGTTCGGTAGGGCTCTCGAGGCTCCGTCCGCCAGGGTAGATCCCGTGCATTGGATCGAAACCACTTGAGCAGGGCCTGGGTCGATTCCATGGGGGCATTATGGCTGAGTCGGCACACAAGTAAACGGGGCCGGGTCGCACTCAACCCGGCCCCAAGATTCAAGTATTGCGGCTCTCTTACTATTACGGCAGCGTATACCTGACCCGCACTCCGTAAACCTCATGCGTGGGCCCACACAGACGCATTACGACGTAATAGCCATATTGTTGGCCGTTAACAACGTCGTAACTGATGGTGGGCGCTGACACCGGCAGAAACTGAATACCCGTGCTGGCGCCCGAAGTACTTGCGTTCATCATCTCGTCGGAACACGCACCTGGAGTGGTCGAACTACAACCCTTGCTTCGATAAAGCCAGATCTCAATTTCAGAGTTGTAGCCCGCGTCACAACCAACGCCGGCGGTATCTGAATCGTTGTCGATAACCCGGGCTCTCACGTCGGTTATGGTTGCTCCGTCAGGGAGCCAGACCGGAGCATGCATGAACCTCGACTCGGTGTAGTTGGCGCCGTACATCACTCCGTCGTTGAAGGAAATGAAGACATCTCCAGCTTGCCACCCATCCGGTTTGAACTCACTGGGAGCGATCGTCAACGGGCTGTCGAAAGATATGCTTTTCTCAAACTCCGTGGAAACTCCGGCGTTCTCCGCTTCAAACCCCGGTCCGCTCACCTGAAGCTCCGGGAATCCGGCCGACGCCTTGGAACCCACACTTGAGGACCACGCCGTCATCCCTCCGGCCTCGAAATCGTCGCGGAAAATCAGGTTGTCTTCGAAATCGATCTCCACCTGATAAAGTCGGAAATTGTAGTCCGGGAGGCAGGCCACAACGTAATAGCTGTAGTCCGGGTAACTGATGTCCGGGCCGGTGATACTGGAATCTCCATAGAAGGTTGCGGTAGGAGTGGGGCTCGTATTGCCGTTCGAGGTCACCCTGGCCATCTCGGTGGTCGAAGAGTAGCTGAGATTGGTGGCGCGTATGAGAGAGACCGACATGTCGGAACTGCTCATGTCCGAGATCGAAGCGTAAAGACGAGTTACACGTGCGTGATCCGGCAGATAGACCGGCGCCTGCATGCAGTTGTAGGCCGTCCCACCGCCGACGAATCCATTGAAATTGAAAGCTGAGCTTAGCGGCGCCAACCCGTTCGAAGCAAATGCCGCCGCCGGAATGATGAGAGGTGATGTTCCCCAAAAGTTTCGGCTCTCCTTCTCAGACAATGAATCGGAGGCCATCGCTGCACCGAAAGAGAATCCAATAATGAGGGCGCAGACCAGAACCACGCCCAGCGAAAATCCAGAATTTCGTTTTGTCATCTTCCACCTCCCCTCAATACTCAATCACCACCGCCTTGAGGCGATGGCTCAGGGAACAGATCCTCATATGGATCCAATACTGGTAGCTGTCGTTGTTCACCGTCGCGGCGCTTGTGTAGAGCGTATGTGTCGGTACGAACTGCATGGAACCGGATGCGCCCACACTGGTCGCAATGGCAATGGGCTGTATGGCGCCCGTCACCAGGCTTGTCCGGTTGAGAAAAAGATCGATATCCTCATAGGTACCGTCACAGTCATTGTCATTGTCGTAGAGATAAGCCCGAAAGGAATGAATCGTCGCACCCTGGGGGAGATAGACCGGCGCAACCATGTTGACCATGTCGACTCCATTACCTATCAATGCACCATTGTGAAATTCAAATCCGTCGATATTAACTCCGTCGTTAATGAACGCCGCCGCCGGAATGACCATCGGCGAAAAATAGGCCTTGGCGTCATAGGGTTCCTCCGCCGAAGCCGGCCCCACCAGTGCTGCCACTACCACCGCCAGCACAGCCATAACAAAAACAGTCCGTTCTCCAAGCATCTGTCCACCGCCTTTCTCTCAAGTTTTTCTTACCCAAGGAAATTCTCGGTCACAAAGAGGGTTATGACCATAGCCCGAAGCGACAAATACATGCACAAATGCGACAATTTCTGCATTTTCAGCATACGAGCATGCGGGCCGAGAGGCCAGCGCTCCGCGGTCTTGACCTCTTTGACCCATTTGACCTCTTTGACCCTGTCTCTGTACCTTTTTGTTTCCCTAGACGATCAGCATCGCGTCCCCGTAGGAGAAAAACCGATAACCCAGGCGAATGGCCTCAGCATAAGCATCAAGCACCTTTTCCCGCCCGGCAAAGGCACTGATCATCATCAACAGGGTTGACTTCGGCAGGTGGAAGTTCGTCAGCATGGCCCCGGTCCCTCGAAAACGAAAACCGGGTGTGATGAAAATATCGGTCGAACCCCACTCTGTTCGGACCAGTCCGCTTCCGGCAGAAGCCAATTCACCCTCGAGAGCCCGTACCGATGTCGTTCCCACACAAACGATCCTGCGACCCTCTTTGAGGGCGCGATTCACTGCAGACGCCGTTTCGTTGGAGAAGACATACCGCTCTTGATGCATGCGGTGGTCTGCCACCTTTTCAACTCCGACCGGTCGGAAGGTTCCGATTCCCACGTGCAGCGTCAGCGATGCGACCTCCGCGCCGGCTGCCCGAACAGCCTCGACGAGCTTCCCGTCAAAGTGAAGACCTGCCGTCGGCGCGGCGACGGCCCCCGGAGCGGCCGCATAAATCGTCTGATATCTCTCGCGATCCTCAGGCGTCGCACCCTCCGGTCGATGAATGTACTGCGGCAATGGTGTCTCCCCTACCCCTTCGAGCCGATCGAAAGCCATCGGAGGGTCAAAGAGAATTTCCCAGCGGCCCTCTCCCAAATTTCGTTCCGGAACGACCTTGCCGCCGTCACCAAGAAACAGAACCTCTCCTGCTCTGACCCGAGCGGTGGGCCGCAACAAACACTCCCAGCGGCCCTCAACACCTTGCTCCAACAACAGCAATTCAAACCGTCGCCCGGTTGAACGCCGCGCCTCGAGTCGCGCGGCGATGACCCGAGTGTCATTCAGAAGCACCAGGTCGCCGGGCCGAAGCCATGCCGGAAATTCCCTCACACCGAGATGTCGAATTCGTTTCTCGGACCGCTCCAGCACCAACAGGCGCGATTCTCCCCGCGGCAGCGCCCGTTGAGCGATGAGTTCCTCCGGAAGGTCGAAATTAAAGTCTGCGGTCCGCATTCCGCGCATCATAACCGAAGCGAATTCGCTAGATTAGGATTCTTGGGGATTACCGATATCAACCACGGCTAAAACGAGAAGAAGCAGCATAATAAATCCGAAACCGTTGCTCCGCATTTGTGTCACCTCTCTTGTAAACGGGTTTCTGTTCGAATCAAGGTCTCGAACCCATGCCGACGACCGCCGCAGCCACCGCCAGCCATACCAGCACGCACACAAGAAGCGGACGGTCGGTCAAAAGAGCGCGCGTCGGACTTGCTCCGAGTTCGTGGCGATGCAGCAAATAGAGATACCTGAAAAGCCCGTATAGAACGATCGGCACCGTTGCCATCAAACCTTCCGAGCCAACCTTGGCCACCGTTTCCGGAGCAGCGGTGTAAAGGGCATAAGCCAACACAGTTGCCCCGAGCACCACCGAGATCGCCTGATCCACCATCGGCAGCGTGTAGTGACCGAGCACAACGCGATGATCTCCCGCCTCTTCCCCCAGCATGACCAACTCCGTGCGCCTCTTGCCGAGGACCAGATAGAGTGCCAGCAGGAAGGTACACAGCAGAATCCAGCGTGATACCGGAACCTCAATCGCCGCTGCACCACCAACAACTCTCAGGACAAATCCAACCCCAACAACCAGAACATCCACGAAGACGGCCAGCTTCAACACAGCGGAGTAAAGCAGGGTCAGCACCAGATAGCCTGCGAGAACCACCAGGAACCCACTTCCGAGTGCCACGGCGATCGTCATCGCCAGGACAACGAGCACGCAGGCCAGAATCACTGCCGTCACGAGCCCAACTGTTCCGGCCGCAATCGGTCTCTCACGCTTTCCCGGGTGATTTCGATCTGCTTCGCGATCCACAAGATCGTTCACGAGGTACGTCGCCGAAGCTGCAAAACTAAAGGCCAGGACGGCCGCAAAGGAGCGAACAACCGCGTCTACGTCATCCCAACGTCCGGAAAAGATGAGCGGCGCCATTACAAAACCGTTCTTGAGCCACTGCTCGGGACGAAGGCTGCGGAGGAGAGGAATCATGGAGAGAGATTAACCTAGAAACTACCCTTGAGCGTGATCGACTTCGAAAAGCACCCCTTCCTCGTTGACACACGCAACCCGAGCGACCGACAATAGCCTTATGAGCGAATATCAAAGGTTGTGGAAAGCCTTCGAAGAGAACGAGATCACCCACTCCGTCGCTCACTACCTCCTGGCGATTGCCGAGAATGAGCAGGATGGCAGCGGCCCGAGGGCGGCGGACGTTGCTCGTGCGCTCGATGTTTCTCGGGCGGCAGTCTCTCTGCAACTGCGCACCCTCAAGCAACACGACCTGGTAGAGGTAGGGCCGGACCACCGCATTCAGCTCACTCAGCTTGGACAGGATCTCGTCGCCCGCATAACCTCCAAACGGGAGGTCCTCAGGGCATTCCTCACCGAAATCCTCGCGGTTTCCGAGGACACCGCAGAAGGTGACGCCTGTAAAATTGAACACCTGATTTCAGAGGATTTCGGGGCTTCACTGGTTCGCTTCATGAGTTTCCTGCGCTCAGACGACCACAGGGCCACGGATTTCATCGCCGGGTTCCGCCGAATTACGGCCGACTGCCCACCAGGAGCAACCTGCGACTTCTGTATCCGAGACTGTCTGCTTCGCACCATTTCAGGCAGGACCCCGTAAACTAGAGGTCCGGCCGTTTCGCTGACGCACCCGCCAAGCCGCCAGCGCATACCGAAAGGCCCGGAAAACGAGAGACAAGAGTTCGCTCTTGGAATGAGTTTCTCTTCTTGGCAGCGAGGCTCACTCCGTCACCCGCGCTTCCGGAAGAAGCTCATTGAAGTACCTTCGCAGCTCAGCCTCGTCTCCCGCGCCGCAGAGACCGCGAAAGCGCTCCAAAGCCTGCGAGACCTCGGCTTCACCGTAGGTATTGATCTTTCCTGCGAAAATCTTCGGGTGGCGCGTTTTGGTGATGTTCTCTCCCACCGTCTGGAGTTCCTCAAAGAGCTTCTCACCCGGTCTTATGCCGGTGAACTCGATGTCGATGTCCTCAAACGGCTTCAGGCCGCACAGTGTGATCATGTCCTTGGCCATGTCCACAATGCGTACCGGCTCACCCATGTCGAGAATGAAAATCTCGCCGCCCTGGCCGATCGCACCCGCCTGCACCACGAGTTGCGACGCCTCGGGAATCGTCATGAAGTAACGCACCATGTCCGGATGGGTCACAGTAACCGGACCGCCCTCCTCGATCTGCTTACGAAAACTCGGCACCACCGAACCCGCTGAACCCAGTACGTTGCCGAAACGTACCGATATGAACTGAGTGTCGAATTGACGGTTCAAATCTTGTGCAACCAACTCCGCCGCCCTTTTCGACGCCCCCATGATCGAGGTCGGCCGCACCGCCTTGTCGGTGGAGATCTGCACAAAAGTCTCAACCCCTGATCTTCCGGCCAACTCCGCGACCAGCCGCGTGCCAAGCACGTTGTTCTTTACCGCCTCACCGGTGTTGTTCTCCATCAAGGGCACGTGTTTGTGCGCCGCCGCGTGGAAAACAACCGCCGGTCGATAACTCTCGAAAATCTCGGACATCCGCGTTTCATCGCAGACATCAGCCACCAGAGGCAAGACATCGGCCCCGGGGCAAAATTCTCGCATCTCTCGTTCCGACTCGAACAGAGCAAACTCGGCGCGTTCCACCATCAAGACCCGACCGGCGCCGAACTTTGCAACCTGACAACAGATCTCTGAACCGATCGAACCACCGGCGCCGGTCACCATCACCGTCTTGCCCTCGAGGAACTCCGACAGAGATTTTTCGTCCAGACTCACCGCCTCCCGGCCCAAGAGGTCTTCGATTTCCACATCACGAATCCTGGTAATCTCCACCGTGCCGTCGATCAGCTCGTACAATCCCGGAATAATGCGAGCCCGCACCGGAATCGCCTCACAGATTTCGATGATCCGACGCAGATCCTTGCGCCCCGTCTGCGCGATTGAAATCACAACATGGTCGATCCCAAGCTCCGAAACCAGCCGGGGCAGTTCCCGCGTCGCCCCAAGCACCTTCACACCCTGAATGACCGATCCGTGCTTGTCCGGCTCGTCATCCACAAAGCCTCGGATCTCCATACCCATGTCACCCCGGGCCTGGATTTCCCGTGCCGCCAACACCCCCGCCCGTCCGGCGCCCACGAGCAACACCGGTTTCAGCTTCTCGCCATCGGCCCCCTTCGCCCGTCGCTCCTTCTCAAAGCGTTCAAAGGTCGCCCGACGCAACACCCGCAGCGCGAGAACACCACCAAAGGCCAACATCGTATCCATCAGAATGATCGACAGCGGGACCCGCCACACCAAAAAGGCGTCCGGCAGACCGAACCGCATGAGAATCAAGGGAAGAAACGACCACCATGCCGCCTTCACGAAAGGCCGCAACTCCGCCATCCCGATGTAACGCCAAACAAAGGTGTAAAATCCGAATATGAACATTGAACCGAACTGAATGAGCATCACCAAGGGGGCCTGCACCAACATCTTGTGCAGTTCCGCCTCTGTGATCATGAAATCAAAGCGCAGGTTGTAGGACAACACAAAGGCCAAAGCCAGCACAAACAGATCAAAAGCGAACTGCACCGGGCGATTCAAAAACCTCTGCCACAGCCGCATACCCGACCTCTCAGCAGGGTTCATTCCCGTTTCATCGGGTGTTATCTCGTGATAAACCATAAACCTCTCTTCACTGATCCGGCTCGGGCGCCGCCCGACCACCAAATCTCGAGTATTTTAACCTAAAATCCCGCTCTGATACACATTTGTGCTCTCTGCGAGACTAAATTCCTACAATATTTAACTATGCAATCCGTTCGACGGATTGCCTTTGACTCTTGAACTTTCTCGAGGCGAGAGTTATACATCTCTTATGGAAGAAGTCGCAAAACTCCTGAACCGGATGGTGAAGGAGGAAGTCATCCTTGACTACGCAGTATTCGGCGCGATCGCACAAATGCGTTATACGGAAGCTGTTGTAACCTTCGATGCAGATATTCTCGTTTCGGTTTCGAATCCTGAAGCGATTGACATTCTCGGTCCCCTCTACGAATTCTGTAATTCCCTCGGCTATCACCCCGAAAGGGAAGCGATCCGTGTCGGAGCATGGCCGGTGCAGCTCATTCCCGCTTTCGATCCACTCACTGAAGAGGCGATACGGGAGGCAGAAACCGGAGATCTCGAGGGCACACCGATCCGCGTAGTACGGGCTGACTTCCTCGCAGTGATCGCCCTCAGCGTCGGACGAGCGAAGGATTTTGCACGCATTCTCGCCCTGCGTGAAGCGGGCTCTGTTGACGATGAACAAATCTTTGTGCTCGCTGACCATCATGGATTGGCTGATGCATGGCAAAAATTCTTGGTGCGGTTCGATGAGGCATGACCTTCGATCGATACTGGCCCGACAGGCCGCCTGGCAGCGCACCCGAGTCGATCAATCGTGGGCGGAAAAACTCCGAATCGCAGTCCTCATGCGAGAGGACCTGAAATCTTTCCGAAAGCAGCCGTCGCGAGACGTCCTTGGCAGCCGAGCCTCCAACCTCCAGTCGAAACCCTGAACCCAGGTAATTCGAAGGTAACAGATCAGGCGCATGCAAAATCCATCGTACGAGAATACGGGCCGGGCAATCGCGCGCCACAACGTTACTGCAGCATTCGTATTGGCTCAGGCCCTTGGTGTAATCAATGATCCAGTCCAACTCTCCTCAATGTCCAGCATAAAATAGGTAACGTCACGCGACATTGACCACAAGAGCCCAAGAAATAGTTCTGGCAACCTCGACCGCTCCTGGCATCGAGATTCGGAACAGAATGATGCCGGCAGCCGGTGCCAAGCCTCTATTGAAGGCAAGCCCCCAAAGTCCTTGTCGAACGTGAGAATGAGCCGGTTGTCTCTCGTCGCCAAATCAACCAATGTCAAATCGCTGACACCCGGGCACTGTCGGCGAATCCAATACACGTCATTGCCCATCCCGGGCAAGAACATCTACCACCGCCCCCGGAATATTCTCATCGACCAGCAGCCGCAGCAGGACGCTTACAGGGGATAGACTCTCTCCGACTCCAGAATGGAGCTTGCGTAAGCCAAGCATGCCTGTATATCCACGGTTTCAATGCCTGTGTAGTTCTCCAAAATTTCAGCAAGGGACCACCCCTGAGCGAGGAGATCAACAACGAAACTCACAGAAATTCGAGTACCACGAATCGCAGGTTTCCCGGAAACAACTTCGGGATCGACAACAATCCTTTCGAGCAATTCCATCGTGAGCCTCCTCGTCACAATCACCTCATTCGATATTAACCCAGATTCTTCACCAATCACCCTGTCAGAACACCCCGTCCCCGATAGCCCGCTTGTTGAGCCCTCAATTGGGTACCACGTTGCTCACTCAACGCGTTCACCCTGACTGAGGCAGCCTCCGAACTCAGAAAAGTCGCGTTGAAAGCCATATCGGTTCGTTTTCGCTGGCGTTTCGGATGCGACGTTTCAATTACAGAACCGGGCGGCTGGAGGGTGGACGACATCATAAGCGTTCATTTCTACCGTTGAAAAGACGGGAGCCTGCACTTTTCTTAGTCTATCTTCACGACAAAGTTTGTTTACAAGTTTCTTTATGCGCCTTGTGTTTTCCGGAACAACATTCACCGGTGGTCGTAGATTAACTACATAAACGCGCTTTACCTGCTGACCCAGCAGACACAAAAAATCCGGCTCGGCTTGATAATACCAAAACAACTCTGCCACTTTTCCGGGCATCCCATTCAGATAGCAAATAATCTGCGTGGCAACTCCCCAGTCTGCTGCAACAAAAATCGCATCCTCTTGATGATCCGCCGCGAAAACACCCATTTGACTCAGTTCAGGGGACCATCTATGTGAGTATTTTCCAGCCGTCAATTGGCTTTGAAGCCATACTGCATCAGAAATACGCGGCAAAACAATCATCAGACCCACCACGATAAAAAGAGCCTGTTGCAGCAGGATGGGCATTATTGTTGTTCTTCTCCAGAAGAACATTTCAATGCATGCGGATGCCACCAGTGCGAGCCCGGCATATTGAAAGGGCGTACCGACCATCCAGTGGTAAAAGGAGGTCGGACGTGGCAAAAAATACATGAGCAGTCCTGTTGCAACATAACAAAGAATCATGAGCACCCCAGCTCGACATAACATGGATTTTTTCCACAGAACGATTCCCGCTACCAGAGCAATGAGTGAAAGAAGCGGCACGCTCCAAACAGTCCAGGTACCGCCCGGGGCTTCGCCTAAAATCATGGTGCTAACCAGCACACCGCGACCCAGACACAAATACTCTTTTGCGTACAGGAAAAACTGGTGGAAGGACATGACTTTTTCTGCTGACACCTGGCTCAGGGAAACAAGATATCCTGCTGTAAAATACGAATAAAGATTGGCTGTAATAAGCGGAGCAAGCCCCAGCGTGAAACCTCCAAGACCTGAGACATAGTGAGAAAAGCGAATTCGTCGAATGATGAAACAGAAGAACAGAACTCCGGGAGCTAACAAAACAATGTTGTTAAGCTTTTCAAAAATGGAAAACCCGACAAGACAAGCAATGACAAAGAGTACCGCTTTAGAAATTTCTTTAGCCTGAACCATCACGCGAAGCATCAGGCCGATGGCCATCAAACGCAAAAAAAAGGCAAGAGCAACCGGCCCCCAGTCGTGACGGGTCATGAGGATGAGTGAATTGTCCGTCAGCAGCAACAGATAAACAACTATTAAGAAACGGTTTGACAGGCATTTTCGTGTGAGCAAGGAAAACAGGAAAAGGGCGGTTGCAACAATAAGAATACCAGTCATTCGCCAGTTTGTTGCGGAGAATCCAACACCACTGATTTTAAGAAAGATCCCGTAGATAGCCGACTTGACGGCCCCGCTATAACTCATATTGAGAACGGGGACGCCACAGATCATGACCGGCGCGAAAGCTTGCGGACGAAGCCCGGTATAGGCAAAGGCGGCAGGAGCCTGATGCAGTTCATCATGGTATAAACCTTGTGCATCCAGATGGTTCGATGCGAGCATGATGTATACAGCGGCTGCAAGCAACCCCAACAAGGGGATCAATATTTTTTTGAATGTTGTCAGGGTTTGAACCGGTGCCAGGTGAAACAAAGTTAACATAACGTTCATTCACCCATCGATCGTGATGTCGGTAGCGAGATTCCCTCTCGCGGAGACTTCGGCGGCCCAAATGGTCAGCGCCTCGTCGAGGGCTTCGA
>JAIOSJ010000350.1 GCA_021107705.1 Thermoanaerobaculales bacterium | reverse complement strand
GGCTTTGTGCGAATCAACGTGTAGTATGGCCTTGAGAGCCACGGAGACGCATCGGATCAAATCGACTGACCGTCGCTGGCCTTGCCCATGCTTCCAATCCCCGGCCTTCGGAGTCGCTTCGCGCCCCCGCTCGGCGTATTCCTTCTCAAGGGCAGCAGGGTCGGGAACCGTTGGTTTGGTAGAATCCTCGTATGGGTAAGCATGAGAAGGCCTTCAGGCGTATCCTGATGCGGAGTTCGGACGGCCAATATCCGATTTGGCGATCTGTGTGCGCTGCTTAGGCGCCTGGGATTTAGCGAAAGAACCAGAGGGGATCACCACATCTTCACAATGGAGGGTGTGGAGGAGATTCTCAATCTGCAACCCAAGAACGGAAAAGGGAAGCCATACCAGGTCAGACAGGTGCGGGACATGATTCTGAAGTACAACCGCCAGTAGGGAGAGTGACGATGGAATCAAAATACGAGATCATTATTTTTTGGAGTGAAGAGGATGGGACATTCGTCGCGGAAGTGCCTGAACTCGCGGGATGTATGGCTGACGGTACGACCTATCATGAGGCTCTGTCCAATGCGGAAGAGATCATTCAAGAATGGATTGAAACCGCCATGGAGATCGGCCGTCCTGTACCGCAACCCAGGGGTCGCTTGGCCTATGCGTGAAATCCGCCACTCCTCGCCCTTGAGGGAAATGACTTCGGCGGCCTGTGTGGCCCTTCGTGGCTTCGAAGAGGCGAGCCGGTGAATTCCTGAATAATCTAAAAGGGACACTGTCTTATTCTGTGGGGAACCGGCACGTTGCGACGGACCGGAGTTTCAGCCCCAGCCTTCTGGCGTGGCTTTCGCCACCCCAGCGTCGCCCGAGCAGCGCGGTCGCGATGGAAAATGGTCGAGGCAGCTGCGACGCTGGTGCACCTCTCAGGTGCACCAGAAGGCCGGTGATTCAAACTGGGCCACACACCGGGAGGTCGCTCAAAGCATCGGCGCCCTAATTACGCCATCAGCAGTCCGCCAGAGGAAGAAACAGTCTGATTCCAGGCCCGAACAGTCTCTCAGTGGAACGATTAGTCATTTACCCTCGAACTGCTTCGAAGGTCGAACTACCTGGCACGGATGTGGATGGATCGACTGGGCGGGGAAGAGCGGATCGACGCCCTCGACTTCCCCGCAAGAGTGATCGCTCACATTCCGCCGCCAAGGATTCACGGTGGCGGTTTGAGGGCGTTGGGTGCCTGATCGTCGGTGGAGACTGCCCTGTAAGGTCCGTCATCGTGGTCATTTGCTCCGAATCGGTCCTCTACAGTGATAGGATGGCTTGGATGAGGAAAAGGAAATCACTATCCCTTTCATTTGCGTACTCCTTCTCCGGCAGGTTGGGGCGATAGGCGCTTGGTACACCCGTTTGACGATGTGTCAGCACAGCCACCAACAGGTGCGCCGATGAGTTCCTGTGCCCGGTCGATCTGCACACCCGTGATATCCGAACCAGGGGCGCGGAGGATCTCCAATGATCCGTCACCCTGTGAATCGCCGCCAACTCGGGTCACAAAAAGTGGGTCGAGTCCAAGTGTCTGAAGAAAAAGGGTTACGCTCAGAGCGCTGCCTCCTGGGACGCCACTGTCATCTGGTGTGATTGGTCCCACCACAACCGGACGCCCCGGCTTTGAGACAGTTGACCTCACTTGCCATTCGTCATCAGGCGACGACGTTGGATAGCGTGAACTCACAAGTGGTAGCTCCGGGTGTTAGGGAACGCGATGGTCAGACTCACGAGTACCAAACCAGAAGCCCCGAGGCCGTAGAAGACCGGGTCGAGCAAGAGTTGAACCTTGGCGACCGTCAGGTAGATCGTGAGAGAGCCGCCAACCAAGATGCTCCAGAATGCAGCCGTGCCGCTGACACGATGCCAGAACAGTGCACCCAGGGTTGGAAACAGGAGGCCGCCTACCATGAACGAGTACGCGAGCAGGATCGAGTCGATCACCCGCGGCACGTAAAGAGCGAAGCCGACAGAGCCGA
This sequence comes from Thermoanaerobaculales bacterium, assembly GCA_021107705.1. Taxonomy (GTDB): domain Bacteria; phylum Acidobacteriota; class Thermoanaerobaculia; order Thermoanaerobaculales; family Sulfomarinibacteraceae; genus JAIOSJ01. The sequence continues at coordinate 4,171 of JAIOSJ010000350.1, read as the reverse complement.
AGCCGACCACCAAGGTCAAGACTCGAGCGAGAACGAGCAACGACCTCTCCGACGATGACGGTGCGACGTGCCGCCCGAAGATATCGTCGACGAGGTTTCCGACGCTGGCCAGTAGGCACGAGTCGGCAGTCGACATGATGGCCGCGAAGTAGGCGGCGAGCACGAGTCCGGTTGCACCGACCGGAAGCACGTCCCGAATCAACAACGGTAAGCCCATCTCAGGATCTGCTGCCGGGTAGAGCACGCGGGCGAACATGCCCAGAGTTGCACCGATGAAAGCCATCGCCGGGTACTCCAACAGCCCGGCCATGAACCACGCTCTCTTCGCCGTAGCCACATCCTTCGAAGCGTGGATTCGCTGATACAGAGTCATCGCAACGAACCAGATGGGCACGATGGTCACCATCCACGTGGTCACCTGCAGGCCGGTGACGTTGCGGAGGGAGAAGAACTCGGGAGGCAGGGCGGCACGGAGCCCGCTCCACCCGCCAGCGGCCGAATAGCCGAGTGGAAGGCCAAGTGTGATGAGTCCAATGAAAAGAATCGCCCATTGCACCGTGTCGGTGTAGACCACGGCCTGCAAGCCTCCGAGAGCGGTGTACACGACGATGACCACCGACATGGTGAGTACAGCGGTCGTCAGGTCGAGGTCGAAGGCCGCCGACGCCAGTTTGCCCCCCGCGAGCAGCTGCGAGCCTGTGAAGCCGGCGTATCCAACTGCGGAGACCAAAGCGGCCACGAGGCGTGTCGGCTCGCCGAAGCGGTACGCCAGGAAGTCGGGAAAGGAGCGATGAGAGTGGGCCGCGCCAAGGGCCTTGACCCGCGGGACCAGCAGTACAGCGGCGAGCCACGCACCGACCAGCCCAGTGAACAACAGCCACGAAGCCGAAAGGCCCATTACAAAGCCAAGTCCGCCGAGGCCGATCGAGAATCCGCCGCCCACATCCGTCGCGACGACCGAGAGCCCGATGTGGCCGGCGCTCATGGACCTGCCGCCTACAAAGTACTCGTCAAGGCCGGTCTGCCGACGCTGGAAGTACACACCAACCGCCAACATGGCGATGAAGTACGCTCCGAGGATCGCGAAGTCTACTATCTGCACAACAATCCTCTCGAGAGACTTGCGAATGCAGTCCGGCAGGGCCAGTAGAAATCCATCGTGTTCAAAATAAAACAAACTCGCGCGATGGTCAAATATGATGTACGCAATGGATTTCGGAACATCGACGCGTGCGATCGTCTAGAATGACCATGGAGGTTTGACGTGCCCTCGAGTGACTCGAACCAACACGATCAACGGAGCTTGACGACCACGCAGGTCATGGCAGCGCTGCGGCGTATCATCCGCGCTATTGACCTGCACTCCCGGGCACTGGTTCAGCGCTTCGGGCTGACGGGGCCGCAGCTGGTGGTTCTGAAGGAGCTTGTTGAGACGTCGCCGCAACCTGTGAGCTCGCTGGCAGCAGCCGTCAACCTCAGCCAGGCGACCGTTACAGGGATCCTTGATCGCCTCGAGCGCAAGGCCATGATCACAAGAGAGCGCGACCTGAAGGACAAGCGCAAGGTGATGGTATCCCCGACCTCAGCAGCCGAAGACGCGCTGGCGGGTGCGCCGCCACTTCTCCAGGAGCACTTCACGGATGCCTTCTCCGGCCTCGCTGACTGGGAGCAGACTCAGATTCTGTCGTCTCTGCAGCGAATCGTCGCTCTGATGGAGGCCGGGAGCGTCGAGGCGGGACCGATTCTCACCACGGGCCCCCTTGATGCGACGCCAGAAAAAACCGAGGCATTTCTGGATCCGACGCAAGTAGAAAACGGGACATAGGCGTTGCCACTCATCGGGCCGGCAGGGCGCTGGTCTTGTTCTCAAGCACTTCCTGTGGTAGTGTTTAGTGTACGATGCTTTATGGACACTCGTTAGAGACCTTTCACCCTCACCACACCCGCTTTGCCGACCTTGCCTAGCGCCGCTGGGCGGTCGAAAGGATCAACCCAATGTCAACCCCAAAAACCGATATAGCCACCAAGGTGGCCGATGAACAGCCGTGGTACAAAGAACGTTCGATCTGGTGCGATGTGCCGATGGATCAGTGGCGTGACTGGCACTGGCAGATGCGCAACCGCATTTCCTCGGCCGAGGAGCTGGCACGCGTCATCCACATGACGCCGCGTGAGCAGCGCACAATCGAACGCGCGCTCGACCGGTTCCGCTTCGCGGTGCCCCCTTACTACGCCTCCCTGATTGACCCGGACGATCCTGAGTGTGCGATTCGTCTGCAGTCCGTTCCAGGTGAAGGCGAGCTGAACTTCAGCGATTTTGACATTAAGGATCCCCTCAATGAGGAAGGCGACTCGGTGGCGCCGGGAATGACCCACCGGTACCCGGATCGCGTGCTGTGGGTGATCATGCACGAGTGCGGCATGTTGTGTCGTCACTGCACCCGGAAGAGAAAGGTGGGTGAACGACCCGCGCCGATCAGCGACGATCAGCTGGATGCCGGGATCGCCTACCTCAAGGCCAATCCCGAGGTCCGTGACGTGCTGCTCTCAGGTGGCGACCCGTTCCTCCTGTCCGATGACCGTATCGAGCATGTGTTGAAACGCCTGCGCGCCGAGGTGCCATCAGTGGAGATCATCCGCTTTGGCTCGCGCTTGCCGGTTACCATGCCCCAGCGGATCACGGCCGGGCTGGTCGAGATGCTGAGCAGGTACCATCCGATCTTCGTCAACACACACTTCAACGTGCCGAAGGAGTTCACTCCGGAGTCCGAGGGCGCGCTGCGGCTGATGGCCGATGCCGGGATTCCACTCGGCAACCAGAGCGTGCTGCTGCGAGGGGTGAACGATTGCTGGGCGTTGATGCGCAAGCTGATGTACAAGCTCACCGCAAATCGTGTACGGCCCTACTACATCTACCAGTGCGATCTGGCCGAGGGTCTCGAGCACTTCCGCACGACCGTTGCCAAGGGAATCGAGATCTTGGAGCACCTGCGCGGCCACATCTCGGGTCTCGCCGTACCGACGTTCGTGGTTGACGCACCCGGAGGCGGTGGCAAGATCCCGGTGCATCCCAACTACGTGGTGTCGCAGCACGAGAACAAGGTCGTCCTACGCAACTTCGAAGGGCGGATCGTAGCCTACGAGGAGCCAAAGGAGTACATCGGAATGTGCAACGAGGGACATCCATGCTCCTACTGCAGGGAAATCTACCGCGCGGGTGAGGAAACAGTCGGTGTGGCCGGACTCTTCGATGATGACCCCGGCAACATCGCGCTGGTTCCAACCGAAGCTGCGGCTGAGGACGAGGAAGTGGAGAGGGACGTGTCTGCCGGGAGGTCCGCATGATCCACAGAGAGCCTGAAGTGGCAAGCGAGGCCAACACGCTGGTGAGGATTGAAGAGGCCGGTTTCGAGGCACGCGTCTTCTTCAGCACGCTTAACCAGAGGATTCAGGTTCTGAGCTACGACGCGCAAGATGCGCACCTCATGGTCGCAGATTTCGAAGACAAAGCACGCACGGTCGGCTTCGGCAAGGTCTTCCTCAAAGCGCCATTGAGCGAAAAGGTGTGTTTCGAAGAGGCCGGAATGTGTGCGGAGGCAACGATCGAGGGCTACTTCGACGGCCAGTCCGCCGTTGTCATGTCGCTATTCATCAACGAAGAACGGCGTCAGCGCCCGCACGCACAGGAGCAGGATGACATACTTAAGAAGATCCGCGAGCGCCCGGCAAGCTCTTCGGTTCCGGCCTTACCCGACGGATATGAGATGTCCCCCGGGGGTTTGCGCGACGCGGCCGAGGTGGCCTGCCTGTACCGTGAGGTCTTCGCCAGCTATCCTTTCCCGATCACCGATCCCGGGTACATCGCATCGACCATGAAATCGAACGTGCTGTACCGGATCGTCCGCGATGGCAACGGCGTCCTGGTTGGTGCAGCATCGGCAGAGACCAGCCCCGAGCGCCACAACGCAGAGATGACTGATTTCGCAACCCTGCCCAGCCAGCGTGGCCTCGGCCTCGCTCAGCACATTCTGGCGGCGCTTGAGGATGACATGGCGGAACGGGAGATTCTGTATCTCTACACGATCGCCCGGGCTCGCTCGGCAGGTATGAACCGTGTCTTCTACAACCGTGACTACGAGTGGACCGGGACGCTGGTCAACAACTGCCACAT
>JAIOSJ010000069.1 GCA_021107705.1 Thermoanaerobaculales bacterium | reverse complement strand
TGACGACGATGCCATGATTCGCGGTCTGGCGCCGCGGATGCTCGAGCGCCTCGGATTCCAGGCAATCACCGCCGCCGACGGAGAGGAGGCTTTGGAGATATTCCGGGACCGGGCCGAAGACATCTCCTGTGTGCTCCTCGATCTGACGATGCCGCGCATGGGCGGAGAAGAGACCTTCGCGGCGATGCGGCAGGTCAAGGCCGACGTGCCGGTGATCCTCACCAGCGGTTACAACGAGCAGTTTGTGACTGAGGGCTTTTCCGGCAAGGGTCTGGCCGGATTCCTCCAAAAGCCATTCGTCGTCGAAGCGCTTGCTCGTGTTCTCAGGGAAGTTTTGGAAGACTGACGCAATAGACCCCCACACCATCTCTTTCTTCAAGTGGCGGGCCGAGGCTTCGAACGAAGCTCCACCAGCGGGCCTCTCCGTGCGTGGTCTTCCATGGGGCGATCGGGTAGTTGTCGGCAAGGCGTTGCAATTCTCGTGAGTTGACCACGAGGTGGGTGATCCCCCTGTTACGAAGGTCTTCGGTGATCTGTTGGTTGTTCGCTGTCTCCACCAACGAGCGCAGCGGGCTGGGATCATGCTGCGATGTGACGACGAAAGGTCGCGGAAGCCCAAAGCCACGGGCATCTCCGACCACCATGATGCGGGTCTCTGCGGGCAGCAGAGTCTCCAGATTTAGATAGGCATTGAATGGGGGATTGGGCGCCACCAGAAAGGCTGCATCGGCAAAATTCAGTGAGAGCAGTTTCACGGGTTGCACCAGAAGCAGCCACCGAGCCTGGGCGGCAGATCCGATGATGAGGCTCCACATCAGAAGGGCGCCCGCAACGAGGTGGATACCTTTCGGGAGACGCCACGCCGCCACCGAGATCAACAGGAGAATCATGGTCGGGGCGAGGAAACGCGGAAGAGAACCGGTGGCGGCCCACGCTCCCAGGGAAAGGGCCGCCGCCCACAGAGCCGGTCGGGTGCGTGGGTTCTTTGTGGCTGCGAGAGTGCTGCCGAGGAGGACCGGGCCGAGAACCGGCCCGACTGCGGCGAGATATCGTGGCAGGCCAAGGAGGATTTCAAATGGTTGGCGGCCGAGTCTCAAGAGTGATGCGCCGTCCCTCCAGAGCGTGTCGATGCCTTCACGGCGCCAGAACACCGGGGCGACAGGATCACCGAGCAGGATCGCATTCTTGAGCCACCACGGCGCCGTGCCGGCCACGGCCCACGGCAGGGCCCGAACGATTGATTTCACGTCTCGCGTTCGGGCGATCCACACGAGACCGAAAATCAGACCCCAGGCGGGTCCCTGGAGGCGAAAGGCGCAGGCCGTTCCCAGAAGCAGCATCGATCCCGGAAGAGTCGAGGATCGGCAGGTCGATCCCACCACGGCGCCGAGGGCCGGAATGAGAGCCGCGAGAAACCAACCCTCGGCCGCGGGGAATCCCGGAACCAACGGGGTGGCTGACAGGAGCATCGCCGCGGCGGTGAGGCCATGAGCAAGGAGTGGCGAGGCGCCGAGTCGGCGGGCCACTGCGCCTGCTGCGACAGCCGCTACGGCCCACGAGAACCAATGCAAGAGTGCGGGGGCCGAAAGGGCGCCAACCGACAGGGGGAGGGTGCTCACGAGTTGGGACAGGGGAGGAAAGGCGGCAAAGACATTTTCCGGATGCGCGAGCCATGCGCCGTCCTGAAGGGCCTGCCAGGGGAGGCCGAGGTGGTAGACCATGGCATCGTAGAAATGAGGCGGACCGAGAGCGATCAGCAGGTTTGGAATGCCGGCGACGCCGGCGACCATCATCGGTTTCATCGGCCTGTGAACACCCCGCCAACGACCGAACGTTCCTTGGAGAATCACCCCAACCAGAAGGAGAATCGGCCTGAGTAATCCCGCCAGGCCGAGAGCCAGAACCCAGAGACCACACAGGAAGGCGCCGAGAACCAGATCGACGGCCCAACGGTCTCCGGGACCGGTCGGCAGACGTAAAAGGCGCCGAATGCGTGCTCCTGAAGCGAGCAGAACAGCCGCCATGGCCGAGGCGACCGCAAGATTGGCGAGGATCAGGAGGAACCACATCGGCCCGTTACATCCCGCATTTCGTGAGGATGTGGCCGAGGGCGTCGAGCTCGGGGGTCGTCACATAGAAATGGGGTGAGAAGCGCACCAATGCCTGGCGGACAGAACATACGACATGACGCTCCTCAAGGCGTCGCCGGGCCTCCGAGGGATCGACCCCACCTGGGCGGGCGGCAACAATTCCCGCCACACTGTGACCGGAACCCGGTGAAAGAACCTCCCAACCGCGGGAGATCAGGATCCGAGTCAGGTGTTTGTTCAGCATGATTGTGCGGTTTTCCAGCGCTTCGGGGCCGACTGTGGTCAGGAGATCGAGGGCTGCCGCCAGGCCGGCGATGCCGACCGCATTGGTGGCGCCCGGCTCGAATCGTCGCCCGTCTAAATGAAATTCCGCTTCCTTGAGAAAGAAATCTCCCGGTATTCGCTTGATGTTCCGCCATCCGGAGAGAACCGGACGGAGTTGGGCCCGCAGAGCGGGGGAGGTGCCCATCAGACCGGCGCCTTCGGGTCCAAGGAGCCATTTGTGGCTGTCCGCAACGACCGCATCGAGGCCGAATTTTCTCATTTTCATCGGTAGAACGCCGAGACCTTGAATTGCATCGACTACGAGAAAGATTCCTTTGCTGCGGCACAGGGTTCCCAACTCCTCCAGTGGCGCGACCCAACCGGTGTGGAAGGCCACCCACGACAGGGCCAGGAGCCGGGTTCGAGATGTGATCAGATCCTCGATCCGCGCCGGGTCCGTCCTGCCGGAGGGCTGGGAGAAGCGAACGATTTTCACTCCCCGGTTCTTGAGGTTGAGCCACGGGGCTGCGTTGGCGGCAAACTCCTCCTCGCCGAGAAGAACCTCATCGCCCTCTTTCCAGGTCAGACCCTCGGCAATGAGGCTGAGCCCCTCGGAAGTCGATCGAATCAACGAGATATCTTCGGGGGCGCAGCCGATCAGCTCGGCGCCCACGTGGCGGCATGAGAGGGTTGAGTTGACCCAATTCTTCTCGAGAGTGTGGCCGCCGAGTTCTTGATCTTCAATGCGCCGCCGCATCGCGTCGGCGACCGGTCGTGGTAGTGGGCAGACCGCGGCGTGATCAAGGTAAAGGCATCGCTCGCGAATTGGAAAGTCGGGAAGCCAAGGTCCGATGTCAAAGGTCATGAGAATCAGTGTTCCAACCCGTGAAAGCCGGTGCGGGTCGGGGTTTGGGGGTTCTTGACCCTCATAGCCATGCGATCGCCCCAGGCAACGATATATGCCGTAAGACGCCCGATGCTGAGATGGTCCGGGCCGCCATCATCGGCATCGGACAGGAGTTGTCTCGGCTGAGTAATCTGTTCCTCGTCGAAGAAGAGACCTCGTATCGTCATGAACTCATTGTACAGATAGGAGCGCGAACCAGAGTCCCGCCGTGAGGAGGCGGGGGTCCAAAAGCAACTGGAGGAAGGGGATCTCAACCATTTCAGCAGGGAGGTTGCCCCAGAACAGGCCGCCGATCATCGTCGTTGAAATCAGGGTCAGGGTGAAGAGCAGAATGTGGAGCCACCATCGTGGGTGATAGGGAGGCCCCTGCGGCGGGCCCGGGACGAAAGACGCCCCGACGACTGGGTCGTCGGGGCGCGGATGAAATCGACTGAAGAAGCGGTCCACTCGGGACCAGGTCAACTCATATTTCGGAGGGATTTTCCAGGTTTGAAACGAATCGTCTTTCCCGGAGGAATCTCGACCTCGCGTCCGGTCTTGGGATTGCGGCCGATGCCGCGTTTGCGGTCCTTAACCTGAAATACGCCAAACCCCCGCAATTCGATGCGATTACCGCTCAGGAGGGCCGCCTTTATGCCGTCAAAAAGCGCCACCACGGCCTCCGTGGCTTCAGGCTTCTTAAGTTTTGTGGCCTCCATCACCTTTTCGACCAGATCCGATTTGATCATCCCTTCCCCCTTCAATCTTCGTCCGACGCTGAAACATACCCTCAAGCCCAGCAACTGTCAAGTTTAACAGCGAATGTCTTGTTTTGAAAAACTGTTTTTTGGGTTCCAATATCCCCGGCCGAGCGGTGACGGTGTCTCTTCGACACCTCCGCTAAGTATGGTGTATCGCCGCCCACAGTAGGAAGCTGGTGAAACATGCGGGCTTCTAGAACGGAGGTTCGTTGGAATCGTCGTCGAAGCTCTGTGGTGGCCCCCCACCCGGATCCGCTGGTGGTGGTGGATACCCGCCTCCGCCTCCATAACCATCGTCCGCCGGCTTTGGTCCTACGAATTGAATCTCACGCGCATGAATCTCGGTGAAATACTTCTTCTGCCCATCCTGTTCGTACGAACGCGTCCGGATGCTCCCTTCAATGTAGAGGTTGCGTCCCTTCTTCACCCACTGGTCACAGAATTCAGCCAGTTTTCCCCAGGCAACGATGTTGTGCCACTCGGTGCGAGGGTTGCCGTGTTCGTCCTTTGATCGGTGATCGGTAGTCGCGAGTGAGAACGTTGCCAGTTGAGTTCCGCTCTGCAGACTTCGTGATTCCGCGTCACGACCGACGTTTCCAACGAGAATGACCTTATTGACGCCCATGATGCTCCTCTCCGCGTGGACGAGATAAATCATCGTACCATGGTTGAACAACGGATTTCATCATTCGTTTCTAGGGTTTAACCCCGGTGAGAAATTCGGGCGCACCATGGATCAAATCCGGCTCCGACTTCGACATGTTCCGGGGTATCTTCAGACGTTGACGCCGCCTCAAATTTCGGCTAGCGTGTTCTTTGTGTTTTTCGTCAGGAGACGATTTCTTTCAAGCCTGCGGACACCTGATTTTCGCGGGCATACACGTCACGAGTGGGAGGAGAACCATGAGGCGTCTATCGGTTGTATTTGCTGTTGTGGGACTGGTCTGGTTCGCGGGACTGGCCGCGGACGGGTCCGCTGGAAACATTTGGGACACCAAAGATCCCGACACGTCAAAGGTCGCTCCGGCCTATCGGCTCGGTGCGCCGTGGATCGCTCAAACCCGAGCCACCACCACTGAAGGTTTTGAGGGCGGCGTGATCCCCCCGGCCGGGTGGACTCAGCACATCACAAACGCCGATGAAACGTGGTACATCGACAACGCCGGCGCCCACAGTGGCGCCAACGCCGCACGTGTGGACTACGATTCCGCCCTGGTTCCGCAGGCCGAGGCGCTCTACTCGCCGGAACTCAATCCCACCTGGTCGTTCTCGGTGAGCCTGTGGACCTATGGCAGCGTCTATTGGGCTGTAGATATGGACACCTACGATGTCAACGTATACCTCGACGACGACAACACCTGGAACAACGGCAATGAGACCCTGGTCTATACCGTGGACGGTGACTGGCCCGCCGACTGGACCTACGCCCAGAGCACCATGGATCTCACCTCCTATATCACCGGAGCGCCGCTCTATGTGGCCATCGTGTACGAGGGTGTTGACGGCGCTCAGGCCAACCTGGACGACATTGAGATCGTGATCGACGAGTGGGATATCCCCGAGCCCAGCTGCCCGGCGCTCTTCGAGGAGGAGTTCAACGGTGGGACCTTCCCGCCCACAGGGTGGACCGTGATCGACAACCTGGCAAGCGGCGGGGTCTGGGAGGACGGTTCGACCTCGGGATGTGGCGAGACCAACGACACCGGTGGCACCGGCGCCTGGGCCGAGGCCAACACCGATTGCCACAGCACGCCTGTCTTCGACACCGAGCTGCGCACGCCCTCCATCGACCTGACCGGGATCACCGGCGCCATCCTGGAGTTCAAGTCCGCCTACGAGAACTATGCCAACTACGACTACGCCCGAGTGTGGGCCAGCGGAGATGGTGGCTCCAGCTGGGATCTTCTGCAGGAGTGGAACGAAGACCACAGCGGACCCGACACCGTGCAACTCGACCTCTCGGCCTATGACGGGGTTTCCAACCTGGTCATCAGCTTCCAGTACGACACCGATGGCAACACCTACCTTTGGTACTGGCAGATCGACGATGTGAAGGTCCTCGTGGGTTGTGATCCGGCCGATATTGAGGTCTACAAGGAGACGACCGCAACGACCGTAATGGTCGGTGGTCCCATCACCTACACCATCACCATCAGCAACCACGGGCCTGAGAACGCCACCAACGTGGTGATCACCGACCAGCTGCCGCCCGAACTCGGGGCGCCCGTGTCGGACACCTGTGGTGGGGTCTACGACGGTGGAAGCAACACCTGGACCTGGACCATCGCCGCCCTGGCCAACGGCGCTCAAGTCTCCTGCGACCTGACCGCCATGGTGCTCTCCGACGGTGGTGGGACGATCGAGAACACCGCCCAGATGACCGCGCTCGACCAGTACGACTACTTTCCGGACGACGACGCGTGGACGGTCGCCGTTCAAGCGGAGAGGCAAATAGAGGCCATTCCGACCTTGACCGGGTTGGGTATCGCGTTGCTCGTCATGTTGCTGGCCGGCGTCGGCCTGCTGATTCTGCGACGCTTTAACTGATCTGATCTTTTCTGGTTTGACGACGCCCCGCCTCGGCGGGGCGTTTTTTCTTGTCGCGGCATTTTGGACGAAGGCCGATGTGATCGATCGGGCTAGTTCCCAGGCTCATCTCCGTGTACCCTCTGAACATGAGTCAGGAGAAGGTCCTCCGTCACGCCACGAGAATGGCGGTGGTTACGATGGCCTCGCGCTTGACCGGATGGGTCCGGGACAAGGCCCTCTTCTGGGTCCTCGGCGCGAGTGACCTGAACGATGCATTCAGGGTCGCCAACAGAATTCCCAACGCTTTTCGCGCCCTGCTTGCCGAGGGTGCACTCCACGCAGCTTTTGTTCCGTCGTTGTCGCGTCTGGTCGAAGGAGATAAGGCGCGCCGAGACGCAAAGGATCTGGCCAATGGGGTTCTGGCGGTGTTGTTGCTGGCCCTTGCCGTCATTGTCGGGTTGGGAATTCTTTTCGCGCCGTGGATTGTAGGTCTGTTCGCCCAGGGTTATGAAGACACGCCGGGCAAGATCGATCTGACGGTCTTTATGACCCGTCTCATGTTTCCTTACCTCGGATTTATCTCAGTTGCGGCTCTGTTGCAGGGCGTATTGAACAGCCACGAGCGGTTTCTGCTGCCGGCGGCAACGCCGATCCTCTACAACCTCAGCTTGACCGCCTTTGCATTGGGACCCGCCGCTCACTCGGAAGAGCCGGCCGGATGGCTTTGCGCCGGGGTGGTCCTTGGTGGAATTTTACAGTTTGGGATTCAATGGCCCGCGGTTCACCACCTCGGCTATCGTCTCAGACCGGTCTGGGCGGGTCTGCGTGATCCTGCGGTTCGGCGGGTTGTGGTCTTGATGTTGCCGGGGATTCCGGTTCTCGGAATTAACCAGCTCAATCACCTGGTGTCAACACGATTTGCCTCGTACTGCGGCGAAGGGGCGGTGAGTATTCTTTCGGGCGCCTACCGCATAACCGAATTGATGTTCGGCGGCATCGTCGTGCAATTGACGACGGTATTACTGCCGGTCTTGTCGCGCCAGCTCCGCCGAGATCCCGAGAATGCTCCGAGGACTCTCCTCCAAACGATTTCTCTGGTGTCCTACGTGACCCTGCCGACGGCCACTTTTCTGTTTCTCGCCGGTCACCCGATTGTCGGCCTCGCCTTTGGAGGGGGGAGGCTTGGTCCCGCCGGAGTTGCCCTGATGGGAACTACCTTGACGGCGTACGCGTTCACTCTGGTCGGACTCGGACAGGCCAAAGTGATGGC
>JAIOSJ010000311.1 GCA_021107705.1 Thermoanaerobaculales bacterium | reverse complement strand
GTTTCTACCAGGGCATTCTCATTCGCAACGGGCTCACGCGGAGAGTGGCCTATGGAACGATTTTCCGTCTCGTAACCATGGCTTTCGCCACAGCTGTACTGGCATTGGCCACCGACCTCGAAGGCGCCGCGGTCGGCGCCGCTGCTCTTTCTCTCGGGGTCACGGCCGAAGCGATCGTAAGCCGTCTCCTGGTGGGAGAAATCGTGCGGCGACTGCTGGATGGCCGCCTCAGAGAAGAAGTCACCGACACGACGGGCCTTCACTACCGGTCGATCGTCCATTTCTACACGCCACTCGCTCTCACCTCTTTTCTCAGCCTCGGAGTTCAGCCGATCGTCACCTTCTTCGTCGTACACGGTCGCTATCCTCTCGAGTCCCTTGCGGTCCTCCCGGTCATTCACGCCTTGGTGTTCATCTTCAGAGCCCTCGGCCTCGCGTTCCAAGAAGTCCCCATCGCCTTGATCGGCAAAGACCTCGAAGGCTATCGGGTGCTCCGCCGTTTCACCGTGATTCTCGCCTCCGCGGTGGCTGCAGGTCTCGGAATTCTCGTATGGACGCCTCTCGGCGGAATCTGGTTTCACACCATCTCGGGCCTGTCGCCGGAACTCACCTCCTTCGCCCTGCCGGCAGCCCGCATCCTCTTCTTCATGCCGGCCCTCACCGTCCTGCTCTCCTTCCAGCGCGCCCTACTGGTCCACTTTAAATTCACCTCTCCCGTCACCTGGGCGACCGCTCTGGAGGTCCTCGGCGTCGTTCTCGTACTCGCCCTCGGCATCCTCGTTCTCGACCTCAACGGCGCGGTCACCGCGGCAGCCGCCCTCGTGACCGGCCGCCTCGCAGCCAACATCTATCTTCTGCCTCCACTCAGAAAACAGTTCAGGATTCGGAACGAGAACTCCGACTGGTAATATCGGCCGCGCTAAAAGACCCAGGCATACCCGATTTTGGCAAAGACGGTCCGATTGACCCGAGTAAGGTGAATATCCTGATCGCCGATTGAATTGTCGGAATAGCCGAGGAAGAACACCGTCTGTGGATTGACCTTATAGGAGAAGAGCAACTGGGTGAAGAGGTGCTCGTATTTCGGATCGCGGCCGTCTGAATAGAGATCGGTTGCGAAATCGTAGTTGACGTGTTGAAAGATCGCCCGCACAAAGGCTCGGGAATTGAACTGCCAGGAGGCCTCGAGCTGCCCGATCCTGGCCTCGTAGAGGCGACCGGCGTCCACATCCATCTCCTCAAGAGTGAAGTGCGGCTCAATCTTGAGGTGTCGACCTAATTTGTACCAGAAACCGGCGTCGATGTTGAGGCGTTCTCCGGCCTGGACGTTTTCATAATCGATGCGATCACCGATGATCACATTCAACCAGGCGTGCGAGTGACGATTAGGCTTCAGACAGATGTGAAGAAAAATCTGGTCGAGGTCGAACTCCTGACCCCCGAAGCGTTCCCGAGCCCTGCTCGGCCGGATGAAGGCGTGGCTCTGGAGCGGTCCTTCGTAAGTGAACCGCACAGCAGCCTCGTTGCGCAGAAGATTACCGTCTTGATCTTCACGACTATTCACCATGGCGATCAGGACCATTTCGGAGTACCAATCCCCAGGCTCTCCGATCCACGTATAGTCAAATCCGACTTCGCCGAGGCGATACCCTACCTGGGGTATGAACCCGAGGTCGGCTCGAAAATCGTCGCCGATATCCCGATAAAGGCCCCAAAACGAAATGGTCCGAGTCGAATGAGAATAGAAAAGATCCACCGCCAAATCGTCGAAGTCACCCTCGGGCTGGCCGAATTCCTCGGCAACCTCGTCCGGATATTGAGTGCTGGACCACAGGGCCTGGGCAGAAATTCTATCCTTGTCCGAGAGACGAAAATCGCCATCGACCCCGGCCACCCGATTGAGGTAGTCGCCACCTTCTCGGTCCGTCAGCAGAGCGCCGATTGTGAACCGATTGTCGATATCCCGTTCATACCGAAGAACGGTTGAGGTATTGGACATATTCAGCGATGTCATGTCCGAACTCTGGCTGCCGGGGAAGATGATGTTGGTGGTGTCGTCCTCAACCACGTAGGCGCCGATGGTGTTGGCCCCCTCCTTGCCCGTCAGTTTCAGACCCCACGACGGGTCGCGAATCATTCGTGTGTACACGGCTCTCATGTTGGTTTCGAAGAAGTCGGCGCCCTCCATGAAAAACGGCCTTTTCTCCGGAAAGAAAATGGCAAAGGTCTCGTTGACATCCAACTGCTTCGCGTCGGCTTCAACTTGGGAAAAATCCGGATTGATCGTGCCGGCAAGGGTCAGGTTCGGGGTGAGACCCCAACGGGCAGTGATACCAAACTCAACATCGTCTTCTTTGACGTCGAAATCTCCGTCCGGGAAATCGCTGCGTTCTTCGTATCCGGCCGCAGTCAATGTCGGTACGATCTCCAGGTTCTTGCCCGGCGAGACCCCGTCAAATCCCTCAATCTTGACCGCCTGACAGAGGTAACAGTTGTTGTTGCGATCACGAACAAAGGCGCCCATCTGACGATGCACATTGCGGGGATACGCTCGAATTGCGTCAAAGCCCCAGGTCTGCGGACCGTCGGTGCGTTGAAAGCGGAGGGTCGAAAAGGGGATTTTCATCTCCGCCGACCAACCCCACTCGGTGATTCTCCCGGCAGATTGCCAGATGCCGTCCCAGACGCTGCCACCATTGGGCCATGCCTCGATCTTATCCATTTGGACACCGAAAGGATTGGCGACCAGGAGATAATTGCGGCGTTCGTCGTTGAAGGTGTCGAGAACAACCCCGACCCAATCGTCGTTCCATGCCCGATCACGGTCACTCAAATGCGCCCTGATGGCGCCCGGCTCGGGGTCATAGGCTCGGAAGGCCACGTAGAGATGGGTGCGGCTATGCATCATCAAAACCTGAGTCCGCACCGGGGCAGGAATGTTCTCGGCTGGACGAACCTCGTACTCCAGATCCATACTCCAGGCCCCGTCCCACGCCTTTTCGTCGACGAGGCCGTCGATGGCAATCGCAGCCGCGCAGACCGGAATGTGACCTGGTGTTGCCGTCGGGACACTCCCATCATCCGCAGCCTGGACCCAGTGCCCGAAGGCCGACGCTGTGAACGCGAGAAGCAAGATCATGAATTTGAATTGAAAATGACTTTTGATGTTACGCCGATTCATGCTCCCCCACCGCACGTAAATACGCAGAAAAGACGCGACGGTTGCCTTCGGCCGCGGATCTTGCATGACTCAAAATACCAGATGAAAAGCCCGCCCACTTCCTCACCGGCCGTTCCCGGGTTAGAATCGGTTGCCGATTTCATATGTGGCAACTATTTTCTCACCGGGAGCAACAGTCATGAACAGGAATCTTTCCTTGATCGTCGCCTTCGCCATCGTGGCATCGACAACAGGGCTGGGAGCCACAGACCTGACCCTCCACCAGGTCACTTTCCCCGAGCAGAAAAAGATCGAGCTCGAATTCCAACGAACTCCAGAGGCGCCGGAGGGAGAAGTCATTGCGGAGATCCGGTATGAGGAGGGACAAGCTGCCGTTGAACTGAAATTCAAGAAGATGAAGCCGGCCATTCTCTTCGGTGGCGACGTCACCAGTTTCGTGATCTGGGCCGTCCCGCGGGAGGGCGCCGCCCAGAACCTTGGTGAACTTTGGGTCCGGGACACCAGTGAGAAGACCTCATATTCCACGGCACTGAAGAGTTTCGCCCTGATGATAACAGCCGAGGCATTTTCACTGGTCTCCAAACCTTCTGACCTGGTGATGTTCTGGTCCGAGGCCGCAAACCCAAAAAAGGCCGGGTCCGAGGCCTTTGTCTTCAGCGATATGGCGCCCGCGCCTGCCAAGGACTATCCCTCCATTGCCGTCGTCGAGTGGCGTGAGGATCGATTCCTGGATCTGGAACAGGCTCTCAAGGCCTTCGAGTTGGCGCAGGAGGAAGGGGCTGAGGAATTTGCTCCCGATCTGATGCGGGAATCCAAAATCGCCATTTCGCAGGCCACGGCCCTTTTCAGCAAGTCCTCTAAGAATAGAGACGCAGTCGATTACAGTCGAAGGTCGGTGAATCTCAGCGCCGAGGCCATTCGTATTTCTCGAAGGCGCAAAGAGGCACTGGCCCTCGAAGCCGAGATCGCCGCCAGAAGACAGGTCATGGAGGCATTGGAGGCCCGCGCAGCGGAAGCCGAATCCATGGCTTCGGCCGCAAAGAAACAGGCCGCCGCCGCCGAGACGGCTGCGGCAGCGGCGACGCAGGCAACAGCCGCCGCCGAGCAAGCCAAGCTGGCCGCCAATAAATCACGGCTGGACGCAGAACAGCGCCAACTGGCTGCCGAGGCCGCGGTCGCCGCAAGCGAACTCACGCTCGCCGACTTGAGTCGGCAGTCCGAACAGCTCGAACGAGAAAAGACTGAGTTGGCGGAGCGTCTCAAGGGCGCTCTGTCCAAGGTCGCAGAGACACGATCGGACGCACGGGGTCTCATCGTCAATCTTCCCGACATTCTGTTTGCCACCAATGAGGCAGAAATCAAGACCGAGGCCAAGATCGTCATCGCCAAGCTCGCCGGAATTCTGCTGGTGATGCCGGAACTCAACCTCCGCATTGAAGGCCACACCGACGCCACAGGAGGCGACGACTGGAATCAGACCCTGTCCGAACGCCGCGCCTCTTCCGTCGAGGCATTCCTCTCCGGGGCAGGAATCGATGAAGACCGAATCGTTTCGGCGGGTTATGGCAAGGATCGTCCGGTGGCGGACAATTCAACCGCCGAAGGCCGCAAGAAGAATCGCAGAGTAGAAATCATTATCTCTGAAGGGGAGATCACCGAGAGCTAGAGGTCCGACCGAAAACCCCTTGCGAAGCGAAAATCGTGAGGAGGTGCGAGGTGTGCTTCCGGAAGGCCGCAGGCGTAGTCGTTTTACTTCAATGACTTACGGAAACACAGATAGGGACCCGCTCTGGGTCGCCAGTCCCAGAGTGGGTGTTGCCTCATTCGCGATTTGCAGCCGTAAGGGGGTTTTCGGCCGGACCTCTAGAACTAAGACACCACCACCCAATGGGCTTCAAGGTCCGGCAAGGTCAAAATCACGAAACCCGGTGGATCGGCGTGGTGGAGGGCTCCGGGACAGATCACCCGCGTTCCATCCTCAATTTCGTCCCGGCGATCGTGGGTGTGGCCGTGGAACACCAGATCGAACTCCCGCGTGGCCAACAGAGACTTGAACAGGGCGAAACGATGACCGTGGGTAAAGGCGACCCGCCGCCCTCCCACTTCCACTTCTCCCCACAGCCCGTGACAGGTGTGGTCCCACCGACTCATCGCCGCACGAAGCCGCCCTTCATCCCAATCGCAGTTCCCGAAGACCCAGTGAACTTCAAAATCCGCCAAGGTATCGACCGCGCTCGGGGTCGTAATATCACCGCAATGAAAAACCGTACCGATCCCGCGGTCACGGAGAATCCCTGCAACAACTTCCAAACGAACAAGCTGCCCGTGAGAATCCGACAAGACCGCAATCGCGGCTGTCTCTCGAGTCACACGCCGACGACTGCCTCGAGATCCTCGACCGTCTTTGGAATGCCCGAACCGAGAACCCTCGCGCCGCTGTCTGTGATCAAAACATCGTCCTCTATTCGAATACCTCCGAAGGAGCGATAGTCGTTCAGGCGGTCGTAACAGATAAAGTCCACAAACCGACCCTCGGAGCGCCACCCGTCAATCAGGGCCGGAACGAAGTAAATCCCAGGTTCGATGGTGATCACGAAGCCCGGTTTGAGCTTGCGAGCCATACGGAGGAAGCCGAGACCGAACTGCTCGGAGCGCTTCTCGCCGTCTTCATAGCCCACCGCATCCCCCAGGTCCTCCATGTCGTGTACGTCCTGACCCATCATGTGACCGAGGCCGTGCGGGAAGAAGAGTGCGTGGGCGCCGGCCCTGACCGCCGCCTCCGGATCGCCCTTCATGAGACCGATGTCGATCAGTCCCTGGGTCGCGGTAAGAGCCGCCAGCAGGTGCAGCTCGCGATTGGTCTTCTCGGGAGAAGCCGCCTCGATGGCCGCCGTCTGCATGGCCAATACGATTTCGTACACCTCCCGCTGTTGAGGCGTGAAGCTGCCGGAAACCGGAAAGGTGCGGGTGATATCGGAGGCGTACCATCTCCGGGACTCGGCGCCACTGTCCACCAGCAGCAAATCCCCGTCGGCGAGCGTGTTGGCGTAGGAGGTGTTGTGCAGCACTTCTCCTCTCACGGAGACGATCGGATTGAAGCTCTGTTGACGGTCGTGAGCCAAGGCCACACCCTGCAAGCCGGAAACCAGTTCACTCTCCACCCGACCGGGCCTGGTAGCCGCCATCACCGCGCGGTATGCCTCGGCCGTCACCGCGAGCGCGTCCTCGATCTCCTCGACCTCTGCGTCACTCTTCACCGACCTCTGCGCCACCACCGCCTTGACCAGCCCGACAGAGACACCTTGGGCGACCTCTCGCGGATCGATATGGAGGATCCGTCCGAGTTCGAGAGAACGGTCACCGCGATACGGCGGCAGGTAGTGGATCGTGACTCCCCCAGCCTGCAACTGCCGAACCTTCTCGGGGAGGGTCTCCATGAAGGCCGTGTTCGTGAATCCTGCAGCCCCGGCATGATCGGCGAGGATGGCATGAGGCCCAAACCAGACCAGATCGTCGGGATGTTCCGTACGGCCGAAGAGCACTTCGCCTCCATCGGGGAGCAGCAGAGCCGCCATTCCCGCTTCACTCACGCCAACGTAGTAGAGAAAATTCGAATCCTGGCGGAACGGATAGACATTGTCGGCGTAGTTCCTGGGCGCCTCTGCGTTACCGAGAATCAAAATCGCCCCATCCGAGACTTTCTCTCTCAAGACCCGACGTCGTTCGGTGTATGTCACGGCATTCATCTGAAATCCTCCGGATCTCCATTATGTCAAATCTCGAAATTTCGCAGCAATGCTCCGAACCGATGCGAGGCAGTGACAGGTCAGACGATCAAACGTTCTTGTGAGATAATTACGAGCGAACATGAAGGGAGTCATCAAATCTGGCATGAACCTCGGCGCCGGACTCTTGCAAAGGTCGATCCACAAGTGAAAACCGGAGGACGGCAAGTACGGCCGGTGAAGCTGCTCGCAATGATGCTATTCGCTCATTTGGGCTGGCTTTCTGTGGGAATAGCCGACACCGCCCTCCTCGAGGGGCGTCTTGAGAGCGCCCACGGAGAGGAGCGAGTCGAGATTCTGGCGAGTCTCACCGGCCGGCTCAAAGACGAGGCGCCGGGGAAGGCAGTCGTGTACGGGGAGGAGGCCCTCCGGTTGCTGCAGAGCGCACCCGACAGAGCGCTGGAGGTGACGGTCCTGAACGACCTGACCTGGGCATGCCAAAATACGGGCGACCTCGAGACCGCACTGGAGTATGGAGAGTCGGCCGGCCGGCTCGCCGAACAACTCAATGACGACGAAGGCATGGCAGTCGCCCTGAGCTACATCGGCATCGTGAACTGGAGACTGGGTGAGTACGGGCTTGCTCGTCAGTTCCAGGTGCAAAGCCTGGGTATCAGGGACGAATTGGAAGACAGAGCCGGTGTTGCCAAGGCCCTTGCCGGCCTGGGGTTGGCCCTCAAAGGTATCGGCGATTACGGCGGCGCGCTTCAGTACCAAGCCAAGGCCCTGAATATCTTTGAGGAACTTGGGCAAAAGCGCAGCATCGGCCAGTTACTCAACAACATTGGTCTTGTCCACTGGCATCTGGGCGATCTCGATGCGGCCCTTGACCACTTCTTCAGGTCCCAGGAAATCTTCGAAGACCTTGGCGACACGCAAAGCGTGGGCCAAACGCTGAACAACATCGGCCTGATCTATTTCGGTCTTCATGACTACCGGAAAGCGCTCGGCTTCTTTCTTCAAGACCTGCAGGTTTCCGAGGAGCTTGGCGACAAAAAAGGCGTCGCACAAACGTTGAACAATATCGGTGGCGCCTATCTGCAACTGACTGACTATGATTGCGCCCTCGAATACCACAGGAGGGCCTTACAAATTTTCGAAGATCTCGGTGACCGACGGGGCACATCGGGTGCGTTGAACAATATCGGCCTGGTTTTCTCGAGCCTCGGCGACGACAATCGTGCCCTCGATTACTATCTTGCGGACCTTCAGATCTGCGAGGAGGCCGGAGATCTGCGCGGAATCGGCGAGTCCCTCAACAACATCGCAGAAGCCTACCTACGACTTGGCCGATTCCAGGAGGCCCTCGAACATGCCACCAGAGCGGTGGACATTGCCACGAAGATTGAGGCTAAGGTCCTGGTGTGTAATGCGCACGATGCTCTCGCAAATACGTTTGCCGCCCTTGGCACCTACGACAAAGCGCTCGAAAACCATCGACTGTTCAAGGCCGTCAGTGATGAACTCTTCAACGAGGAGAGGGACCGCAGAGTCGAGGAAATCGCGGCAAAGTACGACATCGTTCGGAAGGAGAAAGAGATCGAGATCCTCGAAAGAGACAACGCCATCCGCCGGCTCGAGATCCGAAAGCAGAGAAGCATGAGGGACGGGCTGCTGGTGGTCTCACTGCTCATGGTGGGAATTATGATGTTGCTGCTCAACCGCTACCGCCTGAAGGAAAGGTCAAACCGTGAGATCAGGGCGAAAAACGAGGAGCTGACCGAAGCATATGAGGAGCTTGAGGTGGTTGCCAGGACCGATCCCCTGACCAAGCTCTCGAATCGCCTCGACATCCTCGATAAGTTGCGGTCTGAAGCGATCAGATTCGAAAGAGGCAAACGGAACTTCGCACTGATCTTGTGTGACATTGATGACTTCAAGGGCTTCAACGACAGGTACGGCCATAGCTGCGGCGATTCGATCCTGGTGGCCGTGTCCGCAACGATGACGGCTGTGCTGCGCAGGCAGGACTCGGTCGGTCGCTGGGGCGGAGAGGAGTTTATTGTTCTCTTGCCGGAAACCGACCTCGACGGTGGACGCGCGGTTTCCGAGAAGATCAGAGAGGCCATCTCGCTGACACGCTTATCCTGTGACGGGCAGTTCTTCTCCGTTTCCATGACGTTCGGGGTTGCCGGCTACGACCCGGAGGTTGGCCTCGAACGGTGTATTCAGATGGCTGACGAAGCCCTGTACTTCGGGAAGAGAAATGGTAAGAACCAAGTCGTTATGGCCTAGGAGGGTGTAGGGCATTGACGGCATCAAGGTCCTTCAAACTCCTCGGCGATCTCCCGGAATGTATCGGAGATCTCATTGAACGCTTGCACCATATCCGGGTCGAAGTGCGTACCACTTTCGGCGAGAATGGACTTTCGGGCTTTCTCGTGAGAAAGGGCAGACTTGTAGACCCTTTCGGAGATCAGCGCATCGTAGACGTCGGCCAGGCTCATCAGCCGGCCTGAGATTGGTATGGCCTCTCCTTTGAGACCCCGAGGATAGCCGGTGCCATCCCATTTCTCGTGGTGGGAATGAGTGATCTCTCGTGCAAAGCGCAGGAACGAGGTGCTGCCAAGCTGGGTCTCTGCCAGCTGGATGGCGTCGCGCCCGAAGATGGTGTGGCGCTTCATGATTTCAGTTTCCTCATCGGTCAATCGTGATGGTTTCTGCAAGATACTGTCCGGGACTCCCACCTTACCGATGTCGTGCAACGGTGCAGATTTGAAGAGCAGCTCAATGGTCTCTGAGGTTAAAAACGCATTAAACTTCGGCAGATGCCTGAGCTGCTCGGCGAGGACACGCACATAGTGCTGGGTGCGTCGAATGTGGTAGCCGGTTTCGTTGTCTCGCGTCTCGGCCAATGACGCCATGCACAGAATGGTAACGTCCTGCGTGAGAGCGAGTTCATGTGTGCGCTCTGTCACCGTAGTTTCGAGAATCTGATTCTGGTGCTTGAGGAACTCCCGCGCCCGTCGCAAGGTGAGATGGGTCTTGACTCGGGCCTTGACGATCGGCGGCGAAATGGGTTTTGTTATGTAGTCAACCGCACCGATCTCCAGCCCTTTGGTTTCGTCGTGCACATCACCCATCGCGGTGACGAAGATCACCGGGATGTCGCGGGTTCGCTCATCGGCCTTGAGGCGCCGACATACCTCGTAACCATCCATGCCCGGCATGATGATGTCGAGCAGAATGAGGTCCGGTGGTGGATCCGAGAGAGCTCGCCGCAATGCCTGCTCGCCGTTCTTCGCGATCATTATCTTGTGCTCGGATTTCAGGAGGCCGATCAATACATTGATGTTAAGCCGCTCATCATCGACGATCAGGATGCGTTGTCTGAATTCCCTCATGAACGGGAGTCCTCAATATGAAGGTCCAACGATTCCCCGAGGTCGCGGAGGGCTTCGATGGCATCGTCGAAGTCGAAGTTCTCGATATGGTGTTCGAGACCCTGCAGGTGATGCTCCGCAGCAGAATCGACAAGCTGTGGCGCGAGAACCCCGAGAAGCTCCGAAGCCTCTGGATCACCCTCCTGGAGCAACTGGTTAAGTTCGGTCAGCAGGGGAAACACGCGCGCCAAGTCGATACCGCGCTGAGCGGTTGAACCAGGCGCCTTCGTTACTGTCGAAGACTCGGATTCCATTGTCGCGATCGCGTCGAAAACCGGCGCCAACGCACAGTCGAGAACCGCCAACAGACGATCGTAGTCGTCTTCGTTGTGGTTTATTACACTCGTTTCCAGTTCTCGCGCCGCGACATGCACACCTTCGGCCCCGATGGTTGCTGCCACTCCCTTGAGCGTGTGCAGAATACGGAGGCCACTCTCTCTGTGGTCGAGTTGGAGTGCGGTTTGTACGGTTTCGAGCACGCTGCGATGATCATCAAAAAACTGTTGCAGCAGCTTGCGGAAAAGCTCTCGATTGCCGCCAATGCGACTGAGCCCGGCCTCAATATTGATCCCACTCAGCCTTTCCGGCAACGCCACCTCATCCCAGGCCGCGATAAACGCTTCCTGCCCGACTGGGGGAGTTGGCTCCTGAAACGTAATCCACCGCGACAACACCTCAAAAAGATGGTTGGTGTCGATTGGTTTGGAGATGTAATCGTCCATGCCTGCGGCGAGGCATTTTTCGCGGTCTCCCGTCATCGCATGGGCGGTCATTGCGATAATCGGAAGGTTCTCGAATTGTGGATCACGGCGAATCTCAGCGGTCGCTTCGAACCCGTCCATGACCGGCATCTGAACGTCCATCAACACGAGGTCGAAGGCACCCCCCTGGACCGCCTCAACGGCTTCGCGGCCGTCGTTGGCGATGAGGACCGTCAGGCCCATGTCGACCAAAAGCTCCTCGGCGACCTCCTGGTTGAGTGGATTGTCCTCCACCACAAGGACTCGGCCTCCGTGCATCTCGGCGCCGGCGACCTGCCTGTCGGCTCGGTGTAGCCCACCGGTGTCGGAATCGCCTGTGCCGCCGGGTTCCCGTAGACCCACGGCTGTCAGGATGGCGTCAAAGAGCAGTGATGGGTTGACCGGCTTGAGGAGAAAGCCGTCGAGAGTACAGTTGTCCACCTGATAGAGGACGTCTTCCCGCCCATAACCGGTGATCAGAATCACGGCCGGCATTGTCTTCAACGTCGGGTGGTTCTTGATCCTGCGTGTGACCTCAAGCCCGTCCATGCCGGGCATCTTCCAGTCCATCAGTACCACGCGATAGGAGTTCTCCCCATGCTCTCCATTGCTTTTCTCCAGCTCGAGCAGGGCGTCTTCACCAGAACTCACCGCAGTTGGAAAAAACGAGAAGGACTTCAGCGTTTCACACAACGCGGTCTGCGAGGTGCGACTGTCATCGACGACCAGCACACGCATGCCTTTGAATTCTGGATGAGGCAGGAAGCGACGCACAGATCCGTAAGACTGCCGCTTGAGCTTGAGGGTGAAGTGAAAATCGCTGCCCTCTCCCGGTCGTGATCTCACACCCATCTCCCCGCCCATCATTTCAACCAGACATTTGGCGGTCACCAGACCGAGGCCGGTACCACCGAATGCACGGGTGGTGGATCCGTCGACCTGCGTGAACGGCCGAAAAAGGTGCGCAATCTGCTGATCGGAAAGACCGATTCCGGTGTCACGAACCGCGAACTTGAGCGTCACCTGGTCGTCGCTCAGCGCGATGGTTTCGACGACGATCGAGACGTGGCCTTCTTCGGTGAACTTGAGAGCGTTGTTGCCGAGATTCATCAGAACCTGACCAAGCCGGAAAGGATCACCGACAACCGCACCGGGAATCGATTCGTCAGCGACAACGCTCAGCTTGAGACCTTTATCTCGAGCCTTCGCTTCCAGAAGATCACGCAGGTTGTCGAGTACGTCTTCGAGTCTGAAATCGAAGGCATCGATACTCATGCGACCGGCATCGATGTTCGAGTAGTCGAGGATCGAGTTGATGATCCCGAGCAGGCTTTGTGATGATGATCGGATTTTTCTCAGGTGGCCACGTTGTTTTTCCGTGAGATCCGTCTGCAAAACCAGGTGTGACATACCGATGATGGCATTGACCGGCGTGCGGATCTCGTGACTCATGTTGGCAAGAAACTCGCTCTTTGTTCGATTCGCCTGATCAGCTTCGTCTCGAGCCTGTTCCAACTCGGCTCGGGCCGGCCTCTCTTCGATGGGCGTTTCCTTCGTGTCCGGAATGCCGGACGGACGACGGAACAATGATCGGATATGACTCCACATCGCGTTATATTTCCCTTCTGATCATAACCGGGATATTTGTTCAGACCCAAGAAATCTCCAGATTAGGAATCACGCCTCGACCGAACGAAAAGATCCCGATATCATGAGAGGCGCTTCAAACGCGCAAGCAGTGACAGGTGTTCGGTGGGGAGGACAGAAAACGAGCGGCGTGGAGACGAACGATGAC
>JAIOSJ010000120.1 GCA_021107705.1 Thermoanaerobaculales bacterium | reverse complement strand
TCCGCCGTAATGGGTCGTCCCTTGCGATTCTGGGCGCCTTCAGCGACGATGACGATGCTGTCCCTCCGACCGGCTTCGCGTCCGGCACGCAGACTCTCCACCATCGCGACCTCCCAGTCCTCCCTCTCAGGGGGGCGCTCGGGAATCAGGACCCAGTCGGCGCCTCCCGCCAAGGCGGCAGTCACGGCGAGGTAGCCGCAGCGCCGGCCCATGACCTCCACGACAAAGGTGCGCTGATGTGAGGCAGCGGTGTTGGCGAGGGCATCGACGGCGTCGGTGATGCGATGCAGCGCGGTGTCGGCGCCGATTGTCATGTCGGTGCCCATCATGTCGTTGTCAATGGATCCGACGAGGCCGGTAACGGCCAGGACCGGGTAAGACTCCGCGCTTTCAGGAGAAATCCGGCCTTCCTCGATCAACTCCTTCAAGAGTCCCGACCATTCATTCCGCAGAATATCGGCTGCGGTGAGACTGCCGTCGCCGCCGATGACGATGAGCCGATCGATTCCCTGAGAAACGAGGTTGAAGACGGCCTCGCGACGGCCCTCTCGACTGAAGAACGCCTGGCAGCGGGCGGTTCCGATGATGGTTCCACCGCGGTGCAGAATGCCACCGACGGAATCCCACGCCATTTCGCGGATGAGGTCGCCGCCGCCGACGAGCCCACGGTAGCCCTCGCGAACGGCAAAGATCCGCCATCCGGCATCCAGCCCGCTGCGGACGACCGCCCTCACAGCCGCATTCATGCCCTGGGCATCCCCCCCGCTGGTCAAGACACCGATATTCCCGTTGAATTTCTTGATTTCTTTCATGAGAGGGCGATTGTAGCCGAAGATTGGTGTAGGACTCCATGCGCAATTGAGTTGCGACCCCCCCCTTGACCTGTCGGCAGTCCTGGGTCCACACTGAAGGTATGAATGAACTCATCCTCATCGTGGACGACGAACCGGGAATCCTGCAGACGTTGTCGGGCATTCTTGGTGATGAAGGATTTCGGACCATCACGACGCTGTCGGGCGATGAAGCTCTGGTCTTGTATGAGGCCGAGCGACCGGACGTAGTCTTCCTCGATATTTGGCTGCCCGACCGTGATGGACTCGAAACGCTGCAAGCACTCAAGGAACTCGATCCCACTGCGGCGGTGATCATGATGTCGGGCCACGGTACATCGGCAACCGCGGTCAAGTCGATCAAGATGGGCGCGCACGACTACCTGGAGAAGCCTCTCTCGTATGACTCGGCGGTTGATGCGGTAAAAAACGCTCTTCAGACGAAGAGAGCACAGGTGGCGACCGGGGCGACTTCGGTATTGGATTTAGGTCTGGCCCGAGTGGACACGGAGCGGGAGTTCGAGCCTCCTCCATTACTGCCTCAGATCGTGCAGAGCAGCGAGCCCCAACGTACGATCAAGAAATCGAGCGTCATTTACGGTTTGGGCCTGCATTCCGGAAGTCGTACAGGAATGGTGATCCAGCCACTGCCGCCGGACAGTGGTATTCATTTCATTACTCTGCCGGCCGGCACCCAGATTCCGGCCCACCTCAGCTATGTTGCCCAGACCGACTATGCGACGACCCTGACCAGCGGTAAAGATCATATTCGCACTGTTGAACACCTCCTCTCGGCCTTGCATGTGGCGGGAATCACCAATTTGCTGGTGAAGGTGCATGGTGAGATACCGGTGCTCGACGGCTCGTCGGTGGAGTTTTGCAAGCACCTGCTGGAGATCGGCATCGAGGATCAAGGTGTTCCCCGAAAGGAACTCGTGGTGGACCGACGCTACGAGGTGAGTGACGCCGGCAAGAGTCTGGTACTTGAACCCCACGACGGTTTATTTGTGTCGTATTTCCTGAGCTATCCGCCTCCGGTAGGCGATCAATTGGTGGAGTTTGAGGTCACCGATTTCGCGGCCTTCATGAAAGAGGTAGCGCCTGCCCGTACCTTCGGCTTCATGAGAGACATGAAAATGATCAACGAACTCGGGCTGGGTTCCGGTGGACGACTGGACAATTTCATCCTGGTCGGTGAGGACAACGTTCTCAACACCGAGTTGCGCTTCCCAGATGAATTTGCCCGCCACAAGGTGCTCGATATCATCGGCGATATGTACCTCTTGGGTTATCCACTGCGCGGCAAGATCACCGCACGATTGACCGGCCATCGGGACAATGTCGCGGTTCAGAGGCTTGTGGTCGAGGGAGTAGGTTAGTCCGGTACCGTTTCCGCGCGCTCACGAGTCGGCGAAGACGCGAATGTGGCGGGGGCGTATGTAGACCTTGCTGTCGGGTTGAAGGTTCATGGTGACGAAGCGTTCCTGTGAGATTTCGGAAATCAGCCGTTGGTTCGCCGAGGTCAGCAGCTCGACGCGGACGAGGGGGCCGGCGGAGTGGACGCGTACAACCCGGGCCTCAATGGCGGGCAGGCCGTTGGTCTTCGTGTCGATGGTGACGTCGTGGGGCCGAATGAACACGCGGGCGTCTCCGACGATCTGCTGTCGGTTTTCAAGCAACGGCACTTTGAGTGAGCCGAACTGCACATTGCCTTGGATCACCCGGCCGTGGAAAGCGTTGACGTCGCCGAGAAAGTGCATGACGAACTCGGTCTGAGGGTGATGGAACACCTCGTCCGGCGTGCCGATCTGCTCGACCCGGCCGCGGTTCATGACCACGATCTGGTTGGCGACCTCCAGCGCTTCGTCCTGGTCATGAGTGACGAAGACGCTGGTGACGTTCAACTCGTCGTGCAGCCTGCGGAGCCACGATCGCAGCTCCTTGCGGACCTTGGCGTCGAGGGCGCCGAAGGGTTCGTCGAGCAATAACATCTTGGGTTCGACAGCCAGGGCGCGGGCCAAGGCGACGCGCTGGCGTTGACCGCCGGAGAGCTGGCTGGGGTAACGGCCCGCCAGCATGTCGAGCTGCACCAGCCGCAGCAGCTCATGCACGGTGTCGGCAATGTCTCGCCTGTTCGGTCGCGACTTCCGGGGGCGGACGCGCAGTCCGAAGGCGACGTTCTCGAACACGGTCATGTGGCGAAACAGCGCGTAGTGCTGGAACACGAAACCGACCCGCCGGTGGCGCACGTGCGTGTTGGCGACGTCTTCTTCATGGAACAGGATCGACCCACTGCCTGAATCGGCCTGCTCCAGGCCGGCGATGATGCGCAACAGCGTCGTCTTGCCGGATCCCGACGGGCCGAGCAGCGCAACGAGCTTGCCGGTCGGAACGGAGAGGTTGACATCGTCAAGCGCGCGGAAATCGCCGAAGTGTTTGGTGATGTTGCGGACTTCAATGCTCATGCGGATTCCTCCTCAGATGAGGTCGGAACAAAGGGTGAGTGCTGCGCGGTTCGGCTGCGCCATTCGATGAGGCTCTTGAGCGCGAGCGTGACAAGAGCGAGCAGGGCCAGCAGCGAAGCGACGGCGAAGGCGGCGACGAAGTTGTATTCGTTGTAGAGAATCTCCACGTGCAGCGACATCGTGTTGGTCTTGCCGCGGATGTGTCCACTGACGACGGAGACTGCGCCGAACTCGCCCATCGCGCGGGCGTTGCACAGGATCACGCCGTAGAGCACCGCCCACTTCACGTTCGGCAGCGTCACACGGAAGAACGTCTGCCAACCGCCCGCCCCGAGCATCATCGCCGCCTGTTCCTCCTCGGTTCCCTGCTCCTGCATCAGAGGGATCACCTCGCGTGCGACGAACGGGAAAGTGACGAAGATCGTGGCCAGGACGATGCCCGGGACGGCGAAGATGATCTGGATGTCGTGCTCGGTCAGCCAGGGACCCAACCAGCCGTGCATGCCGTAGAGCAACACGTAGATCAGCCCGCTGATGACCGGTGAGACGGCAAACGGCAGGTCGATCAGTGTGATGAGCAGGTGCTTGCCGCGGAACTCGAACTTGGCGATTGCCCATGCGGCGGCCAGCCCGAACACCAGGTTCAACGGGAGCGAAATCGCGGTTACCAGCAACGTCAGCTTGATCGCGGCAAGCGCGGCCTGGTCGTTGAAACTCGCGATATATGCGCCGGCCCCGTTCCGCAGCGCTTCGGCGAACACCGTCACCAGGGGAAGGAACAGGAACAGGGTCAAAAACCCCAGCGACACCGCGATGAGCAACCGGCGTACGAGGGCCTTCTCGCCGATGGCGGGCCAAGGCGTTGTGTGATTTGCCATGGTCAGGCGCCCCTTTTTCGACGGGCCACCCACCACTGGAGTAGATTGACGGCCAGCAGGATGACGAACGAGATCACCAGCATCGACACACCGATGGCGGTGGCGCCGGCGGTGTCGTACTGTTCCAGCTTCGAAATGATCAGCAAGGGCACGATTTCGGTCTTCATGGGCATGTTGCCGCTGATGAAGACGACCGAGCCGTACTCGCCGACAGCGCGGGCGAACGCAAGCGAGAACCCGGTGAGCATCGCGGGCAGCACGGTGGGCACGATGATTCGCCTCAGGGTCTGAAACCGGCTCGCGCCCAGGCTCGTGGCCGCTTCTTCCACTTCGACGTCCAGGTCTTCCAGCGCCGGTTGGAGTGTGCGCACCACGAACGGTAATCCGATGAATGTCAGTGCGATCGTCACGCCGATCGGCGAGTACGCGACCTTGATGCCCATCGGTTCGAGGTATTGTCCCAACAACCCGTTGCGGGAATAGATCGCCACCAGGGCGATTCCCGACACGGCTGTGGGCAAGGCGAACGGTAGGTCCACCATCGCGTCCACGAGGCGCTTGCCCGGGAATGTATATCGCACGAGCACCCAGGCGACGATGAAGCCGAAGAAGGCGTTGACGACCGCGGCGATCAGCGATGCGCCGAAGGTGAGCCTGTAGGCCGCCATGACGCGTGGCGCGGTGATGACGTTCCAGAACTCGGCCGGTCCCATCGAGCCGGCGCGGATGAACATCGCCGACAGTGGGATCAAGACGATCACACTGAGGTAAAAGATCGTGTAGCCCATCGTCAGCCCGAACCCGGGTAACACGCTGGGTTGTTTCAATTTAACCCGCATTTCTCACCAATCTTCTGCTGTGGAACACGATACGCCTGCCAATTACGGGACGCAGATCCGGTCGAATACGCCGCCGTCGTTGAAGTGCGTCTGTTGCGCCTTTCGCCAGCCGCCGAACACCTCATCCACGGTGACGAGCGGGATATCGGGAAATCGCTTGAGATCCTTCGGATCGGCGTGCTCGGGCTTCATCGGGCGGTAGTAGTGCTTGGCCGCGAGTTTCTGCCCGATCGGGGAGTAGAGGTATTCGAGGTACGCCTTGGCGACTTCAAAATTACCGTGCTCCTTCGCCCAGCGATCGATCATGGTAACCGGCGGCTCGGCCAGAATGCTGATGCTCGGCACGACGATGTCGAATTGATCGGGGCCGAGTTTCTCGACAGCGAGGAAGGCTTCGTTTTCCCACGCCAGCAGCACGTCTCCGATGCCGTTGCGAACAAAGGTGTTGGTGGAACCGCGCGCCCCGGAGTTGAGTACAGGCACGTGCCTGAAAAGCTCGGTCACGAATAGCTGCGCCTTCTGCTCGGCCCGCTTGACCTCGTCGATATATTGCGGGTCGTGGATCTTCGTCAGATCGCCCAGTTCTTTCGAGAGTATGTAGGCCCACGCCGCGAGGTAGTTCCATCGCGCCCCCCCGGAAGTCTTCGGGTTCGGCGTGATCACTTCCATGCCTGGCTTCACCAGGTCGTCCCAATCCTTGATCCCCTTGGGATTTCCCTTGCGGACCAGGAACACGATTGTGGAGGTGTAGGGCGCCGAGTTGTTGGGCAGGCGTGACTGCCAGTCCGTGGGGAGGAAACCCGTCTTTTCGGCGATCGCGTTGATGTCATAGGCGAGCGCCAGCGTGACCACGTCTGCCGTGAGGCCGTCGATCACGGCGCGGGCCTGCTTGCCGGCGCCGCCGTGCGATTGGTTGATCGTGACGGTGTGGCCGGTCAAATTCTTCCAGTGTTCGGCGAACTCGGCGTTGAACTCTTTGTAGAGTTCGCGCGTGGGGTCATACGAGACGTTGAGCAGCTCTACGGTCTGTTGCGCCACCGCTTGCGAGGCGAACAGCAATGCCCCCGTCGCTGCGAGAACAATGGTGGGAATCAGGTATTTCATGGTTCAAGCTCCTTGTGTAGTGTCATCTTTAAAATGCGAACTGCCACTGTGCGCGGATGGCGAATTGGTCGTCTTCGCTGTTCGAAAGCAGTCCACCGCCGGTGTTGCTTACGGGCAGGGGGTCCAGCGCCCAGACGAGATCGACCGTGAGTTTGGCGTTGTGCTTCTTGAAAAACCAGTTGCCGCCGATGGTGACGATGATGTGGTCGTCTCCAGCCAGGTCGCCGGTACCGCCCTGGGTTCCCGCACCGCTGTTGCGGTAGTAGACGCCGTCAAAGTCGATCCATTCGTACCGGCCGAACAGCTCGAACGTGTCCGGGATGACGAAGACCCCACCCTGGGCGACGAGGCCAAGCTGTGTGGCGTCATCAAGGTTGCTGGGTAGCGTCGGGTCATTGTTGTCGCTGAACTTCCGGAGGTAACCGGCGACGAAGAGGTTGGCGCCACCGAACTCCGCGGAGATGTCGGCCGTGAACTTGTAGAGATCCGGCGTGCTCGTGCCGCTTCTCTTTTCGCCTGCCTCGAAGTCGCCGGCGACGCCCAGCAGCAGTCCGAAGTCGTCGGATGACCAACTGGAAAAGTCGGCAAACTGTTTCCAATCACCGGCCGGTCGGAACTCTGCGCGACCGGCAACGGCGAAGTCTGTCCGATCGGCATTGAACTCGGTGTTGGCGGCGTACGATCCGTCATGGACCGCCAGCGACGCCCGCCACCCCTGATCACCGTCATAGGTCAGCTCGGCGCCCTGCGTAAAGTCGATGGTGAAGTAGTCGGCGGCGTAGGATCGCTCCACCGCGAGTTGGCGGAAAGCCTTGACGTTTTCTTCGCGGACAAACAGCGGCTTGATCTGACCGATCTTGACATTCCAGTCATTGGCGACCTGGTAGCCGAAATAGGCCAATTCGAGATAGACGTCGCCGTCGCTTCGATCTGCGTTGACCCGTAGGCGGTAGGTCAGCTTGGGGTCGAAGGCGTGACCGCGGAAGTCGAGTCGGGCTCGCCGGAGCTGGAATCCGTGGTTGTCCTCGCCGACGCGGCCGGGTTCGTTGTCGCGTGTGTTGTAGAGCAAGCGGATCTGGAACTCGGGATTGATCCGCAAATGGAACGCGTTGTCCTGTGTGCCGATGAAAAAGCCCTTGTCGTAACCGGCCGTGAGTTCGTCCTGTTGCAGCGAGGCGCTCGTGTCGTCGTCGGCGAGTTGGACGTCGTCGGGCGAGTCGGCCCGGGCCGCGAGCGGAGAGGTCGCGATCACCCCAATCAAGATCAGCTTCCATATGGATCGTTTCATGTCGGACCTTCTTTCGGACTTCCGCGTAGGACCCCTTCAGCGGTCGTGCTCTGCGTCGTGGACATGAATAGCAAGACGCGTTCCAGGACCGGATTCATGAACGGAAACTGTTGAACAACAACAGGTTAAAGATTTCAGAGCTGCCCGACCCGCCCCATTTTCCATGATATTTGATGGTAAGATCTATGTTATATCCTGGACTTCCATCATTTTTGATGGTTTACTCTTCTCATGGATCAGTTCCGAACCCTGTTGCTTGACGTGTGGCGTGAGGTATCTCGGCACATCGAGATTGAACGGTCGGCGGAGACGATCGCCCGCATCCTCATCCATCGCATGCCGATCGACCGCTTGAGCGTCATCGCCTTCGACTTCAGCCGGGGTCTTGTGATTCCGCGGGCCGTGGGACTGACTGAAGACCAGTCTTCGAGACTTCCATCGCCCCGAACTTTGCCGGCGACCGATTGCCGTCTGCTTCAGGCGTGGGGGCAACGGCAGGAAGTCATCATGCATCGCAAGGGCGATCATCCGCACGATGTCATTCGGCTTCTGGTCGATGATCCCATGAATAACGGTTGGCTGGCCGCCCCCCTCGCCGGCGAGCACGGCTGCGCCGGGGCGATTTTGCTCCGGGCCCACCCGCCGAACGAGTTCGAGCCGTTGCACTTGCCAATGGTTGAGGCGCTGGTCGAGCCATTTTCGGTCGCACTCGAGAATGACGGCCGACTGCAGGAACTCGAGTCATTGCGGGAGGCTGCCGAGGCGGACAAACGGTCGGCCCTTTCGCGCCTCGGGCGTGACGATCTGGTCGGCATGATCGTCGGCAGCGACGGTGGGCTGAAGGCGGTGATGGAGCGCGTGGGGCTCGTCGCCCGTTCCGATGTGCCGGTGCTGATCCTCGGCGAGACCGGCACGGGCAAGGAAGTGATCGCCCGCGCCATCCACGAACGGTCGCCTCGCGCCAAAGGCCCCTTCATCCGCGTCAACTGTGGCGCCATCGCCCCTGAACTCATTGACTCCGAGCTGTTTGGTCACGAGAGGGGAGCGTTCACCGGTGCGATCGCCTCACGCCGGGGATGGTTCGAACGGGCCGATCAGGGTTCGCTGCTGCTTGACGAGATCGGTGAGTTGCCCCTGCCCGCGCAGGTACGTCTGATTCGCGTGTTGCAGGAAGAAACGTTCGAGCGCGTCGGCGCCGAGCGCTCGACCCATGTGAACGTCCGTATCATCGCGGCGACCCACCGTGACCTGCCGGCGATGGTTCAGCAGGGGAGATTCCGGGAAGACTTGTGGTATCGCATCGCCGGTTTTCCCATCGTTCTGCCGCCGCTGCGCGAGCGCAACCAGGACATCCCTGCCCTGGCCAGGCACTTCGCCGACCGCGCCGCCCGTCGTTTTGGCCTCCGCCCGCAGGCCCCCACGTCCGCGGATCTCACGGCGCTCACGGGCTACGACTGGCCGGGCAACATCCGCGAACTGGCTTCAGTCATCGATCGCGCCGCGATTCTCGGTGACGGCAAATGGCTCGTGATCGAAAAAGCTCTCGGCAGCCCGGCCGACTCCGAGGCCATGAACGTCAGTCAAACGCCGGTTTCGGCGCCACCTTCGAACGAAATACTCACCCTCGATCAAGCCATGCGCCGTCACATCGAAGCCGCACTGATCGCCACACGTGGGCGAATCGAAGGGGAGCGCGGCGCCGCCATACTCCTGCGGATCAATCCCCACACCTTGCGTGCCCGCATGCGGAGGCTTGGTATCAATTGGGCGCAATTTCGTTGAGTGGGCTATTCACTTCGTTCTTGAAGGAATCGTGAAAGCGTTTATGCTCTCAGCTATCAGTGGGCGGGAAGTTCAAGTTCCAACGTTCCACCGATTTGAAGATACCCGCCGGCACACGCTTCCGGGGTAGCATTCGCCCAAGCGGTGATTGCATCCACCGGGCTGACGGTCACAGCCGGGAGCAAGTCCATCGCTTCCTCGATCGTGACCCCACAGACGGTGTATTGTCCTGGCTCGACGGCCGGGACGATCGCCTCAGGGGCCCCGGACAGGATTGGAAGCCCATGCAGGCTGGCCCACTGATCGAGACTCGACCCGAAAATCACACCATTATGGCCGAGAAGCCAGATCAACACACGCCGCTCACCGGCAGAAACGTTCTTGATCTCCAAGGAACCGCCTGACCTCGACAGCCGAAT
Source organism: Thermoanaerobaculales bacterium (assembly GCA_021107705.1). Classification (GTDB taxonomy): domain Bacteria; phylum Acidobacteriota; class Thermoanaerobaculia; order Thermoanaerobaculales; family Sulfomarinibacteraceae; genus JAIOSJ01. The sequence continues at coordinate 2,840 of JAIOSJ010000120.1, read as the reverse complement.
GTCATACGGCGCCCCGTCGATCTCAACCACTGCTCGTCCAAGCCGAAGGGCACGGCCCGGCGACAGAACCGCAAAGGGAACATTCCGACCCAGAAGTCCGGGAAGGACAAAGCTGTAGGCCCCGTCGATCTCAGTTATTGTGTGCTCTGTCTTCCCGGCGACGATGGCTTCGACACGGGCGCCGACGACCCCGCCTTCTTCATCGAAAACCCTTCCGTGAAGGGCAGGCTGCTCGGTCAGGATCAGCTTCACCGGGTCGGGGGAGTGGTCTTCGGCGACTCGGACGTTGACGGGCTCTGAAGCACGGCTGCCCTCAAACGCCTGGACACGAAAGGCCCCCGGAACCAATCCGACAGCTTCGAACTCACCCTCTTTGTCCGATGTCAGGACCTCCCAACCCGCCGCCGGAAGCGACATGACCTCGACCCGGGCGGCAGGTACCGGCGTACCCTCGGAATCCACGACGACTCCTTGAAGGTCAACGTCAGGCAAGGCGATCTCGACCCGGGCGAACGGCTGCCCGGATGCCTGGCGGACCTCAATGCCGGAGACCGTCCGCCGAATCCGAGGGGTCTCACTCTTCACGACGACTTTGTACTGACCCTCGAGGGGCAACCAAGTTTCAAACGCACCCTCTTCATCTGAAAACACAGGGCCAACTCGTCGCCAGGGTACGTCGTCTTCGGTCCCCGGAGGTGGAGCTTCCGTAAATGACAGCTCGGAGGCCAGCGGGAGGTCCCCGAGATGGACCGTCCCCTTCACCGGAACCATATCGATCTCGAGCGTCAGTCTGACGCTGCCGCCGTCAAGTTCAACACGTTCAGTGGTCCATTTCGAACCGTCGGCATCCTGAACCTGAACCATGAACACGCCCCTGGTCAGGCGATTGGCCCGAAAGAGCCCGCCCTCCGCAACACCCTCGGCCGCATAGGCGATGAGCGGATTCTCCAGCCGCCAGTCAAGTATTTTGACCTTCCACGGACGGTACCAGATGTCTTCCGGAGGCTCTATTATCACTTCAAGGCTCGAAAATGCCTGGAGTCTCACCGCAGGCCGAATTTCGGTTTCGGCGTTCTTGAAAACCTCGACGGGGAAGACTCTTTCAGGTGCCAGTTTGGGGTGACGGGCAATGAACTCATAGACCCCTGGAGCCACTCCCTGAAGATGGAAGAAACCCCGCCGATTCGGTCGCCCCGTAATGACCCGTACTGATGTTCGGGCCTCAACGTCCAGACTTTGGATTCCGGTCTTCGGCTCTCTGAGTTCCACGGTGCAACCCTCAAGAGAGGCCGAACGTGACCCGTCGAGCACCAAAAAACCGGTCACCGATCCGCCCCGTTTCAGCTCCAGTGTTCCCAGGCCGAGAGGATCTTCCGCAACCACGGAAGCACCCCAAAAATAGTGGGACACGAATCCTCGGGCGCGAACCCGACAGTCCCATGTGCCGACAGGCACGAAACACCGAAAGTCAGATTTGGACACAACGCACGCCAACTCACCCGACGACGGTCCACTTTCCTCGATGTCGGGGGGCCGCCGGAAAAGAACCGTGACTGTTTCGGAAGCCTCGTCGCCCTTGGGCGCCTTGAACTGTCCTTCGATCGTTCCGGTCGGCCACAGTCGGATGACGATCTCATCGCTCTCGTTTGCTCGAACAAAACGAGTCAAACCGGGCGCCCAGTATCCATCGGCGCTGGCCGAGATGTCCCACATACGATCACCTTCAAGCCTGAGCCGTGCCGGGCACTGGGAACCGGCCTCCAGAGAGACCTCGACCGTGTTCTCTGGGGTGAAAGCCCGAATAACAGCCGGGGCCGCCCTTTCGACCCCTTCAACATAGACCTTTATAGTCGAGAAATCGGAAGCCCCCACCGAGAAACTTGCGCAAACGGTCCAGGCAACCCAGATGGTGGTTCGGATCACTTTCGGAGTCACTGTGTCAACTTCTTATTCATTTGATCCTCCTTGAGTCAACTCGAATTTCAAGAGGAATGGTAATCGGGGGGGGCGGACTGTCAAGGGGTTTCCTTGAATTCCAGAAAAAATCGTCCAAAAACTGTGACGGCCCGCTCTGCCCCACACCGATGTCTGGCAGTGTAGAGAAAAACATTCTTGGCGAACCAAGAAAACGCCCGCCCAACGAGGCGTACCTGACCCCACGTTCGAGTTCAGCTACAAAACCAGGAGGATTCGGAGCACGTCTTCGATGGTGGCCAGAGTGGGGGCGGTAATCTTTCCCAGCCTCCGGATCAATCGCTCCTTGGAAATCGAACGGACCGCTTCGCATAGGGCGGCACTTTCGACTTGAAGACCGCCTTCGGGTGGGACAATCCGGATGTGGGAGGGGATAGGGTGGAGACGGGATGTGATGGGGATGACGATACAGAGATCGGCAGGGCCACCATTGAAATCATCATGGGAAATGATCAGGATCGGGCGGGTTCCGGCCTGTTCATGGCCGCGTATTGGATCGAGAGAGGCGAGCCAGATATCTCCGCGGCGGGGGTTGTCAGAACTCATTCAGACCATCCTGAAGGCTCAGGTCCCATTCGCCGACTTCTTGCCGAAGCCCCTGTCTTTCATCGTGTGTCAACGAGGCATAGGCACTATTCAGCCGATCAAGAAATATCTTGCGGCGATAGGCTTCGATCGCATCTTTCAGGACCGCCTGCATAGGACGCCCCTCGACCTGAGCCAAATGACGCAGTGACGCTCTCGTAGATTCCGGAATTCTGACAGTCGTACTGGTCATCATCACCTCCTTGTCGATAGATTTAATATATATTCTGTAGACTAAAAAGTCTACTGAACTGCGAAAGCCCGGTCTTCATTTCCCGATA
>JAIOSJ010000371.1 GCA_021107705.1 Thermoanaerobaculales bacterium | reverse complement strand
GGGTTTGGATTAGGCTGATACCCCGATCGGGCAGGGTGTCGGTTAGCGCTTGGACGGCGCACCCCGATGAGAGGTGCGTTTACTGACTTCATCCTCAGCTTAGAAATGGGCTCCCCAAGTACTCTTTGGCTCCCCGAACCTGGTAGAATTATCTGGTTAGAATCATTTGGTTGGAGAATGGAGATCACTGTCAATAATCACTGTCAATCCTTCAGAGGGAGGAATTCCATGTTAAGCAGATGTTGGAGATCGTTGTTCATAGTCCTGGGGTTCTGGCTAGTGGGGCTCGTTGCACTGGAGCCGTGCACGGCACGGGCGACGGTGTCCGCCGTGTTCGTGAGTTCTACGGAGAATGCCAGCGAACCGATTCTGAGCAGTCGGGGGTTCGTGGCGTACGGTGTCGGGATCCCCGTCGTGGCCGGTCGGATCGAGGTGGACGGCACGGCGCGCGTCCAACTCGGCGACCCGGTGACTGGAGTGCCCGGTGCCAGCTGGTCCAGCCTTACGATGCAGTCCTTCAGCGACTCCGGCGGTGGGGATCTCTTCTTCTGCGGGTTTCTCTCCGGTACGAGCCCTGATGAGGATTTAGCCTGCGCCGTCCACGGCTCGGGAGCGAACTCTCTTCTCGTGCTCCAGCGCGGGGTCACCGAGGCGCCGGGAACCCCGTCGGGCGTGTTCTTCACCGGCGCGAGTTCTGGCCGGATCAACACCGTGGGGCAGGTCGCTTTCCGTGGTGGCCTCATCGGAACTGGGGTCGATTGCACGCCCAGTTCGCCCGGCTACAACTGCGAGGGAATTTGGGCCGGGGATCCGTCCGCCCTGCAACTGGTCGTCCGGGTCGGGGATCCGGCGATCGGCGTGCCGGATGCGACGTACTATAGCTTCGGCAATGTCGGACGCAACTCTCTTGCGTTCAACCAGCACGGTCAGATTACCTTCGTTGCGAAGATCCGCGGCGCTACGGTGGGATCCGGCAACGATACCGCGATCTACCGTGGCAGCCCTTCGAGCATCGTGCTGGTGGCTCGAGAGGGGCAGCCTGCCCCCGGGGGCGGGACCTACGGAGACCTCCATGAGCCCTCCATCAGCGAGACGGGAAATGGAGTGGTCTTCCTCGCCGGGGGCGCGATCTATACCCACGATCATCGTGTTGTAGCAGTGGGAGACGCGGCGCCCCGAGGGGGCCTTTTTGAGGAACTCTTCCATCCGGCCATTTCTGCGAATGTCGCCTTCCGGGCCCGAGTCGGCGCAAGTCTCCTCGACACGTATGTCGTCAGCACCTCTGAGGGGCTGGTCGAGGCCGTGCGCGAGGGGGACGTGGCGCCGGGCACGGGGGGCGAGACCTTCACCGCGCTCTATTCCAACGCGGTGATCAACCTCGGCGACCAGATCCCCTTCGTCGCCAAGATCTCTGACGGACGAAAGGGCATCTGGGTCTTCCACATGGATGGGAGCGGCGCCCTCGTGGTCCTCGACGGAGATCCGTCCCCGGTCGGTCCGGACTACTCTGGGATCTTCGGTGGCATCGCGGACGGTGCGGCCCGTGAGAACATCTCCGACGGGGGGTTCCGATACTTCGACCGCTCAGGAAGAGTGACCTTCCGCTCGAGCCTCGCCGATGGGTCCGACGGCCTCTTCGTCTCCGACTCGCCGACAGGAGTCAGCAGTAGCCCGGTCTTCACCGATGACTTCGAGAGTGGTGACACTTTAGCCTGGGCGGTGACCGCGCCGTAGCCTGTATTTCTCGCCAGCCCCAAGCGGGGTGCTCGAAGGCACCCGATCGAGGCGAGGAAAACTGGTCGAGGCAACTGCGACCACGCCGCTCAAGCGAGCACCGGCCTCTCGCGTTGGTGAACAACTCTGTCGGATCGCCCTCCCCGGGGATTGCCACTCTTGACTTTATCTTCTAACTGCTTCGTTACTGGTAGCTTTCACAGGATAATGCCAAGAACGCACGTCCCGGCGGGAGGGTTTGGTTCGTGTTTTCGAGGATAGCGAGGGCTCGGCTGAACACCAGGTGTATCGCCCGCCGACAATCCTTCATGTGACGACCATCACTTGCCCCTCTGGCCCAAGGCCATATATTGCTGAGTAAGAACAACAGTGTGGAAAGCTGATGAAGGGGTGCAGTCATGAATACAGATCACCCCATGTGGAATCGGGCCCTCGTTGCGGTATCGGCAATAGCGATCGTGCTGTCGGCAGGGGTTTCGATACAGGCATCTGCCGGTACTCAACTATGGCTCTACCCTGATTCTGATGACCCTCGGAACGGTGGGCACGTTGTTGACGGTGGAACTTTTGTGTTGAATATCGAAAACCGAGGCGGGGGGAACGGGGATAACACTGTCTCGGATGTTTTTCTGGTTCTGGCGGTTCAGGATTCGGCCTTGCTCACCGGGGGAAGTCTGGTGTTTCCGGATGGCAGCACCGCCGTCCTCGACGACACAGTTCTCGCCTACCAGACCCCTGTCCTCCAGTGCAGCGGCAGGACCTTTCCTCCACATGGTGTTTACCCGGCCTACATTGTGGAATTTCCGATTGGAGAGATCCTTCAGGGTCAGGTGGTCCAGGTCGCAGTCGATATCCAAGCCGAAGACGGTTTCGTCGCTCATTTTGACGCCCACGGTATCGGCTACAAACAGGCCGGCCTCACTCTCAAGTGCTACGACGTCAGCAACCCTTCAGGGCACGGTGTGACGGTACTCTTCGGAGGTGAGGAAGAAGACGAGTGTTACGACCTGAGGATCGACAAGGTGGCGACCGCATCCGGGGCCGATATCGGCGATGAGATCGACTATTTGATCAGCGTAGAAAACAACGGTACCTGCGATCTCACCGGAGTCGTCATCACAGAGGACATTCCCACCGTAACAACGGTTGACGGGGACGAGGTTCCCGCATTCACGGTGGTGGCGATGGATCCTTCTCCTACGGATCAGACGGGCGAGACGCTGATCTGGGCCATCGGGGATCTGCTTGTCGGCGAAAGTTCGGCCATGGTGATCACGGTGGTGTTCGATGAACCGGCCGCCGATGGGAGCATCGTGGTAAATACTGTCTGTGTGGTCGCCGAAGAGATCGAGGATGAGATCTGTGCGAGCGCAATGGTCGAAGTCGGCGATTTCGCCGGCCGGCATATCGGTGGTCCAGGCTTTTGGTGCAACCAGATTCGTTTCGCCATCGAGGGACGACACAATGCCCGTTTCACGCTTGAGGAGTTGGAAGCTTGGCTCGTGGAGATCAATGAGACCTCACTGGTGTTTCCGGAATTGTGGGACACAGAATTGCTGGAGTCCGTTCAAGACCTGCTGTGTCGGCCCAGCCAGGCCGAGACGGTTGCCGATCGGCTGAGTC
>JAIOSJ010000313.1 GCA_021107705.1 Thermoanaerobaculales bacterium | reverse complement strand
GGCCTTTGGTGAAGATTCCGGGAATATCGGGAGGTTCTCCGGGGTCACCGATCAGGTCCAGAGATATCTGGCGATAAAAACGGTGACAAGCGGCGCAACCGGTATCGCCATTGGGTTGTGGGTGGGTCTTCTGGGTCTGGACTTTGCGGTCGTCTGGGGTCTTATCGCCTTTCTGCTCAACTACATTCCGAACATTGGTTCCATTGTGGCGGCGGTTCCTGCGGTTCTGTTGGCGTTTGTCCAGCTGGGAGTCGGTCACGGCTTGGCGGTGGCGGCCGGTTTTCTCGTGATCAATATTATTGTGGGCAATATCGTGGAGCCCGCGCTCCTCGGACGAACCCTGGGCCTTTCGACGCTGGTCGTGTTTCTCTCCTTGGTCTTTTGGGGCTGGATGTGGGGTACGGTCGGAATGCTCTTGTCGGTGCCGCTGACGATGATCCTGAAGATTCTGCTGGAAAATTCCGAGGACTTACGCTGGGTTGCGGTCCTTCTGGACAGCGGCAGAGGCATCGATGCACGTCTGGCTGAAATTCGGGCGGCGGAGCAGGCCGATTCCCCTGACTCTACGGCCGAAGCCACATGATGGTTCAGACGGTGGTGGAGTTCATCGGATGACCGTCGAGGCCGTTTTCACCTTGATCGTGGTCGGAGTCATGTTGGTGGCTTTGGTCGCCGAGCTTCTCGCGCCGGATGCCGTCGTATTCGCCGGTCTCGGTGTGCTCCTGTTGGCGGGAATCGTGACTCCGTCCGAGGCGTTGGTGGGCTTTTCCAATCGGGGGATGCTGACCGTCGCCCTCCTCTTTGTGGTCGCCTTCGGAGTTCAGAAGTCCGGAACGCTGGAGTTTCTTGCGGAACGTGTGATGGGCCGGGGCAAAATCGGTTGGTCGGCCCTCCTGCGGCTTATGCTTCCGGTCAGTGCCTTGTCTGCGTTCCTCAACAATACTCCGGTCGTCGCCATGATGATACCCGCGGTTCGGGAGTGGGCCGAGCGGAGAGGTGTAGCGCCCAGCAAGTACCTGATCCCTCTTTCCTATGCGGCAATCTTGGGTGGAACCTGCACCCTGATCGGGACGTCCACGAACCTCGTGGTGAACGGAATGCTGCAGACCGAGGCCGGTCTGTCCCTCGGGATGTTCGACCTGGCACGGGTCGGAATTCCGGCAGTTATAATAGGAATGATCTACATACTCGGTGTCGGCTTCTTCATCTTGCCCGATCGAAAGGCGAACCACAACGTTGGAAACTCTCAGGATTACATACTCGAGATGCGAGTGCAGGTGAATGGCCCACTGGTGGGGCGGACCATTGAAGAGGCCGGTCTGAGACATCTGAATTCCCTCTATTTGAGTGAGATCGTTCGCGCTGGTGGGGCCGTCGCTCCAGTCAGGCCGGATGAACGGCTCGAAGCTGGGGATCGACTCCAGTTTGTCGGCGTGCCGGAGGGAGTGGTTCAACTCAAGAAGATCTCGGGCCTGGTGCCGGGCGAAGAGTTGGACTGGAAAGACATTGTGCCCTCGGATGGTCCGGGCCGGCTCCTTGAAGCGGTGGTTTCGCGTTCCTCTCCGATGCTCGGGAAGACGATCAAGGAGGGTAACTTCCGCGGGCGGTACGATGCTGCCGTATTGGCCGTCAGACATCATGGAACAAGGATCCAAGCGGGTATCGGCGGCATCCGACTGAGGCCGGGCGACACCCTGCTGTTACTGGCTGGAGTGGATTTTGAAGCGATTTGGCGCGGCACACGCGATTTCTACCTGATCAGCAAAGCCGCAGAACTCCCAGTCATGGACCGGAAGCGAGGATTCCTTACTCTGGCGCCTCTGGCACTGATGGTATTGCTTGCGGCGACCGGGCTCATGGAGATCTTCAAGGCTGCGGTGTTGGCGGTTCTGTTGCTGCTGATCTTTGGCGGCGTCACAGTGGTCGAAGCTCGGCGGTCCCTTGAGTTGAACGTCTTGATCGTCATTGCGGCAGCACTTGGGATCAGTGAGGCGTTGGCGAAGACCGGGGCCGCTCACTTTCTCGGCAACGAGCTGGTGGGTTTGGTTGGGGCCTGGGGCATTATCGGCCTTCTTGCTGCGGTGTACCTGGCGACGTCGGTGTTGACCGAGGTCATTACCAACAATGCCGCGGCGGCCCTGATGTTTCCGATCACGTACTCGGCGGCCCTGGAGGCCGGGCACAACCCGATTCCCTTCGTGGTGGCCGTTGCGGTGGCGGCGTCGGCAAGCTTCGCAACGCCGATCGGCTACCAAACGAATCTCATGGTCTATGGGCCTGGCAATTACCGATTTACGGATTTCCTCCGCGTCGGCTTGCCGATGAACATCATCATCATGATCACGGCCTTGATCGCCATTCGCTTCGGGTGGTCGTTTTAACCCGCCACTGTGTTCCTGCCGGGAGGAGTGGAATTGTGGCGATAGGGTTCTCAGTCTTGACCCATGCTGAAGAACCGAAGCCGACACCGACACCTGAGCCGACGCCGGCGGAAGCCATGCGGCCCAAATCATTGGCCGATCTGGCCTCCGGTATCAGATTGCAGCCGGTTGAAGGTGAGGAATCTGATTCGGTTGTGATCACCAACGAGAACCTCAAGAGCATGGGTGAGGGAGCAGTCATATCCGAGGGAATGCCTCTCGGTGGGACCCCAAGGCTCCTTTCACCGATTTCCTCCCGGGGTGGGAAGGCCCCTGGACAGGGCGATATTGATGGCGTCAAGAAGGAGATCGAGAACCTCCAGGTGCAGTTGAGCGCCATAAATAAGACTGAGGTTGAAAACCAACGGGTCAATATTTACAACGGTTCCGGGCCGCAGTACCGACCGGGCGGAATAACTGATCCGTTGCAGAATCAACGAAAAGAGATCGAAAGGAAGATCTCCGATGTCCAGTCTCGCCTCAGCGAGATGGGAAAGGCGACCGCCAGGGCCGACCGGGCGAACCCTCCGATCAGCTGAGGTGGAATTCCGGAGCCGACAAACAAAAATCGGTAAGCATCAGCTCGTCATCGGCTCAGAATAGGTGGCAGGCTGTTTGGCCCTTGAGCCCGCACTCTTAAAAAACAATTCCTCCTCTTGCTGTCTCGTGATCAGGATTTTTGTGGCCTTTCTTGGAGGTGGTGCTAAGTTCTCCGATGAAAAGGGGGAGGGAATGTCAGTTGAGGCGCGATGGGTTGTCCGAATTCTCTCCTTTTCGGTACTGGTGAGTATTGGGTGCGGGCAAGCGGATCTTTCGTCTTTGCCGCAGGTCGATCACCTCATACTGGTGGTCGTGGATACCTTACGAGCCGATGTTGTCGGGTGTTACGGTGGTGATGCCGAGACACCTGTCATGGATCGACTCGCCTCGGAGGGTGTGTGTTTCACGGCCGCCCGTTCCCATATTCCGATAACCGGGCCGAGCCACACCTCCATGTTCACATCTCTCTGGCCGTCTGAGCACGGTGTGCGAAACAACACGCAACTTCTGGACGAGGGTTTCCCCGTCTTGGCTGAGCTGGTACAAGAGAAGGGGTTCTCGACGGCGGCATTCGTCAGCCTCGGGGTGCTGAAAGCAAAATTCGGGCTTGATCGCGGCTTCGAGTCCTACATCGATGATTTTGGACATGATTGGTTCCGCGATGCGGCCGATCTCAATCGGGATGTGTTCGCATGGCTCGAACGGGCCGGGCCGTCTCCGGCTTTCCTGTGGGTGCATTATTCCGACCCGCATGAACCCTATGCTTCGCCGGATAAATCCTATCCTGAGGTCAGGGTCGTTCAAGGGAACGAAGAACTCGCGGTACTTCCTGCCGACGGCCGTCGTCACAAGATTCGGGTTGCTGTGCACAATGGGCAAGCGAGCCTGCGCTTCGAAGGAGGCACATCTGGCCCTGCCGAGGGACAGCTTGTGACTGTCGAAGGGGGGAGGCTTTCTCCGAACGGCAGAGTCCAGGCGGGTGGGGGAATGTTTCCCTGGTTTCCTGATCAGGCGCGGAACAATTTTGTGACCGCGTTACCCGGTGTGATCGATCTTCAGCCGGATGATTCGGAGGTCGAATTTGTTGACTTTCGTTTCCGACTGAACCTCAAACTGTCGCCCGAGGAGACCAGGGAGGCATACCTGGAAGAAGTTGCGTTTGTCGATGGCGCCCTCGGCGAGCTTCTCGAAGCACTTGAACGGGCGGGTTGGTTGGAACGCGCCTTGTTGGTTCTGGTTTCGGACCACGGCGAGGGTCTGGGCGATCACGATCACGACGCACACATTGAACAGCTTTATGATTCCCTCCTTCACGTACCCCTCATAATGTGGGCGCCCGGGCTTTTGCCGGCTGGTGTGAAAGTGGATTCGCCGGTCGGTTTGATCGACATCCTACCGACGGTCGGCGCCGTGATGGGAATCGAACCGCCAGGAGACATTCGCGGACGAAACCTGCTGCCGTTGATGCGAGGAGAAACCATCGCCTCGTCCCCGTTTTTGGCTCAGACATTTCGTCCGGAGGCGCAGCGGGATATGGAGGCAATTGCATTTGATGGCTTCAAGGTCATTCGAGAGGCGGGGAGCGCCGCGCTCGAACTTTTTGATCTCGATGCTGATCCGGCTGAACTCCACGATCTGAGCTTGTCCAGAGCGCAGACGGCCTCGGAACTGGCCGAATACCTCGATCGTATGCTGGAAGAAACCGACGATGTCTCCGGACACACACCACCGATCGACGAAGAAACTCGCCTTCAACTCCAAGCACTCGGGTACGAGCATTGATCAAGGGCCCAAAGCAACAAAGTCCGCGGAAGTCGCAATCAACCTATGGTTTCAGCGGCTTGAACGAAATCGGTTTGCGGTCTTGACGGGTTGCTGAGTTGTCCATCGAGTGAAATGAAAGGGGAGGGGAAATGAAGAGTCTGAAGGTTCGAGTGTTCGCGGTGGGCTGCGGCATCTGGCTGACCAGCCTTGGTCTTGTTGCGGCTGAGCAGATGGTCGGTATTGATGCCGAGTCGCTGATCCGCGTCTCGCCGAAAGAGGTGAAAGGAATCCTTTGGGACGTTTGGGCGAGCCCCGACGGTGACTTCGTGGCGGTGGGAGAGGGGGGGCTGATCGTTTTCAGAGACGACACGGGCTGGACCGAGAGGTCCAGAGGGCTCGCCATATCTTTGCGCGGCGTGTGGGGGGCCGCGTCGGACGACGTGTTCGTAGTGGGCTTGTCAGGGGCAATCTTGCATTTCGACGGCAGCACCTGGCAGGTCGTGCATAAGGACGGACCGACGTTGTACAGCGTATGGGGTGACTCCGGTTCGAACGTGTTCGTGGTCGGGTCCGGGGGGGTCATTCTCCACTACGACGGTGCCGCTTGGTCCCCCATGGCTAGTGGGGTCGGCGTCGATCTCGTGGCGGTTCATGGCACCTCGTCGTCCAACGTGTTCGCGGTCGGCACGGCCGGTACTGTGATCCGCTACGACGGCGCAGAATGGTCCAGGATCGACGGCGGCCTTCCGCCTGCGGATTTCACAACCGTGTGGGTGGCCTCTGCCGATGACGCCTTCGTCGCAGGAGGGGGCGGTTTCATCGGACGTTTCAACGGCCGGGGTTGGTCATCCATGCTGAGCGGTACGGCAGACCAGATCCTCGATCTGGTCGGGGTCTCGGCTGAGGAGGTCTACGCGGTGACCATGCATCATGAGGTGCTCCGTTTTGACGACGGGCGGTGGTCTCTTCTTGGCAGGACGAAAGCTCGTTTCTGGCCCTGGAGTCTGGCCATCAGCGCCTCTGGTGAGGGCGTGATCGTAGGGTTCGTCGGCGAATTCGTGTATCCCGCCAGGGATCTTCCTCCGGTTGTGACTTCGGGCACTGGTGGTATCGTCCATTTCAATTCGGAGGTGCCGCGATGAAAGGCCCTGAGCGAATTAGATCTGCTCGTTTCGCGGAAAGTCCCGGTTGGCGCTCAGGCTGAATTAGCTCCTATCCCTCTGAATACATCTCCTCCACCAAGTCGGAAAACCTTTCGAGTGCGACATGGCGTTTGATCTTCATGGTCGGTGTGAGGAGACCGTTTTCAATCGTGAATTCTTCGAGAAGTCGGAATTTCTTGATGGTTTCGAATGAGGCCAAGTCCTTGTTTTTGGCCGTTACTTCGGATTGAATCAATTCCACGACCCGCTCATCTTTGATGAGATCCTTGGTTTCCTCGCCTGAGACCCCCTGTTCCTTGGCGAACTGACGGATATTGTCCGCATCGACGGTGATCAGCGCCGTCAGGTGGGCTCGCCGGTCGCCGATCGTGCACACTTGGCTGATGTACTTGGAAGTCGCGACGACGCCTTCGACTGCGGAGGGCGCGACGTTCTTGCCGCCCGCGGTAATAATCAGGTCTTTCTTGCGGCCGGTGATCCTGAGAAAGTTCTCCTCGTCGATTTCGCCGAGGTCTCCAGTGTGCTGCCACCCGTCCGCCGTCAGGGTCTCGGCTGTCTCGGCAGGCATCTTGTAGTACTCCCTCATGATGTTGCGGCCGCGGTAGAGGACCTCTCCGTCATCGCCGATCTTCTGCTCGATTCCGGGACCAGGGAGGCCTACCCAACCGAAACGGTAATTGTCATACCGGTTGAGGTTGGTGAAGGACATGTTTTCGGTCATGCCGATTCCCTCGACGATGAGAATGCCGGCGGCGTGGAAGAATTTCGCGATGGAGGGGTTGATTGGCGCCGCTCCACTGATGCACCAGCGCACCCGACCGCCGAGGGCGGCCTGGACCTTGCTGAAAACCAGCTTGGTGGCGATGGCGTATTGGATTTTCGTCAGTGGGGGAATCTCCTTGCCGGCGAGCTTGATGTCGCTCACGCGATCACCGACCCGACAGGCCCACCTGAAGATCTTCAACGCCAAACCACCCTTTGCCTCGGCCCCGGAAATGATCTTGGTATGGACCTTCTCAAAAATTCGCGGCACGCTGGGGAACCAGTGCGGCCGGGCTATTAGGAAGTCGGCCCCGATCGAATCGATGCCGCGACTGAAGGTGGTTGAGACGCCCGAGACCAGAGCGCTGAAGACGAGGGTTCGGGCGAAGATATGGGCAAGAGGAAGGAAGAGAAGGGTTTCGTCCCCCTCGAGAATCTGGGTTGAGCCGTAGACCGATTGAGCCGTGAACGTGACGTTGTCGTGGGTCAGTACCGCGCCCTTCGGGATCCCGGTCGTTCCCGAGGTATAGACGATCGTTGCGACATCCTCGGGGGTGACGTTGTCGATTCGGTCCTGCAACACTTCATCCGCAACTTCGGCGCCGAGCGCGAGGAAATCTTCGTAGGACATCACCCACTCATCTTCGGGAACGGTACCGGAAAAGAGGATCACCTTGCGGATATTCGGGATGGTGTCGCGAATCTCAAACAGCTTCTCGACTTGACCCTCATCCTCGGCAAACACCAGGACCGAATCGGAGTGATTGACGATGTACTCAACGTCATTGGCGAGCAGGGACTGGTAGATTCCCACTGCGCAGGATCCGATCGAGGCACAGGCGACATCCGTCAGAACCCACCGATAACGGGTGTAGCTGAGAATGTTGACCTTGTCACCCTTTTCCACCCCAAGGGCGATGAGGCTTTTCGCAGCCGCGCGTGCTTCAACGTAGAATCCGTTCCAGGTGACGGAATCCGTTTCACCTGAATCAAGGATCCATTTGTAAGCGGATTGATCACCACAGCGATCGACCGTCTCTTTCAACAAATGGTGAATGTTGCGGAAATCCACTATCTCCATTGGGGCGGCTCCTTTTTCGATTACGTTCACCGATATTTCGAACTCGTTTCAATCCATATTGAGAAGGTCTGCTGACCGGCAGAAGAAAGTCTAGCAGGTTTCCACCCGGAAATTAGCCCGATCTTCTCACCACCTTCCTGCTGCGACCCCAAATATGGCGCACCGAGCGGCCCTTTTCGCGATTCGTCTCCTGCGATGTACCGTTGGGTACGACTCGTCGCCTCATTACTCAAAAACCCACTCTGCACACCATCTTTGTGGTCTCGCGATGAAACCCGGTGGGAAGGTCGGGCTACCCGGGTTGAGGCCAATCCTTGAGATACGCCTTGGCAAAACCGCTGGGGTCTTCAATATTGAGCAGCTGGGCATAGGCGATCAGGAAACCGCGAACAAACACGGGGGCAGGCAAGAGATCCGGTCGGCCTTCCTCGATGGCTTCGAGCTGTACATGGTTGATCTTGATTCTCCGCTCGACATCCTTGAGGTTCATGCCTTGCCGTTGACGGAGGTAACGAAGATAGTCTCCGGGCGCCGACTCCCGGTCCGGGGCAGCCGCAGTTGGTCCAGCGCCGTGCATCACTGGAGTCGGAAGATTCGCAGGGACAGTAGCCTCGGTGCTCTGTGATGAGGCCAGGATGTGTTCATAGGCCGTCTCGATTGCCGCGAGTCTTTCCTGCCTCTCTTCGGGTTCCATGAGATTGTAGGTCGCGAGGGCGCCCGGCTTCCACGTCTCGATGTTTTTTCGAAAGGCACAGTGAATCTCGTCCGCCGAGGCGCCGGGTTCAATCCCCAAGAGGGCCCAGTCACCGGGATCCGGCGAGCCTGTCATCATAGTCCCGTCGTCAGGACCAGGGTGTTGGCGATACGCATCATCGCTTTGGAGAATGAACCCCCTGGGTACCGTTCAACGGCAGGTTTTCGCTCTTGTACCGATCGCACGAGTAGGGGATCGGCATCGATCCAACCGGCGGCGGAAACGGGAGTGCCGAAATAGGTAGTGCTCGCCCTCGCAATTTCATCCGCAAGATCACGCTCTCTCGGCAACTGAACCCGATTGACGACGATGGTCGGCTTGAAACCCTTGAGGGCAGTCGCCATTTTGACGGCCATTTCCGGGGCGAAGTTCCCTACAGCCGAAATCAGATCGCCGGGGGTAGAAATACCGAGTTCTGTCTTTCGTCTCATGAGGTCTTTCAAGATTCTGCTGACTTCGGCTCTCGGTTGGACGCGCTGAAGCTTCCGGTAGAAAGCGGCTTTGAGAAATTGGTATGCGTTTTCCACCGAGGTGTGCTCCGGAACCACAACCAGAATGCTGAGGTGAGCCGCGATGAAGAAATCAAGGACGTTGAAGGCAGAGCCTCCGCCGAGATCGAGAAGGACGACATCGACCGGTAGGTTGCAGAGGTGGCGAAGAATCTTTTCTTTCTGAGCGTATTTCGGGTTGGCCGCCTGGACCATGGCTCGAGCGCCGCTGAGGAGGGAGAGACCGCGAATTCCGGTCGGTAGCAGAACGTCTTCAAGGTTTGTGATCCGCCGCTCGAGAAAGTCGGCCAGAGTCGGTCGCGGCGAGTCAAGGCCAATCAGGGTGTGAAGGTTAGCGCCTCCGAGATCAGCGTCAACAATTGCAACTCGGAGGTTGCGGCGAACCAGGACAGCGCCGAGATTGACGGTAAACACCGATTTCCCAACGCCGCCTTTGCCGCCACCGACTGCCCACACTTGCGGTTCGGACCTAGATATCCCCGCCTCCATCACCTGTAGATCATACCTTGGTCAGCTGATGATGGAAATTTGAGAATCCTCAGATGCCTCGGGACACTCGCTATCGGTTGGTCTTCAGGCCGGCATGTGATAGATTTCACGCGGCCGAGAAGGCTCGGCTCACACCGAATTGGGAGTTTATTATGGCTCGAATTGAAGCGTTCCGGGCATGGCGTCCGAGACCGGATATTGCGTCCGAGGTGGCCAGCCCGCCCTACGATGTTCTGAACTCGGCTGAAGCCCGGGAAATGGCGGCGGAGAACCCTAATTCCTTCCTTCACGTCAACAAACCCGAGATCGACCTGCCTGAGGGGACGGACCCCTATGATGGGGCCGTCTACGCCAAGGGCGCTGAGAATCTACGGCGAATGGTCGACGAAAGGATTCTGATTCGGGAGCACCGGCCGGCCCTGTATCTCTATCAACAGGTGATGGGGGAGCATCGGCAGATCGGTCTGGTCGCTGGAGCCTCGGTGGACGAGTATGAAGCGGGTCTCATCAAGAAACATGAACACACCCGCCGCAAAAAGGAAGACGATCGAACCCGACACGTGGATGAGTTGGACGCCAATACCGGCCCGGTCTTTCTGACCTACAAGGCGCGGCCGGAAGTGGATGATCTGGTGGTTCGGCTCACCGCGGGAGAGGCCACTTACGATTTCACGGCGCCGGACGGCATTCGCCACACTCTGTGGGTGGTTGACCAAGAGAGCGATGTGCTGGCTCTCATCGATCTTTTTGCGGCAGTGCCGGAGTTGTACGTGGCGGACGGTCACCATCGGTCGGCGGCCGGAACCCGAATTCGTGCCCTGCGCCGAGAGGCCAACCCCGGTCACACCGGAAACGAACCCTACAATTTCTTCCTGTCGGTGATCTTCCCGGACGATCAGATGTTGATCATGGATTATAACCGGGTGGTACGGGACCTGAAGGGCCTCGACAAGTCTGCATTCCTTGCTGCGGTCCGAAAGGTCTTCGACGTGACCGAAATGCCCCAGGGCAAGCCCAAAGAAGCCAAGGAATATTCCATGTATCTGGGTGGTCAATGGTATCGCCTGGTGGCCCGGGAAGGGTCCTACCCGGCGGATGATCCGGTGCGTCGCCTGGATGTTGCCATCCTCCAGGACAACCTGCTCGCCCCGGTGTTGGGAATCGGGGATCCGCGAGCCGATGAACGGGTCGATTTCGTGGGGGGGATCCGAGGACTCGAAGAGCTTGTCCGGCTGGTGGATTCAGGAGAATTCCAGGTCGCTTTCGCTCTCCATCCGACCTCGATCCACGATCTTTTCTCGGTGGCCGATGCCGGCGAGGTCATGCCGCCAAAGTCAACCTGGTTCGAGCCGAAGTTGCGCTCGGGCCTTATCGTCAGACCGTTGAGTAAATAACCGCGCATAACGCGCAGCTTGAGGAGGCCCCATGAATATCCTGATCTCCGACGCGTTCGATCCTTCCCTTCCGGACCGATTGTCTGTCTTTGGTGAGGTCACCGAAGACAAGGAACGTCTTGCCGAAATGGATGTCGTTCTGATTCGGTCGAAAACAAAATGCGATCGGGACTATATCGATCGCGCAAGGAACCTGAGGCTGATCATTCGCGGCGGTGTCGGACTCGACAACGTCGATATCGACTATGCCCGGTCCAAAGGGGTGCAGGTGTTCAACACCGCCTCCGCATCGGCGGTTGCGGTCGCCGAGATTGCCTTCGCATTGATGATTGCGGTTCCGACTCGGCTGGTTGAAGGCCATGTGAGCATGAGTGGGAAACAGTGGATCAAAAAGCAACTTAAGAGAACGGAGCTGATGGGCAAAACCCTCGGCCTGATCGGCGCCGGAAACATCGGAACTGAAGTGGCCCGAAGGGCGATCGCTTTCGGGATGAAGGTCATTGCTTTCGATCCGGTCTTGAAGAGTCACGATTGCGCCGAATTGGTCGACAAAGAGACCCTCTTCGCCGAGGCCGACTATCTCTCCATGCACGTGCCGTTGATTGACTCCACCCGCGGTATGATCAATACCGAGAGTATCAAGACGATGAAAGACGGTGTTGTGATCGTCAATACGGCCCGTGGGAAATGCGTCGTCGAAGAAGACATGGTTGCGGCCCTGGAGAGTGGCAAGGTCCGTGCTTATGCCACTGATGTCTGGTACTCGGATCCGCCGAGCGATGACTGCCCCCTGTATGAGGCGCCCAATGTGATCATGACACCGCACCTCGGTGCGTCTTCGAAAGAGAATTTGCTGCGGATTGGAGACGTGGTGGTCTCAATTCTCGAAAAATTTGACCAACAGACCGCGTAGGGAGTCAAAAAATGGAACGTACATTAAATTTTTACGCAGGACCCGCGACCCTTCCTCTGCCGGCCCTTGAGCGTGCCCGCGACGAGTTTGTGAATTGGGCCGGAACGGGCATGTCGGTGATGGAGACCTCTCACCGATCGAAGGAATACGATCAGATTCATCATGAGGCCATGGACCTGTTCAAGGATCTGCTCGGCTTGGACGACGATTTTGAGGTCCTCTTCCTGCAGGGTGGGGCTTCCAGCCAGTTTGCCATGCTGCCGATGAACTTCATTCTCCCAGGTGGATCGGCTGACTACGTCAACACCGGGACCTGGTCGGTCAAGGCAATCAAAGAGGCGAATATTGTGGCATCGTGCCGCGAAGCGGGTTCGTCGGAGGCGGATGGCTTCACCCGTGTTCCGACCCAAGGTGAACTCAATCTGGATCCGAAAGCCGCCTATCTCCACATCACCTCCAACAACACCATCAAAGGAACCCAGTTTCAGGACTTTCCGGATGCGGGCGAGACGCCCCTGGTCGGTGATATGTCGTCCGACCTCTTGTGGCGGCCGATCGATGCCAATCGCTTTTCCATGATCTACGCCGGCGCACAGAAAAACGTCGGCCCTTCAGGCGTTACGATAGTGCTCATTCGCAAATCGTGGGTTGAGAAGGCCAAGGTGGATAACCTGCCCACGATGCTTCGTTACGTCACCCATCTGAGCAAAGAGAGCTTGTACAACACGCCTCCGAGTTTCTCGATCTACATGGTGCGCAACGTCCTACGGTGGGTGAAGGACCTCGGTGGTCTCGCGGCCATGGAAGAACGGAATCGGATGAAGGGCGATCTACTCTATGGACTCTTCAATGAGCTGTCTGATTTCTACCGGTCACCGGTGGAACCGGCGAGCCGCTCATATATGAACGTCGTCTTCAGACTGCCGTCGGAGGAACTCGAAAAGAAATTCGTTGTTGAGGCCCAGAAAAACCAGATGGTTGGTCTCAAAGGCCATCGGTCGGTCGGGGGCTGCAGAGCCTCAATTTACAACGCGATGGAACCCGCAGGCGTCCAGGTCCTGGTCGATTTCATGCGTGAGTTCGCCCGGGTGAACGGGTAGGTCCCGAGGCACCGGCTCAGAGGCCGGCAAAGAGGATCTTGATGAGTTCTTCGTGATCGTGGACGGTGATGTGGCCGTCGGTATCCGGCCCCGTCGTTCCCGCGAGGTCGGCGCCGGGTGCGCCGAGGTCGCCGGCGCCCATGTCGATCACGAGGTCGCCGTCGCCGTCGGTCAGTTCGCGCAGAAGAGCGGAAATATCTGCGGCATTGACCAGGGCTGACGAGTCCATGTCCACATTGCCGTGGGGTGTGCCGCTACAGGCGTCGAATATCGCGGTGTGATCGAGGTAAGCCCAGCACGCGTTCCCGCTTTCCTCCAGATTCACCCAGTGATCAGCCGGTTGGGATATGAGTATCTGTTGGGTCGTTTCGAAGGTGTCCCAGATCCATGCCGCGGCTGTCGGCGCCGTCAGGGCAACGGCCGATCCATAGCAGGAACCGGTCTGGCTGATGACTCCAGGTGGAGTCCAACAAGAATTGACCGGGAGATCAAAGATCTTCGAATCCGATCCCTGGGAATTTGTCACCTCGATGGTGACGGACTTGGTTCCGGGTCGAGTATAGAAATGGTTCGCGTTTCGGGAAGTCGAGGTGGTTCCGTCGCCGAAATCCCAGCTGTAGGTGCAGACGTCCTCACAGCTTCCCGTGAAGGTGAACAGGATCGATTGGCGAAGGGAAGCCGGGTTTGGAAGAGCCGTGCCGTTTGCGGTTGGGGGTATCGGCGGAGAGCCGACCTGGACTTCGTGGGTGGCAGTCCCATTTTGACCGTCGAGGGTGGTGACCTCGAGAATAACGTCGTAGAAATCCTCTTCGGGAAACCTATGGGAGTAGGTGGAACAGTCATCGAGATACGGCGGGGGACAGTCGGAGTGGAACCATGCGGATCCGTCATCCCACCACCAACTCATCGTCGCGAGATCGTCGATGGTGTATCCGGTTGCGACCGAAATATTGAATTGAGTTGACTCATCGGGGTCGGGGTTCACCGGAAGCCACGTGAAATCGACCGAGAACGGTGGCGGGTCGGCAACAGAGATGGTGACCGAATCGGTGTCGGTCTCATCGCTGTTGACGAGTTCCAGTTCAAGGATATGTGTGCCCTCTCCGAGGTCGGCCGCGGCGACGCTGCAGACCAGGCTCGCAGGGTCGGTAACACCGGTGAAAACACAGCCGGAGATTTCAGATCCGTTGGCCAGGAAACGCGCGGTTGCCGCGGTCGCGATCTGGGAAGCGGTTCCATCCAGGTCGATGGTCTCGGAAGTGGTGTATTCCGCTGAGGCCACCGCCAGGTCCGCCACGATTGAACGAGCAATGATCAATTCTTTGGTGCTGCTCCGCCATGGTGAACTCTGGTCGTCGAGATGGGCATAGAAGACGTCGAGGGTGATCTCCCAGGCTCCGGAACGATCGACCACCAGATCAAAGCTGGGATCGGTCGATATTGGTTTGGACCCCGGCTGCTCCCCCGGGGCGGTGACAAACCACGCGACGAACTCCGGGTGACCTTCGGTCGGGTCGCTGCTGCAGGTGACCGGGGTGCCGGTCAATACCGTGATGTTTTGGGAAAAAGCGTCTGTCGGTACAATCGCAACGGCGATTCCAAGAATTGACGCCGTGATTTTGAGAAGTGAGGCAAGTGAACGCACAACCATAGCTGGGACGATTATACGGGAGAAGGTTGAAATAGAACGTGACTGTAGTCACTTATCCCTGGATTCCTTCGAGAAGCGAAGGAATCCAGGGATAAGTGGCTCTCAGCTCTCAGTCGTCAGCTATCAGCTATGCGCGCAATTGACAGCTGAGAGCCGACAGCTGACTTCTGCCCACCGGAGCCGGCTTACTCCACGAGAGGAACGGTGATGGCGTCCCCTGTTGTTTGGTCCACAACGGATGCCAGAGCCGTGAAGGAGCCGGCGCCGTCGATGAGGCGCAGGTCGAATCGGCAATTGGACCTGGCTTGGACGTTGAAACTTCGGAAAACATCGACGATCTGAAACATCTGAAAGGGTTGTAACTCAAAAATTTGTGGCTCTCCGAGCAAGGTGCCCTGCTGATCTCGAAGGCGGAGTTCGAGCAGGACTTGGGCGCCGCCGATCTCACACAGAAAGAGGTTGGTGCGGAATTGAGCGGATCCGTCGATGTGGATGATGGTCCCGACTGTTGTGACGCCTTCACTGACGGCCGGAATGAACTGCCCATACGTTCCCGAATCCGTTTTGTTGTAAGTCCTCGAAACTGCAGCGATCGGGGCGTCTCTCGGGTCCGGGATGATTCGCAAGGAGCCGATCGCGGTCTCGAGGCCGAAGACGGTTGCGACGACATCGTCCAGGAGGGCCACGGTTCCGGGAGCGATTGGAAGTGTGGCGATGAGGATCTCGGACTCGTTCTCACCGACTCGACGGAGTTCGAGGGTGACGGAAAGAGGCTCTGTCGAGGTTGAAGCAATACTGACGTCGGTGCGCCAGAGAGTCTCCTCATGCCCGGGGGTGCGGGCAACGACGGGAAGCATGAAGCTTCCGGCCGCAACCGGATTTGTGCCCGGAATGAAGACCGCATCTCCGGTTCGGTTGTCAACCACTGAGGCCCACGGGGTGACGGCGCTATTCGTTTCGACGATTGCGTAGAAGTCCGCCGCGGGAGGACCGCCGGAGGTCGGCAGAAGTCGATCGATACGTTGGATGGAGAAAGGCGGCACCTCAAGGTGCAGATTTTCACTCAATTTGTCACCGGTGTGAGCGTCGAAGAGGGTGATCGAGGCAGTAGCCTCAGAACCTGAACTTTCTGAGAGGCCGAAGTTGGTTCGGAAATCCGAATTTTCAGAGAGGTGCAGGAGCATGGTCGAAGGGCGCAAGGTTGGGGGAGAACCCGCAACAAACTGACCGAAGGTTCCGCCGCCTGGGTCGGGGGTTTGGATCCTTCCCCCTACGATGAGATCCGAGACGTTGCTTTCAAGCAAGAGCTGTCCTGCTGCAGCATTGAGGTTAAATGTCGAACCCACGACGTCGTCAAGATCGAGACTGTGTCCGGCCGGAATAAACAGAGGGCGTCGTTTGAAGTCAACTGTACCGTCGTGGCCTTCCTGAATGAGATACAAACCGATTTCGGCAGGCTCAAGGGTGGAGTGGTTGAAGACCCGAATCCCGGTACTCCAGAGGGTGTCGTTAACCCCCGGCCCCCGGGCGATGACCGGAACAGTCGCGGCAAAACTCTCCAACGCAGTCAAAGGCGGCTCAAGATCCGTGACCTGCAAGGCCCAGGTTTGGAGGGTTGCCGAAACCCCGTCCGGATCGATGTTTTCGAGCGTCAGTTCCCACTGTCCATGTCGTTCGAGACCGATGAAGGAATTGAGGCTTTCTGTCGGTTCGAGATCGATGGGGAAACAGCCGAAGAGACCTGGGGCAGCATCTGGTGTTTTCGGCCCGTCCCACAGTCTTATGACGTTCCCGGCGGGGTCGCTCAAGCTGATGATCAGGGCTGAGGGTGTGGGATGATTGAGGCGAATCCAGACTCGGACGTTGCCGACCGGCCCCCATTCTTGGATATCGGTGAGGGAACGAAGTGGTGGTTGGCCGGCGCCGGGGATGTGTAAATTGATGGCATCACCGAATGTCAGATCCCCGCTCCCGAGGGCGTTGAGCACGTTGACCAAGGGTATGGGACGAGCACCGGAGGGGCCGGTTCTGAGGTTGCCTGACGCCATGAGGATGAGACGAAGATGAGCCGGGTGAAGATAGGGGAAGGCCCGATGCAGCAGAGCAATTGCCCCCGAAACATATGGGGCGGCGCCTGAAGTTCCACCGAAAGTCGTGATCTGGCCCCCGGCCTCCGCGACCCGTAGGTATTCGGAGGGTGCCAACAGATCCAGAATGCGCCCGGAATTGGAATAACAGGTGGCCTCAGTCGCTAGCTTGAATTGGTCACTGCAGAGGCTGGAACAGGTCTCGTCGAGGCAGAAAAGAGATCCGAACGCCGTTGCCTTCTGATCCCACACCGATCCGACTGAGATTGTCTCTTCCAGGCATGCCGGAGAGGTGATGCCGTTTGCCAAGCCGTTGTTTCCGGAACTGGTGACGACGGCGATGCCGTTTGTGGTGGCGGAATGAACGGCAGCCGCCATTGCCGGATTATCTTCGTCACAAGGCCCGTTCCAAGATCCTCCACCTCCGGAAATATTGATTGCGACGAGCGTATAGGCGTCATCTTCCCGATGGAGAACTGCATCCTCGATGGCGGCAATGACAGCACTTTCAAGAAGGACTGAACAATCTGAATCCGAGGCGGCTTTGTAAGCCATGAGGCGGGCCGCAGGAGCGACCCCTCCGGCAAAGGTGCGGTCCGGACTCCATTGGAAGGAGGCCCCCGCCGCGATTGATGCAACCGCGGTTCCATGACCCGAACAATCAAGGGGGTCGTCGTCTCCATCTGCGGTGTCGAGGCCTCGAACGACCTTGGTATTTGGGATATCTCCTCCGCCCAACGATGGGTGGTGGGGGTCGATTCCGGTGTCGATGATCGCGATGGCTGTGTTATCTCCGGTAAAGCCGAAAAGCTGTAAAACATCTGCTCCGATGATACTGATGCCCTCTGCGGTGTGAACCGGCCACGTGTCATCCCTCTCAACGAACCGAACGTCAGACCTGTCGAGGAGCGTGTCAAGGCCCTCGGGTGTTACCTTCAGGGCCATCGCCGCCTGAAGGAGAAATGGGCGAGGGTCGCTCATGCCCTCTTCCCGTCTGATGTCCTCGACGATTGGATCCAAGAGGCTCGCGATCGAGAGGAGGCGGTCTTCAGGAACTGACCCGTGTGACTTGAGAAGCGTACCGGCCGTTGTGATGTGGACGATGACGGCCAGGTCTTGGTCTCGACGATCGTGGTCAGAAATCAGGTTCGCATCGAGTTTCTCGGACACACCTTCGACCGGTACCGCTTGTGCAAGCCCTGGCCCTATCGTCGCTGTCGCGAGAACGACGACGATGATGAGGCCGGCAAACCGATTCATAGCAACAGCCGTCATGTATCGATCTCCCAGTTTACCTTTCTGATGCCCGACATTCAATACAGACTCGAGCAATTGGTGTGAGCCGGGTTACCATCTCCCTATGAAAGTCGTCTTTTTCGGGACACCCGTGTTTTCTGTTCCCAGCCTCGAGAGGTTGGTTGCCGGCTCGCACGAGGTTCTGCTGGTCGTTACGAGACCCAGCAAGCCCGTTGGTCGAAAGCGAGTGCTGACCTCGCCTCCGATAGTCGATGTGGCCCTTGGCCACGGCCTGGAGGTCTTTCAACCCAAGAACCTCAAGCCGCCCGAGATCGTCCGGCGGATTCAGAAGACCGGCGCAGAGGTAGGGGTCGTGGTGGCCTTCGGTCGCCTCATCCCCTCCACGCTTCTCGCGCTCCTCCCCCGTGGCATGGTCAACGTCCATCCGAGCCTGCTTCCAAGGCATCGGGGACCGTCGCCGATCCAGTGGTCGTTGGTCTGTGGCGATTGTGTCACGGGTGTCAGTACGATGCTTCTTGACGAGGGCATGGACACGGGACCGGTTTTCCTTCAGGAGAAAGTCTTCATCGAGCAGAATGAAGACGCGGGCCGGCTTTCAAAGAGGTTGGCGGAAGTGGGGAGCGACCTCCTTGTCAAGACGCTTGACGGTCTGGAGAGCGGTTTGTTGGAGCCGACTCCTCAGGCGGAACAGGGCATTACCGTCACACCGATGCTCCAACGGGAGTTCGGGGAGATCGACTGGTCCCGGCCTGCTCGCCAGATTGTGAACCGTTTACGCGGTTTCACTCCATGGCCGGGGAGTTACACGACCTTTCGTGAAGACCGATTGAAGGTATTCGATCTGCTTGAGGTGGAGGGGCCTTCCCCCAGCGGTGAGGATCCCGGGACGGTGATCTCAGTTGAAAGTGACGGTATCCTTGTTCGATGTGGAGGCGGCACGGCAGTGCGAATCACCGAGTTACAACGGGAGGGTCGAAGGCGGATGCCGGTCGATGCATTTTTGATTGGGGAACGGGTGAGTTGCGGTGAGCACCTCGGCTGACCGGGAGCGAGCTGCTCGGCTCTTGATGAGGATCGAGAAGGGCGCCTTCGCCTCTCGACTACTGGGCCGAATCCCGGCGGCAGGAGTGCGAACCCGAGTCCTTGGTGTCTTGAGGTGGTTGCGGCCGCTGGATGCGGCTGTGGAGAAAGTTGCGGGAAGGAAATGTGCGACCCTGGATCCGGAAGTCCGGGCCGTTCTCCGTATCGGCCTCTTTGAGATCGAAGTTCTCGGCATTCCTGCCGCGGTTGCGGGCGACGGAGCGGTTCATCTCATTCGTCGACTTGGAAAAGCCAGGGCATCGGGCCTTGTGAATGCCGTTATGCGTCGGGCGCCTGGGCTGGTGGCACAGCTTCTTGCCGATGGTGGGCCGGCTTTTCGGAATTCGCACCCGGATTGGTTATGGCGGCGGTGGGTGAGTGTTTTTGGTGAGGACAGGGCTCGAAAGGCGATGGAGGCAGCTCAGCAGCCGGCGGCCCTTTGGGCCTGGTTCCGGGACCAGGGGGAATTGAATGCCTTTCGGGATCGAGGGGTTCCGCTGACCCCCCATTCTTGGATGCCCGACGCATGGTGTTCCAAGGGGCGGGAGCTGGTGCAAGTCGTTGCGGAAGGTCGGGCCTACGCCCAAGACCCCGCCTCTCAATTGGTTGCATGGTTGGCTGTTATGGTTGCGCGGGAGGGCGCGACCATGGTGGACTTGTGTGCGGCTCCCGGGGGAAAGGCTGCCCGAGCCGTTCGAGATGGAGCATTCGTTCTGGCGGTGGTGGCGGATCTCAACCTGATGCGACTTCGGCTCACCGACAGGCTTTTTTCCAACGTCGAATCCGGGGTCCACCGAGTGGTTCAGAACGCTGCGGAAACGGCGCTCAAACCGGGATCCTGGGACGTTGTTCTCCTTGATGCTCCATGTACCGGTACCGGCACCTTGAGGCGACACCCGGAGTTGCGCTGGCGTCTGAGGCCCGGCGATATTTCGGAGCGGGCCCGTTTGCAGGAAGAACTCATCGAGGCGGCCTATGCACTAGTTGCTTCAGGGGGTGTCCTGCTCTACAGCACCTGCTCGATGGAACCTGAGGAAAACGAGGCTCACTTCCGGACGCTTCGCGCTGGTTTTGAGGTAGAAGATGTCTCGGTCCTTCTTCCCGAGGGGTCGGGCGCCGTTCCGACGTCCCAAGGGGGCTTCCGTCTCATACCGCAGGAGAACTGTGATGGTTTCACCGTTCACGCCCTGAGGCGGCGGTAGCCGCCAGTAACCAACCCCAGAGCGGCGCCACTCGGAAATCCAGGATCTCGGGGCTCGTCATGCTCCATATCAGATAGGCCACCCACGCGGCTGTCGCTGCGGCCGGAAACGCCCGGTCACTCATGAGGTGCGCTGATCTCAGTTTTCCGATTGTGAATGTCAACCACGAAGCGACTGCGCCGAGGACCAAGAAGGCGCCCAGGATGCCGAGCTTGAACACCAGGAATAGGTACCAATTGTGGAGGTAGTTCTCATCGCCGAAGTAAACCCAATTACCGCGATTGTCATATCCGAAAACGTCAAGATGCACCGTGGCGCCAAGGCCGTGACCGAAGAGCCGCTCAATCCACCCGGAATCGGATATGGATTCGATGATTCTGCCGGCTTCGAGCCAGCGAAAGGCGAGAGTTGCATCCTGTTGGACATCTCCCGTTCTGAGCGTTCCCAGCAAAGAGGCCACACGATCAAAGGTTCCGACGGCATACTGGGCAAGCCGTGTCGCAAGAGCCGAATGAACCGGTATGCATTTTATTCTTCCCAGAAACAACCGTCCCTGGACGTCTCCTTCGGAGACCACAACCAATTTGATGGCTGAAGTCCCTTCAGGCGTCGCTCCTTGAGCATTCGTGACGGATTTGGTCTGTACCGCCCGAACCCGAGCTGCGATCCTGCCGAGTTCCTTGCCTGATCGGTCGAGAAAGCAGAGATTTACGACGACCGACCGTTGGTTTTGGGTGCGGCCACGAATCCTGAGAATCCATCCGGGGACCTGGTTTGAAAGGTTCAGTTCAGAACTCGTGAGTTCCAGGTCCTGACCGGCCGGTAGTTCAAGTTCCAACACGCCTTTCCGGAACTCACCGGCGTTGGAAAACAGTTCGGAGGGCGATAGATTCAAGGTGTCTTGATGCTGGTGTCTTACCCAGACCGTGAAACCTATGACCGACGAAACGGCGATGCCGGCGAACAGTAATATTGACCCAAAAACGACAAGGAGGGTGCGTTTATCCCTTCCCCTCCACAAAAAGACGGATCCGATGACGGTCAGGGGCGCCAAGAGCCAGAGACTGCGTAGACCGGATCCCGTAATGACAATGACCAGGAGCACGACCGACAATCGTGCCAGTCGACGGGTCAGATCGTGGCGATGGTACACCGAGGTGAGAGCCACCGCGAGGGTGAGTAAAGAGGCGCCAACAACCGAAACGGAGTTCGGAAGGAAGAGTCGTGACGGAGGTTTGTCGGCGAGGGAGAGGAGAAGTTCCCATCCGAGTTGGATCAAACACCCGATGATGATTCCGGCAAACAGTCCCACTCGGAATCGGTGGAGGATAGGCTCCTCCGGATCAATGAGGGCGATCAACGCGGCCAGTGGAAGAAGGCCCATTGACAGAGCCTGAGCGGCGACTCGATAAAGGTCGTGACCGTTGACCAGGCCGATCAGAACGCCGAGGGCCGTAGCCGAGGAGTAGAGAACAAGGCCGATCGCCAATCGACTTGGGATTTGCCGTACTCGCTCAAGAAGGCCGGCTGAGGTGAGGGCCGAAGGCGCCATTGCCAGGATGACAGAGGAAATTCCGATGGCCTGGGCCACGAGGCTATGGCGAAATTCAAGGCCGACAGTACAAAATGGGATAAGAACAGTAAAGGCGACAGCAAAGTCCAGCCGCAGATATCGGGTCCCGTAGCGATTCATTATCCTGGAATACCCTGCCACAGATCGGGATATCGAGCGACCCCGGCACGTTGGGGAAGCAGATATGCGCCGTCGATTTCGACTGTGACCATTAGCCTTGGAACCCGTTTCGTTCGGCCATTTTTTGTTCGGAAAGGGTTCTTTTCGGTTTTCTGAGTCCAAATACCCCGGCCATCGCCCCGAAATGTCCCCGCCACACAGCCTGCACCTGGGTTCGGGAAGCTCGGCCCCGGCGTGCAATCAAGGTTGCCACTCTGGCCAGGTTGTAGAAGGAATGAACCCAACAGAGATACACCTGGTAGATCCAGGGTTTGAACGGTTGTAGTCGAGTCAAGGTGATCTGTTCGAGGTACAGGGCCGAGCGATGGGCGGAGCCGGTCGTTTCCCCCAGATGATGGATACAGGCCATCGTGGGTTCAAATCGGAGGCGCCATCCCTTTCGACGAAGTCGGAGGCAGAGGTCGATATCTTCGTTATAGAGGAAGAAACTCTCGTCAAATCCACCGATATCGTGCCATGCCGCCGCCTTGACGGCAATAGCCGTACCGGGGATGAACCTTACTTCTCTGGCCTTTACGGCATCGGAAGGGGATCGGCTTTGGTGAACAGTTCCGGTGAGATGCCTGATGCCGCCTCCGGCGTACCACAGGGCCGATGGATCAATGCCGCTACGGATCGGTCCGCCCGCAGCCCCGGATCTGTCCGAGTTCAGAGCGAGAACCGCCCCGTCCAGGAATCCAGGGGTGAGTTCCACGTCGTTGTTGAGAATCAGGTAGGCCGATAAATCGTCTCTATCCGAAAATGACTCAACCCCAATGTTGGCGCCGCCACCAAAACCCGGATTGTCCTCTTGGCGAATGAGGGTAACGCCCTCTCCAAGTTGGGTGGCTTTGAGGTTGCCGAAATTATCGACGACCACGATTTGACGTGCTGCCGACGAAGGGTCCGCGATGACCGAGGCCAAGCAGCGCAGAGTCGGGTCCGAACGACCGTAGTGGATGATGACCACACCGATTTTCCCTTGGATTTTGTTCATGACGTCTCGCGGGGGACGATGAGGAGGCGAACGGTCAAGGCAAAGAGGATTATTACTCCGAACCAGTGGGCCCAGATCGCAGCCGTTGCTGCACCGATCGGTCCATGTTGCGGTATCCACATCAGATTGAGGGAGAAGGATACTATCAGAACTGCCGAAAGGACACCGAGAGACCATTTTTGCCGATGCCAGGCGGCGAGGACCGTTCCGAGAAAAGTCATGGTTACGGTTGCCGGCAGGATCCAAATCAAACGGGAAAGAAGGGGTACGGCGCGTTCGAATTCGGGACCGAACGCGATTTCGACCAACGGATGGCGAATAATGAAAAGAAAAACGCCGAGGGCGAGACCGAGGGCCATCCCGCCGGCTGAGGCTGCGACGACTGCCGGCCATGCCTTGCCCTTCTCAGCTGCTCGGCGGGAGAGTGTGGGATAGAAGGACATACTGAGTAGCTGTGGGAGAGCGACGATCCCCCACACTGGGGCGCCGGCGGCGCCGTAGAATCCGATCTCCGGTCTGGGTACCTTGAGCATCGCCAGCAAGAAGGTGTCTGCCCTGAGTAAGAGTTGGGCCATGACGGCAATGGCCAGAAAGGGGAGGCCCTCCAGGCGCAGGTTCCGCCAGAACTGAGAGGACTCTTGATGATCCTTCGTTTGTTTTTGAGGGTCCGATTCGGGCTTGCGGAGTAGCCGGCTGCCTTTTCTCAACCACACCAGACCAGCACCGGCGCCGACGGAGAAAGCGATGCCTACAGTCCAAATCTCCAGACACCAAAACACAGAGGCCGTCAGAAGCAGCAATACGATGACGACCTCGATGGTCCGGGCGCGCACCTCCATGTCCATTTGGTCGAGACCCTTGAACATCGCCCCGTGGGTTACGAGAACGGCACGAAGCAGGGAATAGGGTATGAAGGCCAGGAGGGAATATCGAAGAGATTGGTCGTGAACAAGAAATGTAGCGAGCATCGCCGTTGGAACCAACCAAGAGGCGAGACGGTTCTGGACCGTTCGAGCCGCTCTGAGCAGAAGGTCGGCATTCTCCGGAGATGCGGCGACCTCTCGGATCACGACCTCCTGCTGGCCTGCGGCGAGAACCAACACGGCGAGGAGGGCGGCCGAATAGGCGATGACGAAGGTTCCCATGCCCTCAGGACCGGCGCCGTGCGCAACGATGACTGCAGTCAGGAAAAGGGCGCCCTTCACAGATCCTTCCCCGGCAGCAAGCCAGGCCGCATTACGCGCCACGCGGCGCACCACATCCGTCATGCAGACAGCCCCTCAAGATCCGCGCTGACAGTTTCCCACTCCTGGTTCAGGTCATCGATCTTGCGTTGGAGGGTGGTCCTCTGAGATGTCATTTGCTGAATCGTCTCTTTGGGAGTCACTTCATAGAAGTCGGCGCCGCAGAAGGCGGAATCGATCTCTTCGACTTCCTTCTCGGCTTGCTCGATGGCCGATTCGACGATCTCGAGCCGACGCCTCTTCTCTACCAGCAGTCTCTTCAATGCCTGAGAGTCTTGAATGGACTTCGGCTGTGGATCAAGTGTTCGGGGCCTTTTCCGGCGACGTTTTTCTTCTCGGTTCTTGCGCAGGACCGTTGCGGCGTCGAGATGGTCATCTCCGCACTTTTCTAGGTATTCCTCGTATGTCCCGGAAAAATCGTTAATACCGGTATGTGTTATCTCGACAATTCGTGTCGCGAGCTGAGAAATGAACCAGCGATCGTGTGAGACGAAGAGAATTGTGCCGTCAAAATCCACAAGGGCGGCGACGAGAGCTTCAATAGCCTCCAGGTCCAGGTGGTTTGTGGGCTCGTCGAGAACCAGGACGTTCGGCTGCTCCACCGAGAGGCGGGCAAAGACCAGGCGCGCTGCCTCACCACCGGACAGGGCCGGGAGCTTCTTCTCCACCTCCTCCTTCGAAAAAAGTACTCTTCCGAGCTGCCCCCGAACCCACCCGGTGTCCTTACCTGGGCAGGCGGCGCCGAGGAAAGCCTCGACAGTCCCTGTCTTTCCGCCAAGGATGTCTTTGTGATCCTGGGCGAAGTAACCGTGGTGGGTTTCATGTCCCCATAGAGTGTCGCCCCGATCCGCTTCCAGCCCACCCATGATGATTTTCAGCAGAGTCGATTTGCCGATGCCGTTCGGTCCGATGATCGCAACTCGATCGCTTCTCCGAACGAAGAGATCCACCCCTTGCAGGACCCGATTCTCGCCGAACGCCTTGTGGAGGTTCTCGACCTCGAGAACAGTTTTCCCGCTGGGTCGGCGTTGGGCAAAGGAAAATTTCGGATAGCGTCTCGATGAGGGCGGAAGTTTTACCAGGTCGATTCTCTCGATAGCCTTGAGCTTGCTTTGTGCTTGTCGGGCCTTCGTTGCTTTGGCACGAAATCGTTCGACGAACGCCTGGTTCTGGGAGATCTGTTTCTCGCGTTTGGCGATCTCCATCTCTTTCCGATTTCGCTCTTCGAGCTTGGCCCTTTCGAATCGGTGGTAGTTGCCGGTGTAGAGGGTTACGGTCTCGTAATCGACATCCAAAATGTGGGTGCAGATGGTGTTCAGAAACCGGTGATCGTGAGAAATGACGACAGCGCACCCGGGGAAATCCACCAGGAATTTTTCCAACCATCTGATCGAGAGGATGTCCAGGTGGTTCGTCGGCTCGTCCAACAAGAGACAGCCGGGGTTTGCCGCCAAGGTCTGGGCGAGAAGAACCCGAAGCTTGAAGCCGCCCGACAAGATCGAGAGATTTTCGTTGTGCTGTTCGGTGGCGATTCCCAATCCTTCCAGGATCTCTGCACATCGGGCCTCGAAGGAATAGCCGTCCTGGCTGAGGATGTAGTCTTCGAGGTCACCGTATCGTTCGGCGTCAAAATTTTCGGCCGCCAGAATCTCTTCCTTCTCGCTCAGGGCCTGCCACAGCTTTTCGTGCCCCATCATTGTTACGTGGAGAATCGGAGCGTCCTCGTATTGGAAATGATCCTGTTTCAAGACCCCGAGCGTCAGGGTTCGAGGCATGGCGACCATGCCTTCGCTGGCCTCTTCCTCTCCAGTCATGATCTTCAGCAGGGTGGACTTTCCTGAGCCGTTCGCTCCAACGAGCCCATACCGGTTTCCCGGGTCGAGCTGAAGACTGACATTCTCGAACAGGGCTTGTGCCCCAAAGTGTTTTGCGAGTCCGGTGAGCGTAATCATGGGGGGGAAGGATAGCGGAGGCACTGCGAAAGGGGAACACCCTGACCCAACAGGAATCAATATGCCGAGGTTTTGACCAAGCAGAGGGCCATGAAATAGACTCACTGCGGAGGTCTGCCCAATGACGGTGTTTCTCGTCGGTTGTGTTCTGCTGGTTCTCGGCTACACCGTGTACGGGCGTATCGCCGAGCAGGCAGTGCGTCCCGATCCCGACCGTGCCACCCCGGCCATCGTGTTGGCAGACGGCTTGGACTTTGTGGCCATGCCCACTTGGCGTGTGTACCTGATCCAGCTCTTGAACATCGCCGGACTCGGACCGGTGTTTGGGCCGATCATGGGGGCGCTTTGGGGCCCTCAGGTGTTTTTGTGGGTCGTCTTCGGCGCCATTTTGGGTGGTGCGGTCCACGACTTCCTGTCCGGCGTCATGTCGATCCGAAACAACGGCGCCGGTCTGCCCGACCTCATCGGGCACTACCTGGGGCAGGGCGCGCGCCATGTCGCTACCGCCTTCATCATGGTGTTGATGATCTTGGTGGGCGCGGTTTTCGTAAAGGGGCCGGCCATGCTGATCGTGCAACTGCTGCCGGCCGACACCGTTGGTGGATGGCTGGGCCCCGGTGCGGCCGCGTGGTTGACCTCGAATTTTGCCGGTCACCCGATGTGGCTCTGGGTCGTGATGGTGGTCATCTTCGCCTACTACGTGGTGGCGACCCTATTGCCCATCGACGCCGTCATCGGTCGCCTCTACCCCTTCTTGGCGTTGGCGCTACTGGTGATGGTTGGGGGCTTGAGCTTCGCAATCCTCAGGGGTCAGATGCCCCTGCCCGAGTTCACCCTCGCGAACCTCCACCCCGGGGGTCTGGCCACCTGGCCGATCATCTTCATCACCGTCAGCTGCGGCGCCGTCAGCGGTTTCCACGCCACTCAGAGCCCGCTGATGGCGCGGTGCCTGAAGAGTGAGCGCTCGATGCGCCCGGTGTTTTACGGGGCGATGATCGCAGAGGGATTCATTGCCCTGGTGTGGGCGTCGGCGGCTCAGGGAT
>JAIOSJ010000136.1 GCA_021107705.1 Thermoanaerobaculales bacterium | reverse complement strand
GTGTGCGCGAGCGGACTCAGCGATCTGGGGCGCCACTTGCCGGCCTCGGCGGACGAGGTCGTCGCGGTGCTCGAGACGGCGATCGAAGCCGGCGACCGCGAGGCATTCACATCACTGTTGCTCGCCGCGTTGGCGGTGGGTCATGAGATCGATGCCTCGATCCTGCGCAATGGTCTGGCCCTGACTCGTGATCCTCTCTCCTTGGCAATCGCCGTTGGTCACCTCCGCGGGAATCCGGTTGACGTGATTCTCGAGGTCGTCCACGGCGGACACTTGGATTTTGGCCAGGCTACGCAAGCTCTGATGTTGGCCGCGCTGTGGTGTCGGCAGCGAGGGCTTGAGTTGCCGACCGGGATCATCACTGAGGCACGTTTGCTCGGACGGCGGCCGGGATCGCCCGATGAATTCATGTTTCTTCTCTGCATCGCGCAGGAGATCGATGACGATGGTCTGTGGGAGGTTCTCGGCGGCCGGCCCGGCAGCGTCATCGCGGCATCAACGGAAACAACTCGCAAATCGTTGGCGTCGGTCATGACCGAGCCCGTTTTGGACAGCGTTCCCCAGGAACCGCCACCGTTGGTCCACAGCGGATTCACCGTTCGTCGAGCTGTGGCCAGGGTCGGGCGCAACGAGCCTTGCCCCTGTGGCAGCGGCAGGAAGTACAAGAAGTGTTGCTACGCAAACGATCAGAAGAGGTTGAGTAACCCGTCCGAGGTTGCCGGCGTCACTCGAGATGAGATGCGGAAAAAACCTAAACAGCACCTGAACCGGGAACGACTGTGGGCCATGGACAGACATGAGTTGACGCGGTTGGACCCCAACGAGATCCCAGCCGATCTGGTTCCAATGCTGCTCAACCAACTGCTTACCACTCATGAGCATCGGGCAGTGTTTAGGTTGTTTGAGGCGATCGGATGGTCTCCCGATCTCGCAGACCTCCATCTGAATGCAGTCGAAATGGCGGCGATGGACGGAGAGTCCGAACTCGTTCGAAATTTGATGGCCATGCGTCCAGCTGATTCCGAGCCCGTAGACGATCTGAGCCTCGCGGCGCGGCTGGCGATTAACGGGGACCAGCCGGGACCGATGTTGAGGGCTGTGGAGGACGATGCCCAGCGAGCACTTCGTGATGCCCATGGGGCGCCGGTAGACCTGGCGCACGCACTTTTGGACTGCGGTTGCCCGGGACTTGGCGTGCTGGTCGCGCGCGGCGTGATACCGATTACCGATCTTTTCGAGGGCGAGGTGCTCCTCGAAAACCTCCTCAAGGCCCGCGACCGGCTGAATCTCTCGCCGTCGGATCCGATCGAGGAGATTTCCGATACGCTGCTGGCGAGGTCCGAGGACAGGGCTGATTCGGCCCAGCTTCGCAGTGGCCTGGTCGCGAAACAGAAGAACCTTGACGAGCAGGACAAAGAGATTGCCGGACTGCGCGCGCAGTTGGCGCGACTGAACCACGAGATCAAAGCGCGGCGGTCTGAGCCCCAAGCCGTCGAGCACGCGGCGCCGACGATCAGTGTCGAGCCAATGCCGGACGTCGATCCGGAGATCCGAGAGCTGCGACGCCGTCTGGCAACGGTCAAGACTGACCTCAAACAACGCCATTCCGAGCGCAATGAGTTACGACGGGCGGTCGAGAACATGCGCGGCGAAATGGAGGATCTGCGAAGCGAGGGTATTCCCGAGGCGACGGTCGTGGAGGAAGATGATGGGGCTCGGGAGCTGGGCCTGCTCCTGCCGGCCGAGAGCATGCAGTCGCATCCCTTACGACTCGTCGAGTTCGGCCCCCGTTTCCGGTCTGATCTCGAGTCGTCGCCGAAACGAGTCGCAAGGTCGGCGATGCGCCTGGTGGGTGGTCTGTGCTCCGGCGATCCGCAGGCCTTCTCCGATGCCTGCCGAATCAAGCTGGATCGCACTCTATGGCGAGCCAGAGTGGGGCTCAAATACCGCATTCTGTTTCGCCTTGGGTCCGACACCGTCGAGGTTCTCTCTCTGGTGCCGCGGAGCGAACTCGAGCGGACTATTACGTCCCTGGTGTGATCTTGGGGTTGGAACCCGTTCCTTCGGACTGGAATGTGTAGGTGTTCAGGCGTCGCAGTAGATCATTGGCGAGAAGTGCGGGGTAGGACTTGATCAGTCGCGGTCCCCTGCCGGCACCGGTGTTCAGGCGTCTCCGAGGCAATGCAGGTGTTCGGGGCGGAGGTCCAACAGGGTGTCGAGGACCAGATTCGCCTCTTTGAAACCAAGGTCGTGGCGGTGTTCCGGATCCGGCACGGCGATGACAGACATGCCGGCTCGACGTGCGCTCTGCACTCCCGGCGGCGAGTCTTCAAAGGCCAGACATGCCCGCGGTTCGACACCCAGGCACCTCGCCGCCGTCAAAAAGACAGCCGGATCGGGTTTGCCGTGCCGTTCGTCAAAGGCGGAACACCGAGCTAGAAACCGGCTGAGGATCCCGAGCCGTTCCAGCGCCCCGTCAATCAGCTGGGGACTGGACGATGAGGCCACCGCCAATTCGAGACCGATACCTTCCACCTTATCGAGGGCGTGTTCGACCTCCGGCATCGCCTCACCCTCAGTCCGCATCAAGGTCAGGACCCGGGCCTCGATCCGATTTTGAACCTCGGCCGGAGAGACCTCCGGCCAGGGACGCCTTCGATACCAGAGGGCAACCACCGCATCACAACGCATCCCCATGGTGCTTCGACAATCATCGTCACTCAGCTCAAGGCCGACTCCGGCGAAAACCTCCCGTTCTGCCCGCCGCCACAGCGGCTCGGAGTCCACCAGGAGGCCGTCGAGATCGAAGATCGCTGCTTTGATCAGGACCTCACAGGAGGTCGGATTTACCGGTATTGAGCCACTCAGCTTCGGGCTGGATGTCGGTTTTGAAGATCACGATGTCAGCATCCCACTGTCCGTCCGTGAAGAAAACGACCTTGTCGGCCTCGCTCCGAATGTCCGTGAAAAACCAGATCGGTCCTTCGGTGGCTTCCCATTCACTGGTGGTCTCGAAGACCACGAGATCGGCGTCCGAACGAATGTCCGTCACGAACACCTTGATGTCGGCCTCAAATTCAATGTCGGTCTTGAAGAGTTTGGGCATGAATCTCTCCTTTGTCAGAAACGCCACTCCAGGCCGGCATTGATACCGAAACCGCCGATGTCGAGGGCCACTGCATCTTCGACGATGTCAAAATCCCGGTACTCGATCGTCGCTTCGATGTCCCGGTACATGCCCTCGATGAAGAACCGGAAAGTCTTGCCGCCCATCGTCGCGCCGAGGGTGCCGTAATAGCCCCACTCGTCCTCGACGTGTCCGTAATCCGCGTCGAACTGGAAATAAGACACGCCGACACTGAAAAAGAAGAGTTCACTGATGCTGACGCGGGCGCCGAGATCCCAGGCGATGGTGTCGATACTGTCGCTGTCGATGTCCAACTCGCCGAAGTCAATTTCGTCGCTTTCGAGATAACCCGTGACGCCGATCTCCCAGCCCAAGGTGTCGCTGGAGGCATAACGGGCGCCGGCGCCCCCAAAGGACCCGACGTCGCCACTGTCCAGGTACGCACCGAAGATCTTGAGATTGCCGGCCGATGCCGGAGCAACCACCAAAAACATCACCGCGACCAATGCCGTTACCCGAACAACTCGCCCAATGTGAGATTGCATGATTTTTTCCTCCCTGTTTCGACGAGCATCATACCTGACCCCGTGGAATCGAAATCCAGCGACAGTGGGCAGGGGCCGCGTCAGACGGCAGGGACAGGCGCCTTTTCCTTTTCCAAATCTGACGTGCGCCCGAGATTTTCCCATGCCTTGACTTAACGTCATATGTCGCGTTAACCTTTTATCAAACTTAACTTAAGAGATGCGATTGGCGG
>JAIOSJ010000058.1 GCA_021107705.1 Thermoanaerobaculales bacterium | reverse complement strand
CCCAATGTTTCT
This sequence comes from Thermoanaerobaculales bacterium, assembly GCA_021107705.1. Taxonomy (GTDB): domain Bacteria; phylum Acidobacteriota; class Thermoanaerobaculia; order Thermoanaerobaculales; family Sulfomarinibacteraceae; genus JAIOSJ01. Next base: position 2,821 of record JAIOSJ010000058.1, on the reverse strand, counting down.
CGATGTCTTTCCTGTAGGTCCGATCCAGGCGAACTGCACTCTGTTGGGTGACGAAAATGCGGGCGATGTCGTCGTGATCGACCCAGGGGGCGACGCCGACCAGATTCTGGAGCGACTTGAACGATCATGCCTGAGGGTCTCGATGGTCCTCCACACCCACGGCCATCTCGACCACGCGGGCGGAACCCGCGATCTATGCGCCAAACTCGAGTCCGGAATACCCGTTGGATTGCATCGGGACGAATCGGAGCTGTATCAGGCCCTTCCCATGCAGGGCATGAAGTACGGCATGGTGGTGGACCTTCCTCCGGCGCCGACGCTGTGGCTCGAACACGGACAACGGCTGACCCTGGGGGAAATGGAACTCGAAGTGCGCCACACTCCGGGCCACTCCCCGGGCTCCGTCTGTTTCGTCGTTTCCGGAGGGACGGAGAACCTCGTCATCGCCGGTGATGTTCTCTTTGCCGGCTCGATCGGTCGCACCGATCTGTGGGGCGGCTCCTTCCCCGTACTCGAAGATTCCATCAAAAAGCATCTCTACAACTTGCCGGACGATACCCGAGTGGTCTGCGGTCATGGTCCCGACACGACGATCGGTCGCGAAAGAACCTCAAATCCGTTCGTCAGAAGCGACTGATTCAGCGACCCGGCCCACCAGCAAATGCACGAATCACAACCCCCGCCACCACCACCACCCTTCCCGGGGGAGATCCCCAACAACCGACAAGAGCCGGAAAAGAAGCCGCTCGTCACGAAGAACCTGCAACTCCTCCTATCGGAGATCTTCGGCTTTCCGGCCTTCAGGCCACATCAAGAGGAAGTCTGCCGCGCCGCCATCGATGGCGAAGATCTCCTCCTCGTCATGCCGACCGGTTCGGGCAAGAGCCTTTGCTACCAACTCCCCGGACTGGTCCGTGGCGGAACGACCCTCGTCATTTCTCCTCTGATAGCCCTCATGGAGGATCAGGTCGCCAAACTCCGTTCCACCGGGGTCGTCGCAGACCGCCTTCACTCAGGGCGCGATCGAGAGGGCGCTTATCAGACGGTGCAGGCATGGCGGGACGGGCGACTCGATTTTCTCTTCGTCGCCCCGGAGCGCCTCGCCGTTCCTTCCTTCTTACGCCTCATTGAGGAACGTCCGCCCAACCTGGTCGCGGTCGATGAGGCGCACTGCATCTCACACTGGGGTCATGATTTCAGGCCGGATTATCGACTCGTAGGGGAACGACTCCCGCGCCGCAAGTCAACGCCGATCGTCGCCCTCACCGCCACCGCCACCCCGCGAGTGCAGAAGGACATTGTCGAGAAACTCGGGATTCCTTCGGCCCACCGGTTTATCCGCGGCTTCCGTCGCACCAACCTCGCGATCGAGTGCGTCGAGGCGCCGCCATCCTCACGCCGAGACATGGTGGCGGCCCTCCTTGCCGACCCGGACCGGCGGCCTGCCCTTGTCTATTGCCCCTCCCGCCGCGAGACCGAAGAACTTGCGGCGGAACTCGCCACCCTGGCGCCGGCCTCCGCCTACCACGCCGGATTGCCGGCATCGACCAGGGACAAGGTCCAGGATGCCTTTTTCGGTGGCAAGCTCGAGATCGTCGTCGCCACGATCGCCTTCGGCATGGGCATCGACAAGGCCGACATCCGCACCGTCGTCCACACCGCCCTCCCGGGAACGATCGAAGCCTACTTTCAGGAGATCGGCAGGGCCGGGCGGGACGGACAGAGCGCACGGGCCGTGTTGCTCTGGTCGTGGGCCGACCGTCGTACCCACGAATTCTTCCACGGCCGCGATTATCCGGAAACCACCGTTCTCGATCGTGTTTTCGAACTGCTGAAAGCCGCACCCATCAGCAAAGATGACCTCGGGTCGCGGCTTCGGCTGGAACCTGAAGTCCTTGTGGCCGCTCTCAGCCAGCTGTGGATCCATGGCGGTGCCTTGGTCGACCCGGATGAGAAAGCCATTCGGGGAAATCCCGGGTGGCGCAAAACCTACACCCAACAGCGTGAGCACAGAATGGCGCAATTGGAAGAAATCTGCAGCTATGGCGGAGGCCGAGGATGCCGCATGACCGCACTGGTCCGGCATTTCGGCGATCGCGAGGATCACGGGCGCGACTGCAAGATCTGTGACCACTGTGTGCCGGCCGATTGCCTTCTGAGACGCTACCGGGACCCGACCCCAGCCGAGGCTGAGATCATGACGGGGATCGTCGATCTTCTGGGCAACAACTCGGGTCGAACCATCGGGCAGCTCTTTCGCGAAACGGCCGAAAACCGCGGTCTCGCACGTAAAGACTTCGAACGCATCATGGATGCTCTCGTGAGGGAGGATTTCGTAGAAATCTGGTCCGACAGCTTCACCACGGACGGCAGGGAGATACGCTTCCAACGCGCGGGGCTCACGCGAACCGCAAAACTGGCCGGATCGCCCGACCCTACCGGGGTTCAAGTGGTGGCTGAGGTTCTCTCCCGGGCCCGTTCGAAGAAGAAGTCCCCCCGAACAGGCAAGGTGGCCCAAGCATCCGTCAAGACCGTGCTCAGCGGTGAGCAGGAGGAGATGATCGCCGGCCTCCGTAAGTGGCGCCTGGGCGAAGCCAGACGACGGCGGGTTCCTGCCTTCCGCATCCTCACCGACCGCACCCTTGAGGCCCTGGTCCGAGCCCGACCCTCCGATGAGGAGGAGCTTCTCGACGTCGCGGGAATCGGACCGACCATCCTGCGGAAATACGGCAAAAGCCTCCTAGAAATCCTGGGCTAGACTGAAGTTCCCCGGGCGATCAAGGGCTAAATAACTGTAACGGAATAGGTTGCGGTGTATTTG
>JAIOSJ010000240.1 GCA_021107705.1 Thermoanaerobaculales bacterium | reverse complement strand
GCGTTTTCTCGCATCGGGATGCTCGACGGACTATCGAGTACGACTCCGCGTCCCTCAGGTCGAAAACTCAACTGGGCACTGCACCTGACCGCCCTCGCAACGAACCTTGGTGAGAAATGGGGGCTAAGGTAGCGGACAGCCCAGTGGTGTCCATTCGGGTTCGTTCGAAGATCAAGGTCTTGGCGGGCGCCCTCGTTGATAGCTGACAGTTCTTCCTACAGCCCCAGGTGAATCGCCAGGCCACAGGCGAGTACGGTTGCTCCTGCGAGGGCGTGGGCCCAGCGTTCGAGACCTGAGGTCTGCAGCCGCTCGGCGCCCGCGTTGAGAGCCATCACCATGATCAGCATCGTGCCGATCGTCGCAACGGCAAAGATCACCGCCACCAGGGCGACGGCCCCGGTGTTGTGGGTCGCCGCCGGGTACATCAGGATCGGGATCAGGGGCTCACAGGGTCCGAAGAGAAAGATTGTGAACAGCACCCAGGGTGTGATCGAAGCCTTGGACGACTGGTGAGGATGGACGTGGTCCGAGGTGTGTCCATGTTCGTGAGAGTGCTCGGTGCCGTTGGTATGAACGTGGCTGTGCGTGTGGGGTCGGTTTCGAAGGGCGCGTCGGATGCCCCACACCGTGTAGGCCAGACCGAAGGCCACGAGCATCCAGGCGGCGACGTCGCCGCGAATGGCCTCGAAGCCTTCCAGGCGACTGATGGCTACCCCCAGTCCGATGCCAAGAAAACCCAGGACGACGGACCCCAGGACGTGGCCGATCCCGCAGAGGGCCGTAATCGTCGCGGTCTTGGGCATCGACCATTGTCGAGCCCGTGCCATGGCGACGAAGGGCAGATAGTGGTCCGGCCCGAGCACCGTGTGGACGATGCCGACCGTGGCTGCAGTTGCACAGAGAACGGTGAGTTCATTCATTCAGAGAGTTTTACCACGAATCGACGTAGCGATCGATCAGAAGGTCGGCTACAGCAGGTTGCCGGGAACCCGTATGCGAGGCAAAAACAGCCACAAAGGGGACAAAAATGGGCCATGAGTAAAATCGATTCCATCAGACTTTACTCATGAGTAAAGTCGGGTTACACTGAAAGTGTCATGACCACTTCCATACACGCGCGATACATCAGACAATCAGTGCTGGAGGATCTTTTGGAGCGCATGGTCTTTGTCGGTGGGCCTCGCCAGGTTGGCAAGACCACCTTTGCGCTGAGTTTATTGAGCGAACCCACGGTGCGCAATCCCGCCTACCTCAACTGGGATGACGTTCGTTCTCGAGCCTCGTTGATGCGGGGCGAGTTGCCTCCTGATCAGCCCTTGGTTGTTCTGGATGAGATTCACAAGTTTGCTCGTTGGCGGAATCTCGTCAAGGGTTTTTTCGATATGCAGCGTGGTGAAAGGTCTTTTTTGGTGGTGGGCTCCGCTCGTCTGGATTATTACCGGCGAGGGGGGGACTCCCTTCAGGGGCGATACCACTATCACCGTCTTCATCCCTTTAGCCTGCCTGAACTTGATCCTGAGTGTGGGCGCGAGGCACTGGACCTTCTGTTTGAAATGGGAGGATTTCCGGAGCCGCTGTTTCGGGGAGATGCGAGGTTTTGGCGACGGTGGCAACGGGAGCGGACGCAGCGGGTGATTTACGACGATCTCAGGAATCTGGAAAACGTTCGCGAGATCAGCCTGCTGGAACTCCTCGCGGCGGAACTGCCCGTGCGGGTCGGGGCGCCAATTTCGGTCAAGAACCTGCGGGACATCTTGGAAGTTGCGCATGAGACTGCCGAGCGCTGGCTGACGATCTTCGAACGCCTTTACTTCTGCTTCAGGATCCCTCCGTTCGGCACGAAGAAAATTCGTGCGGTCAAGAAAGAACAGAAACTCTACCTGTGGGACTGGTCCCTTGTTCAGGATCGGGGCGCCCGTTTCGAGAATCTCGTGGCGAGTCATCTCCTGAAGTACTGCCATCTCGTCGAGGATACCGAGGGTTGGGCCATGGATCTGCGCTACATCCGCGACACCGATAGCCGTGAAGTGGACTTCGTGGTTTTGAAGGATTCGAAGCCTCTCTTCGCCGTTGAGTGCAAGGTAGGAGAGCGCAATATCAGCAAAGCGATACCCTATTTTGCCGAGCGCACCCCGATACCCCGCTTTTTTCAGGTCCACATGGGACATGCAGACTATGAAAAAGCCGGCGTCAGAGTTCTTCCCTTCGCCACCTTCTGCCGGGAAATGGAGCTGGTGTAGGCAAGAGTTGATTGCCTCGTCACTGATGTCGATCCCTGTGACCTCAGCGCCAAGGGCCGCAGGGCTCAAGCTGTCCTGGTCCGCGTCGCATAGGCCATGTCCAGGCGCTCATCCTGTGCCGGAGAGCATCCGGCCGAAGATGAATTGGCGGTGCGGCTTGGTAGGCGCCTGCGGCGCTCGAAGAGTCGCACCGCCGTCTGGATTTGACGAATCACCTTATCACCATTGCGTTGGGCCGGCCGGGTCGATGTTGTAGAATCTCCCCGAGAGTGCCAGAGGTTATGAGCTTGTTTCGGAATTTTTCCCTCCTCTGAGTTTGAATCTTCGTCATATTTGATAAGTTGACCAGACCAGTGGTCTGGTTTATAATTTCAGAATGGACACAGTCAACGTTCAAGAGGCAAAGACCCATCTGTCACGACTCCTGGCCCGAGTGACGGCCGGCGAGAAAATCGTGATTTCCAGGTATGGCCAACCGGTTGCTCGACTGGTACCGGTAAACCAGATTCCACACCGGAGGGTCGGTGGAGGATGGGAAGGCTGTATCAGTATGGACGAAGGCTTTGACGATGAGATTCCTGAGGAATGGATGGCGCCGGTCGAGCCATGAAAGTGCTGTTGGATACACATTCAATGTTTTGGTGGCTTGCAAATGACCGGCGGTTATCCCCCCTGGCTCGGGAGATCATCAGTGATGGGCGGAACCGTCTGATCTGGAGTCTGGCGAGCTCATGGGAGATCGCGGTCAAGGTTAGTGTCGGCAAGCTTACTATCGGGCGCCCCCTGCAGCAGCTCTTTGCCGATATCGTCACTGGTCAGGGTGTGGAGCCCCTGCCGATCACTCACGACCACTGTGCCCGTCTCAGCGATCTTCCGTTACACCATCGGGATCCATTCGACAGGATGCTGGTTGCGCAGGCGCAAGGTGAGAGGCTGCCTGTCCTGTCGGCGGACTCAAAGTTGTCGCAGTACGACATTGAGGTTCTTTGGTAGGAGCCGGCGAGAAAGGTGCGGGCTGAGGTCCGTCGTCCGGAAACGGTACTGAAAAAACACCCCGCCGAAGCGGGGTGTTTGAGTTGGTGCCGGAAACCGATCAGGATGTCTTCTCGGCTTCGAAGGCGGCTCGCATGTGGTGGTCGAGTTCTTTGATCTCGACCAGGTCCTTCTTCATCTTGGCGTAGCCGTACCAGGTGGTGTAGTCCGGGTTGATGTGGAAGGCGCCCATGAAGGTCTTCATGCGGTGGTCCATGAACATCTCGTAGAGGATCTGTTCGACCTTGGTGTCGACCTCATAAAAGGACAGAAGCTGCGGGTAAACGCCGTCACCTTCTTTAACAGTAATAACGCCGTCCTTGCGCAGATTCATGATGATGGTGATCGCCTCTGCGAAGAGCTTGTCGGCCTCTTTGAGCATCTTGTCGGCATTGGCGATGTTGGCATCGACGTAGCTGGGTGAGTGGCACTTGGCGCAGACGTCGGTGATGCGTTTGCGCTCGGCGTTGAAGCTTTCGGCATCGAGACGGGCCAGGTCGCCGGCTACGACAACATCGAGAAGCGGCGTCGGTTGGCCTTCAGCATCGAGCACGCCCAGACCCATCAGGATCGTGGCCCTGTAGCCCATCCACTCTTCGTCTTCTTCAGGGAGCCGTACTCCGAGGAAACCCCATGGGGTGCGCACCCGATGGTCGCCCTCAGCCATGTGGCAGTCCTGGCACGTGGGGCCGCGGTGGGCTTCCCGGTCCAACAAATAGGCAACACCATGCTTGGACGAAGACCACATCTCCCACTGCGGGTGGTCGAAGCCCATGTGGCAGGTCCTGCATGCCTCAGGCTCTTGGGCCTCGGCCTTGGAGAAGGCGTGGCGGGTGTGGCAGTTCTGGCAGTCCATTCCGTACTTGTGGTACTGGCGGCCTTCGCTTTCCCTTGCTGACTCGTCGAGCATTCCCAGGGTGTGGCAACCGCCGCAACCTTTCTGACCCTCGATGTAGGCGTCGGGCTGGCCGTGAGTGAAGGGCAGCACCTCGATGGCAAGGAGACCCTTGGCATGCTTGCCGGCAAGGTACTGCTCGGGTTGCTCCTCATGGCATGCCTGGCAGGTGGCGATGGTCGGGAGTTTGGCCTTCTCGACGTCATCGGCCGAGGTGTGTTCCTCACCGTGGCAGTCGGCACAGGTCATTGTCTTCGACATGACGCCGCGGTTGAAATCCTCGACCATCAGCGGCGTGATGGTGGCATGGCAGTCTTCACAAGCCGAAGACACCGCCAGAACCGGAAGGGCCGAACCGACGATGATTGCCGCGACCGCAACGAACAATAGAATTTTCCTCATGATGAACTCCCCCTTTAATAGGCTCAAATATCGTGACTCTATTGTGACACTATTGCCTTGACCAAGGTCAAGTGAGGGATTGAGCAACTCTAGTTTTGAGTTGTCAGCCTAGCTATTTCTTCCACAGCCAAGCATGACCCACGCTGATGCTCAGGCGGGCAACCGGGATCCAGTGATTTCGGTCCGAACGAGCCACTCCCAGCTCCATCATCAGACCGAGGGCGCCCAGGCCGGATTCCACTCCGACGGACAGACCGTGGTGTCGACCGTGTTCGTCGGAATCCCAGGTGCGGTAGCGAAGAAAGGCCCCGGAAAAGCCGTGCTGTCGTACTGCGGCCGGCGCTTCGCGAACCCCGCCCCACCCGAGCGTCAGATTGCCGCCCTCGATGACAGCGCCGTACTCGTAGCCCGCTCCCACGTACAGGCTGTAGCTTTGGGGACGTTGAAGGGAGAGGGAGACCTGAAAGGCGCCGGCAAGCCCGTTGGGAACGCCGACGACGGCGCCGAGTCGGGGGTAGAGGCCAAGCCGAAGGCGCCGATCCTGGTTCTCATCCTCCTGGGCAACGGGGTGCTCTTCGTGCCACTGGGTTATGTCGAGGCGTTCCTGGCCAAAGCCTGCAGACACGAAGGTCAGCAGAAACAAAATAAGCCCGACGATTCGAAAGGGCATCAGAAAGCTGGTCCGTAGGCTTCGATTCTGGCGGTCGAATCACCCAATTCCCGCCTGATTCTGTCCCGCTGGTCGGCGTCAAAGAAGAGGGAGGGTTCGTCCAAAGTGAACGCCAAGCCGTCGTGGCATTCGAGGGTTAGTGGGGTCGCACCGGTCAGTCGATCGATGAGGGAGCGGATCTGGTCAGCAACGCTCGGGTCGGCGACCAGGACGCCGGCCTCGGTGTTGTACCAAGTGGAGCGGATGTTGAAGTTGGAGGCCGTTACGATGCCGATCCGGCCATCCACTTGGAAGAGTTTGCCGTGGAGGCCGGTGAAGGGTTTTTGCGACGGGTCGCAGCTCTTCAGCTCTTGGGTCGATGCCGCATCGTCGTTTCCCGCCGTCCAACCCCAGACCTCGACCCCGACCTCGCCCAGGGTGACGATCGAAGGCAGGAGGCTGCGCCAGTGGATGCCTCTGCGAACTGCCCTGGACTCGGAGTTAGTCAAAACGCGAACTCGAACGCCACGCTTCACGGCGGCCGTGACTGCGTCGATCAGTCGAGGTGGGAAGTTGGGGAAGGGCGTCATAAAGTCGATCTCGACCCGGGCATTTTCGACCAGGGCAATTACAACGTCCATGGTTGGAGCCTGGTCCCAGACCAGGGGGTTGTCGTAAAGAATCGCCGCCTCAATGTCTCCGACCCTGTTGTGCTGGGGAAACCATGCGCGGTCAGCGAAGGCATCCAGGGGTGACGAACCGTCGGGGAAGGAACCTGTTCGCCAAAAGGACCGGATCCGGCCGAGGATTTGTTCGGGCGGCGCCAAGAAGCGCTTGACGCTGCGCATGCGGCCCAGGACGGCCCAGGACTTCAGCCAGTGCATCTGGAGATCCTCGACAGCAGGGCCTTCGACTAGAATATCCGCGTCGAACCACACCAAAGGACCGGATTCGACGAAATAGTGATCGGAGTAGTTGCGGCCGCCGACGATCGCCGCTCGGCCGTCGGCGATCACGATCTTGTCATGCAGTCGCGCGCCGTAGACCGGCACAAGACCCCAGCGGGGAGGGTTGAAGTAGCGGACCTGTGCCCCGGCCGCACGGAGGCGTTTTTGTACCGAACTCCAGAAGTCATCGGACGCATGGGGCGTACCGTCGTCGAGGATGACGAGGACTTCCAGGCGGCCGCCGTCGGCTGCTATGGCACGGATCTGCTGAGCGACGGCGTTCAGCATGCGGAGACCGTAGTCGTCCCGCCTCCAGATGAAGCTGGAAATCAGGAGGTGGTGTTGGGCTGAGCGGACAAGGTCCAATCGCCGTTCGAAGGCTGTGGGGCCGTTGAAGAGGAGTTCGACGTGATTTCCGGACAGAAGACGGGTCTTGCCTTCCCGAGCCAGCAGCTCTTCGAGGTCAGAGGCGGAGCCGAGGGCCGCCGCCAGGATCACGGTGATCGCCGGTAGGGCCGTCAGCCACCGATTCTTCGAAATCCCAAGAAAACTGATGTCGGAGCTCCTTTCCAATTCCTGATCGCTCCTACACCACAATGTTGACCAGCCGTCCGGGGACGACGATGACGCGCCGTGGCTCTTTACCCTCCATGTACTTGAGGACCTTATCGGAGCCCAGTGCCAGCCTTTCAAGGTCCTCCTTGGCCGTGTCCTTGGGGACCTGGAGTTCCTCGCGCTTCTTGCCGTTGACCTGGATGACGATCGGGATCAGATCATCCTGGCACAGCGCTTCGTCGTGGATCGGCCAGGGGGCGTGGGCAATCAGGCCCTCACCACCAAGTCGCGACCACAGCTCCTCGCACAGGTGGGGGGCGTAGGGACCCAGCACCCGCAAAAAGGCCGACAGGATCTCTCTCGGCAGGGTCTCGGCTGTCGTTGCCTCGTTGACGAAGATCATCATTTGAGCGATGGCGGTGTTCATCTGTAGGGACTCTGTGTCGGAACAGACCTTTTTGAGGCTCTTGTGGAGGACGCGGTTGAGACGATCGTTCGAGGCGGCCGGATCGTTCGTGATCTTTGAGTTGAGCTCGCCGGTTCTGTCGTCGACCACCAGACGCCACACCCGATGGAGGAAGCGGTTGACTCCTTCCACGCCCTTCATCTGCCAGGGTTTTTGGACTTCGAGGGGCCCCATGAACAGCTCGTAGAGGCGCATGGCGTCGGCCCCGTACTGGTTGATTACGTCGTCGGGGTTGACGACGTTGAGCTTGGACTTGGACATCTTCTCAATCTGGCCGTCGACCTGAACACCGGTTTCACAAGCGAAAAACCGGCCGTCTTTCTCCTCAACCTCGTCGGGATGGTAGTACTTACCCGCCTTGTCACGGTAGGAGTACGCCAGGATCATGCCCTGGTTGAACAGTTTCTGAAACGGTTCCTTGGTGTGGACCAGGCCGCAGTCGAAGAGCACCTTGTGCCAGAAACGCACGTAGAGCAGGTGCAAGACGGCGTGCTCGACGCCGCCGACGTAGAGATCGACCGGCATCCAGTAGTTTTCGGCTTCTTCGGACCATGCCTCGCCATCGTTGGTTGGATCCAGATAGCGAAGGTAGTACCAGCACGAGCCGGCCCACTGGGGCATGGTGTTGGTCTCGCGGGTCCCAGTTCGGCCGTCCGGAAGCGTGACGTGCAGCCAGTCATCGCCCGCGCGGGCCAGTGGAGGTTGGCCGTCTTCGGTCGGTCGGTACTGATCGATTGAGGGGAGTGCGATCGGGAGGGCGTCTTCGGGCAGTGGAACGACTTCGCCGTCGTCGGTGTGGACGATGGGGAAGGGCTCGCCCCAGTAGCGTTGCCGGGAAAAGAGCCAGTCGCGCAGGCGGTACTGAATCTTTTCGGAGCCCAGGCTCCTTTCCCCGAGCCAGGCGATGGTCGCGTTGACCGCCTCGGGCACCTTGAGACCGTTGAGGTCGAGCTCCTGGTCACCCGATGAGTTGACCAGGATGCCGTCGTTACAGTCGGTGAATGCCTCTTCTTCGATCGGCTTCGAGCCGCCGGAGACCACCTCGATGATCGGCAGGCCAAAGGAGCGGGCGAACTCGTGATCGCGCTCGTCGTGGCCCGGAACCGCCATGATGGCCCCGGTGCCGTAGGACATCAGGACGTAATCTGCGACCCAGATCGGGATCTTCTGAGCGTTGACAGGATTGACGGCAAAGGCGCCGGTGAATACTCCGGTCTTGGTTTTGGCCAGGTCGGTACGGTCCAGATCGCTCTTATTGGCGCTTTCGGCAATGTAGTTCTCGACGGTGGTTTGCTGTTCGTCGGTTGTGATCTCCGCCACCAGTGGGTGCTCTGGCGCCAAGACGCAGTAGGTTGCCCCAAACAGGGTGTCGGGACGGGTGGTGAAGACGGTGAAGTCGCGGTCGTGGCCGTGGATCGAAAACACTACGTCGGCGCCCCGGCTGCGGCCGATCCAGTTGCGCTGCATCTCCTTGACCGATTCCGGCCAGTCCAGATCGTCCAGATCGTCCAAAAGTCTTTGTGCGTAGAGCGTGATTTTGAGCATCCACTGGCGCATCAGACGGCGTTCAACCACATCGCCGGTCTCGACGTATTTGCCGTCCTTGACCTCTTCGTTGGCCAGCACCGTGCCCAGCGCAGGGCACCAGTTGACCGGCTCGTCCGCCATGTAGGCCAGGCCCTTTTCGTAGAGTTTGAGGAAGATCCACTGGGTCCAGCGGTAGTAATCGACGCTTGAGGTGTTGACCTCGCGCTCCCAGTCGTAGGAGAAGCCCAGCCGCTGGATTTGCCCCCGGAAGTTGTCGATGTTTCTCGTCATGATCTCGGCCGGGTGTTTGCCCTCCCGGACCGCGGCGCGCTCGCCGGGCAGACCGAACGCATCCCATCCCATCGGGTGGAGGACGTTGAAGCCTTGCATTCGCTTCATTCTGGCGATCACATCGGTGGCGGTGTAGCCCTCGGGGTGGCCAACGTGCAGGCCCGCTCCGGAAGGGTAGGGGAACATGTCGAGAACGTAATATTTGGGTTTCGATCTCAGTTCTTTAGGGTCGCTTGGCGTCCTGAAGGCATGGGCGTTCGCCCAGCGCTGTTGCCATTTGGGCTCGATGACTGAAGGGGTGTAGTTAAAATCTTCCACTGTGGTCCTCGCGCAATTAAAAACCCGTCGAGATGCGGGATGCGGCGCATTCTAACGTATTCCCAGACTAGAGGTCCGGCCGGAAACCCCCTCACGGCTGCAAATCGCGAATGAGGCGACGCCCACTCTGGGCCTGACGCCCAGAGCGGGTCCCTATCTGTGTTTCCATAAGTCGTTGAAGTAGAACGACTACGCCTGCGGCCTTCCGGAAGCACATCTCGCACCTCCTCCCAATTTTCGCTTCGCGAGGGGTTTTCGGCCGGGCATCTAGACCCTCGAGCTACCTCGATAATTGGAAGCAAAGGCAGCGGCTAATCTGAGAGCTGAAGACTTTTCTCGAGCTCTCCTACGAGGCGCTCGGCGGTGGCGACCATCGCTCTCATTGGTTCCGGTGTTCCGAAATCGACGCCTGCCCTTTTCATCTGTTCAACAGGGTGATCGTTGCCGCCGGAACTGAGGAGGGCCAGATACCTGTCCAGCGCCGTGTGCCGCTCGGTTTCTGAGCCGGTTGTCAGGCATTGATGAACGAGGGTCGCTGCTGCCTTCGACGTGGCGTACTGATAAACATAATAGGGCGAGGCAAAAAAGTGAGGGATCCGCGCCCAGGTGTTGTGGTACCAGATCTGATCATCCAGCGTGTCACCGAAGAAGGTGTACAGAATCTCGAGGTAAAGTTTCTGCAGAATTTCGGCGGTGACGGGTTTTCCGTTTTCAACCAGCCGGTGAGCCTGGAGTTCAAAGTCGGCAAACATTGCCTGACGATAAAAGCCCGCGCAGATGTCGTCAATGGCATGTTGGAGCAGGGCGATCCGGCGCGCGGGGTCGGTTTCCCGTTGCAGGAGGAACTCAAGGAAGAGGTTTTCGTTCGTCATGCTGGCCACTTCTGCGACGAAGATCGTATATTCGGAGGTTGCAAAGGGCTGATGTTGATGGGAGAGCACCGTGTGCATCGTATGGCCCATCTCGTGGGCAACGGTGAATGCATCGTTCAAGGTGTCGGCATAATTCAAAAGCATGTAGGGATGAATGCCGTACACTCCCGCCGAAAACGCGCCGGACCGTTTGCCGTCACTCTCGTACACATCGATCCAACGCCGTGCAAATGCCTCGCGCACGGTTTCTTGGTATTCGGCGCCGAAAATAGCGACCGAGTCGATAATCAACGGGACCACATCGTCGTAGGCCAGGCGCCAATCGACATCGACCAAGGGCAGATAGGCGTCAAAGTAACGATATTTTTCCAGTCTGAGAATCCGTTTACGCAAAGCGTGATACCGGCGCAGCGGCGCGACGCCTTCTCGGGCGGTTTGAATGAGGGTTTCCACAACAGCGACAGGGATATTGTCGCCGTCGAGGTGTGCACCAAGGGTCGTGGAGTAACCCCGAGCCTGCGTCAAGAACCAATCCCGTTGCAGGACCCCTTCGTAAATGGACGCCCACGTATTGGGTGTGCGGTTGAAGACCTCGAAATGAGCCTTGAAAAGGGTCTCTCGATCCGCTTGCGAGCGTTGAGTGTGCAATCCATTTTGGTAGGAAGCATGACCGGCTATGACCTCCGAACCGTCGCCAAGCGTTACTGAGGGATAGGCCACGTCGGCGTCGGCCAGCATCGAATAGCTTTCGGCAGGGGTGGAGCCAAATGGTTCGGCGTACGCCAGCAGGCGTTCCCCATTCTCGTCCAGAACGTGTTTCTGTTTGCGGTAGGTCTCGAGAATGCCGAATCGATAGGGGGCGAGTGCGGGGGTCTCCTCCAACCATCGGCGCATGGTCTCTTCCGGGATCCGAAGGAGTTCGGGGCCATACCAGGCCGTCGCTTGGTGGAAGCGGGCGAAGAGAATCTGCACCCGATCGAGGCGGGCCTTGACCTGATTGTCCCGAGTATCCTGATTTTGCATCAGACCCGGGTAACGGTAGACCTTGTAGGCAAGCTGACCGAGCTGGTCTGAGAGGACCGAGGCCTCGAGAATTCGACGGGGACCTTCGGCAAGGGATCCTTCAAAGGCCTTATAGGAGCCCATTAACCCCTCGACGGTGTTCAGATCGGACTCCCATTCTTTCCAGCCGGTATAGATGTGGGTGAGGTCCCAGGTGTAGCGGAGAGAAATCTCCTTCCGGTCGCGGGTGGTCGGGCGGAGGCCGCCGGTAATGTCGGGGTGAGTGTTTTCTGAGTTCGCCATTTGGGAATGATCGCATTTTCTCGGTTTTAGGGCCAATTCGGCATTGTCGTGTTAAGATTCCCTGGTCTTTGTGGCAGGGGAGAATGGCCCCGATTGCCGGGGGCGCGTGTACATTAACCGTTTTGGAGGAGGAAGCAATGAAGAAATATCGTTCCTATCTGTTGGTGTTGTGCCTTGTGGCGTTGGTGGCGATGCCCCTGACAGCTTGCAAAAAGGCTCAGGATGCTGCTGACGATGCCGTCGAGGTAACCGTCGAAGTGACGGAAGAAGCCGCTGACGTCGTTGAAGATACCGGTGAAGTGGTTGTTGAAGGCGGCGGCGACGTCGTCGATGTCATGGCGGATGCCGTGGAAGAAGGTGTGGACACAGTAGAAGAAGTCGTTGAAGAGGTTACCGAGTAGCCTTTAAGCGATTTGAAATTGCAAAGGGCGGGGAGGTTGTCCTGAAGGACGTCTCCCCGCTTTTTTTGTTGGGGGTTTTCGAACAGAGAGCTGCTCGGCGACTTCCTTCGGCGTGCTTACCAAACCGAAAAATCTCCTTGAGACCCGGAATCGGGCATTATCGGAAGTTGCACTTCGACCAAAGTCGATGGATTCTCGACCGAGACAATGATGTTGTCGAGGACGATCGTTTTGCGGCCGGCGGCTGAGATGGCCACATCATAGACGCCTGGAAGGGTCAGGCGGTGAAAATCCCCTGCATCCGGGTCGGTTCTGACCCATGAACGCGATTGGCTCGTGTCGTGGTTCAGCAGCACCACCGTTGCGGAGAGAGGACGGCCGGAAAAGTCCGTCACCGTTCCGTGGATTCCAATCTGTGCCGCGCCGATAAAATCAAGGACGGCCCGGCGGTTGGCCTGCCACAGTTCCTCGAGTCGACTGGTCGACAGGAGCTTTTCACTTGAGAGTTCCACCGTCACTTCCCGGCCCCCCCGAAAGAAGGTCATGTAGTCTTGACGTCCGCCGTTGATCTGATACCAATCGGCGCCGTTGGTGACCCCAGGGATGCATGGGGCGTTGCTGCAGCGTGGTGGTTTACAGTCGTCAAGGTATCCGGTGGGTCCATTTTCCTGTGCAGACTGAGCCCAGGCGAGGCTCAGGTCCCGAAACCAGGCGTCATCAGGATGGCGTTCGCAGTCGGAATCCCAGGGATAGTTCACGAGTTCCGCACCGCCGTGGAGATTGGCGGACAGAACGATCGTGTGGTTCGCCGCGAAGGCCATCATTGCTTCGGTCTCCGGCCACCACGGCCGGCCGAAGGGAAAGCGGCCCAGGAAGCGATCCGGGAAGTTTCGATTGGGATCGACACTGGTTGGGCGCCCGTCCTCGGTTGTGAAAAAACGAATGGCTGAACCCACCGTGGAATCCCCTCCGTAGTAGGTTCCGTCTGGATTGGCGAGGGGGTTGATCCAGATTTCGGTGTCATCGACGAGGTCGGTGGTGATTGGGTCGGATTCATACGAGGTCAGAAGATTGAATGCGAGGCGAAGAAGGAGCACGTAACCCGCGGTTTCGTCTCCGTGCATGGTTGACGTAAGGAAGACCTCCGGTTCAACCTCTTCGAAATCAGGATGGTCGGTGATCTTCAACGCGAGCAATCGATGGGGATTCATCTGATTGGCCGAGGGCCCAAGGTCCTCGAGGTGGCAGATATCCGGGAATTCGGCCGCGAGCCTCTGCATCAACGCATCGTATTGGTAGTACGTTGGGTAACAATCCCAGTTGGGCTCAGCTTGCTCCTCCCATCCTTCGGAACACATCTGAACAGCGGTGGTCTTCGGCGCTGGGATTTTTCGGTAGCGGAAGCCGGCCGAGCGCAGGAGAGACAGCTGTTCATGAAGGACAGATACCGTTGCCACACCGTTTTCCACGTCCTCAACGGAGACCAATCGGGAGAGTTCGACGAGCCGAACTCGGTCCTCCACCGTTACATGGAGTTGTATCATCGGCGAAGCGGAAAAGGCTAAGCCGGTTATCAGGAGAAGGGAGGCGCAGACGCGCAAGATCATCTCGTTGCTTCCGGCTTCTTGATTAGGAGGGTGTAGGGCATTGACGGCGGATGGATTTCGGAGGGTCGTGAAGTGGAATTGAGGCGCTTTCGAGACGCAGTACTCCCTGTACGGTTCGAGGATTCAACGAAAAAGGGCCTTCACGACACTCGAAATGCGTCGTTGTTTCAATGCCCTCCGCCCTTCTAGACATGCCTCTAGGAAATATGCCAGCCGGGTTCCGACGGGTCCGAAACGTCGCTGGGCAACCTCGGCATGGGCGCTATCGGCGAGAGCGGCGGCGAGAGTGGGATCTGAAATGAGCCTGTCCATGGCTGATGCTACCT
>JAIOSJ010000036.1 GCA_021107705.1 Thermoanaerobaculales bacterium | reverse complement strand
TGAAGACGGCCTTCATCGTCTCCATTCATGCCGATCGCCAACAGATGATTGTGGTCCATTGGGTGGAGATAGGCCGAGTATCCGGGGATCTTCAATTCTCCCGTCAATCGAGGTTCTGTCGGGTCGGTGAGATCCAGGGTGAAAAGTGGGTCGATGATTTCAAATGTGACCAAATAACCCCTTTCGCCGAGGAATCGTGCGGCATAGAGATTCTCGCCGGGTGCGATCCCCCCAATCTGCCCGATGGTTTGCAGGAAACCGGCGCCGTTGTCACGCATAACCGTTACGACGGTCCCGGATTCGTTGGTTTCGGGTCCCCATGCCCAAGGATAGTGGCAGCTGGCAACTCTGAGGGCGCCCTCGTATTCGCTCATGGAAAACTGGTTGGGGAGTCTCCCCGGAACCTCTCCGGATGCTCTGTACTCCACCGGATCATTTTCGCCTGACCCAAGGTCGAAACTGTGGATCGCCGTGGTCTCGCCGTCCACCTCAAAAGCCGGTCCCCACCACCACGAAGAACCCTGGGCAACGTACAGGGTGTTTCTGGAGGCATAGACCGTCCACCCTGAGGTCAGAACGGCGGTGGCGTCGACAGGACTCGTCGTCCAGTCTCCGGAAGCGAGGTCTATGCCGACAACCGAGAGCACGGAATATTGATCCCGCACTGAAGGCTGCAATATATCGGTGCATTGGAGCAACAGGGTTGGTTCGGCTGATTCGTCGGCAGTGTCGGTCATGAGCGGAAGAATTTCCGAGATGTCCATTTTGGCGACGATCTCTGCCACCAGTGGAGTCAAGATCTGGCGGGCCAGCTCGAGTGTTTCCTCGATTTCTTCAGGCGGCGCCGAAGGATCGAGTTCAGGCAAATCGAGATCATCCCGGTAAAGCAGCTCCCAGACGGCAATCGGCGTGGGAATCCAGGTATGGAGCACCAGGTACATTTTTCCGTCGAGAAGACGAGAGCCGACAAGAAACCCTTCCATTTCTATCGACCGGACCTGAAGCGGCTGCGAGCGATCTTCGACGTCGAAGAGGTCGATTCGGGTTCCGCCTCGTTGAAAACTCCCACCTCCAATTCCGCTCCAGAGTTGAGAGATTGCGGCCAACCGATCTCCATGCAGGAAGATGCCGCTGGTGAAACCGTCGAGGGGAGTTTCCGAGAGGATCTCAGTCCTCTCCGGCGGCCAGGACCGTAGGATGGCGACCGAGTCGTCCCGGGCGACGTAAATGAAGTTGCCGTCGGTCTTGATGATGTCCAGCTCGTCGACGCCTTCCTCCTGATTGTTGGTTCCGGTGAAGTCGAGAGCGCCGACGCCTTCGCCTCCCGGTTGGTTCCAGGGCCTGTCCCACGAGCAGAAAACCAGATTCAGCAGACTGTCTACCAGACTTTCGGTCGCGAAGGCACGCAGGTCGGCGCAGTCATTGACCTGGTGAAGAATGGATTGCTCTGGCGACGGGTGGGATCGACCTTCTGGATTACGAACAGAGTTCGCCCAGGAGGCAATGGGCAGAGTTGCCGCCACCACCAAAAGAACTGCTGTGATGACCTGATGGATTTGACGCATATGAATTAGTTGATTCATCTCGTGCTCCCTCTCCCAATTTGGTGCTTTCTTTGGTCTGAGTCAAGCCCTTAGCCCGCTTATCTCACCAGGGTTCGTAGCGAGAGCGCAGAGATGGTGTGCAGCGTGGATTTTTGAGCAATGAGACGACGAGTCGTACTCGACGGTACGTCGCAGGAGACGAATTGCGAAAAGGGCCGCGCGGTGTGCCATATCTGCGATCCCAGTAGAAGGCTGGTGAGATAAGCGGGCCACTTGCCCGAGTAATGAGGCATTATGGACTCCGTGAATGGATCTTTACTCATTCTGATGCCTGACCGGGAGGATGACGCCGGCCTCCTCGCTGCAAACCTCCGAGAAATGGTCGCCGGTCTCGAAGTGCGGATCTGGCCCGAATTGGGAGATCCTGCGGATGTGCGGATGGTGGTCTCGTGGAGGCATCCGCCCGGGGCCCTGGGACGGTTCCCGAATCTCGATGTTGTGGCATCCTTCGGCGCGGGCGTCGAACACATTCTCGTCGACAAGGGGCTGCCGTCCGGTGTGAGAATCGTGCGCACCGTTGATGAGAGCCTGGTGCGCGATATGGTCGAATATGTGCTTTTGGCTGTCGTGACCTGGCGCCGTAGGTGGGAGTCTTTTCAACTGAACCAGGCAAAGGGCCTGTGGGCGCCCCAATCATACCCCGCACAGACCTCTGTCCTGGTCCTCGGGGCCGGACGTCTCGGGGGCGCGGTGTCGAAGGCTCTGATTGACCTCGGTCACCGGGTTGCGAGTTGGAGTCGGACGGGCTCGGAGAGCCAAGGCGCCCGGTGTCTTGAGGTCGAAGGCGCCCTCTGCGAAGCCCTACCGCATGCCGAGGGCGTAATCTGTCTCCTGCCCCTCAGTTCGGAGACTGAAGGGATTCTCTCCAGGCCGATGTTCGAGCGAATGAAAGAGGGTTCTCTGTTGGTCAACGTGGCGCGCGGCCGTCACCTCGTCGAGGAAGATCTCCTCGACGCCCTGAAGCGGGGGCGACCGGCGCACGCCGTCCTCGACGTTTTTCGCGAGGAGCCTCTGCCCGCGGCCCATTCTTTCTGGACCCATCCGAAGATTACCGTGACACCCCATGTCGCAGCCCTCACCGATCCGAAGGAAGCGGCGCGGCGAGTGGCGGAGAATTGGCGTCGGTTGAGTGAGGGTGAAGATCTGCTGGATGTCGTCGATGTCGAGAGGGGATACTGACAACATTCACCCCAGAGGCCAATACGGTACATGCTCCTACGCCATCTTCACCCACTTGATCAGGGTGGCGAAGTTCGGTGGCTTGCCGAACATCAGGAGACCGACGCGGAAGACCTTTGCTGCAAACCAGAGGGCGCCCCACACGGAGATCAGGCCGATGGCGATGCAGAGCCAGACCTGCCACGTTGGTGGGGGCGAGGTTGAGGTCATGCGCAGAAGCATGACGAAGGTGTTGATCGGTGGGATGAAACTGGTGACGGTGGCAAAAATCGAATTCGGGTTCCGGGTGATCGGCAACCACAGGAGCCATGGAATCATCAACGTGACCATGACCGGCGTCATCAGGGTCTGAGCCTCGCGCATTTCGGTGACGGCGGCGCCGATGGCGGCCATCATCGAGGCCAGGACGAAGTAGGCGATGACATAGAAGATCAGGAGGTAGATGAGCAGCGCCAGATCCACCAGGCCCAGCAGAGCAAATGACACGAGCCCGACGATGCCCATGCCGGCGTAAAGAGCCAGGATCACCAGGCCCACGCCCATCTGGCCGAGGATTTTCCCTGTCATCAACTGCATCGGCGAGACCGCCGACAGCAGGACTTCGACCACTCGGCTGCTTTTTTCCTCGATCGTGGTCGTCAAGAGGTACTGGCCGCCGGTGAGGACCGACACCAGAAGCAGGATCATGAAGCCGGCGGGCAACAGCATGTTGACGACTTCGTTGGTTTCCTTCTCACCCTCTTCGGTGACGGTTGTGGAACGTACCCGCGGGACCTGGGTCAGGGCCTCGATATAGTCGCGGTCGAGATCCGTGGTGCGTATTCGCGCATCGACGATTGCGTGGCGCAGGCCGCTGCGGACCTCGTCGACGATGCGGTCGTCGAGTTTTTCCCGCACGAAGAAGTCATAGCTTCCAAAGTTCTCTTCGCCGTCCTGCCGCTGGACGGCGTCTTCATGCACGACGATGAGAGCGAGACGCCGGTCCTCGGTGGGGCCCTCCTCGGTCAAGAGCCTCTTCTCGCTTTCGAGATCAAAGTCTGCCGGGCGCTGAACGATGTCCAGATTCGGGACTTCGCCGAGAAGGGCATTCAGGGTTGGCTCGGCAAGGGCTTCGTTGGCTGCGCCGCCGGGCATCTTCTGCATTTGTTCAGAGGCAAATTCCTTCAGAGCGCCTCGCCGTTCGGCGATGGCCTCAGGCTTGAGGTAGTCGGCCAGCCCCTGATGGACTTCGCCGGAGGGGTCGATGACGGCGATCTCTCCTTCGATGCGGGGCGCCTGTTCGTTCATCAGCAGGGGCATCAGGATGATCATCACTGCGATCATCAAGGGTGTGACCAGAACACCGATGATGAAGCCTCGGGTCAGGACGGTCGAGAGAAACTCGCGCACTGCGATGTGGACAATCTTTCTCATGACGACACCTCTCGGCCCGCATCCTCTCGCAGGCCGGCACGCAGTTGGCTCAATTCGTTTGCCGACGGGTCTCCGCTTTGGGTGACGATGCGGACAAAGACGTCTTCGAGGGTCGGACGGTGGAGTTCGATTCGGGAGGTTGGGACGGCGGCGGCAACTTGGCGGATCGCTTCGCCGGGATCGGTGTCCGGGACAAGGGAGATGGCAAATTCGCGTTCGGACCGACTAACTTTTTCAACCCACGGCAGTTCATCGAGGCTCGAAACATCCGCTTCATTGTCGAGGGGTTCGAACAGAATGGTGCGCGGATCGAAGCGGCGGCGAATGCCATCCAGGCTTTCGTCCAGCACCTTGTCGCCGTCATGGATCATCACAACGTGATCGCAGAGCTGTTCGGCCTGGGACATGACGTGGGTGGAAAAGATAATTGTGGCCCCGCGTCGGCTCTGTTCCAACACCAATTCACGTAGAAGGAGCATGTTTATGGGGTCGAGGCCGCTGAAGGGCTCATCCAGAATCAGGAGTTCCGGTTCGTGGATGACTGCACAGATGAACTGGACCTTCTGCTGCATGCCTTTGGAGAGTTCCTCGCACTTCTTGTGCTCGACATCTTCCAGACCGACCCTTTCGAGCCATTGCCGCACGTGGCGGCGGCTGCCTTTGCCAGAACCCCTCTTGAGGCTTTCCATGTACTTGAGGAAGGCGCCGACCTTCATCTTCTTGTACACGCCCCGTTCCTCGGGCAGATAGCCGATGCGGTCTTTGGCCTCGAGAGCCGAAGCCTTGCCGAGGACCTGGATCTCTCCCTTGTCGGGAAAGAGGATGGACATGATCATGCGGATCGTGGTGGTCTTCCCGGCACCGTTCGGCCCGATAAAACCCCAGAGCGCCCCCATGGGTATCGACAGATCGAGGTTATTCACCGCCACCTTCGTGCCGAAGGTCTTGGTGACGCCGTTGAGACGGATTGCATCGTTCATTCAGTTTCTCCTGAGCGCGGCATTATCCCATGGTATGTACGTCTGGTGGGGTTGGTGGTTATGGGTGTTGGAACTCCGGCCTTCTGGGCAATCCGTCGGACGGATTGCATGCGGCCCTTCAGGCCGGAGTGATTGTCGAGGTCGCGGGTCCT
>JAIOSJ010000249.1 GCA_021107705.1 Thermoanaerobaculales bacterium | reverse complement strand
CCGGCCGGAAACCCCCTCACGGCTGCAAATCGCGAATGAGGCGCAATCTGTATTTCCGTAAGTCGTTGAAGTAGAACGACTACGCCTGCGGCCTTCCGGAAGCACATCTCGCACCTCCTCACAATTTTCGCTTCGCGAGGGGTTTTCGGCCGGACCTCTAGGCCCCCAAATCCTACGTCCCGATCAACCGTTCCTGGTTCCTGACGAGCGCAACTCCGACGCGACCGCCAGCGCCTTGCGGTAGGTGACCATCGCGGCGTCGTTTGCAGCGTGAACGGCGGTCGGAACCGGCGCCTACCAAGGAATGAGAAATGCTCACCTCTCACCCAATTATCGCAACGGGTTGGTGAGGGTCGAACCGAAACTACCGGGGCTACTTTGCGCCGCTGAGCTTATTGTAGAGCCACGCGAAGACGAAGCCGCAGATCGCACCGTCGATGAAGCCCCAGACGGCGCCGATCACCGCACCGACATAGCTGAAGCTGTAGCCGAAGTAGAAGTGGTCCAGGGTCCTGATGAGCTGACCCTGGAATCCGAAGGCCAGCAGCCACACGGTCACCAGAAAAACGGTCGCCCCCCAGAAGATTCCACAGGTCAATGCCAACGCCTTCATGTTCAAACGCTTCTCGAATCCCCTCACTACTGTCGTCTCTCGGTATTTCTCCAACGCGAGAGTACCACAAAGGGGTGTCATAGAAGGAAGGGAAGGGTGTGAACATCATCAACGCTTTGGCCAGTCTTGGGCAAGCCGAGGCCAAGGCGCCACTCATAGAGTGCTTCGAATCGTTGTCTGAAACCGCTCATCAAGGATCGTTGACTTGCTCGCCCCGGCTCCAGTACCGTGGAGACAAGTTGATGTTGGAGGTGCGCAGATGAACGGGTTACGACAACGGTTTCGTGGCAGGGGTCTGATGCTGATCTTGACGATTGCATGGATCGCCGGCGCCGGCGTAGCAGATTGCTCCGTGCCGGACACGACCTACCTGAAGGTCAACGGGCGAGATGGAGGCGCCGCCACCAACCTCGAGATCGGGCAGGGCTCGGAGATCTTCACGGTCACCATGGAGGCATGGGTCTTTCCGGAGAGCGTGTCACCCGGTCGGCACCCGGTGCTGTCCAGTGACAACGGGGGCTACGACTGGTCGGTGCTCCGCGAAGGCGACAGCTGGCACGTGTTCACCGGATCGCGATCGGAGGACACCGGCTTCACTGTGGATCAGCACACCTGGCAGCACATCGCTGCAGTGTTCTCGGATGGTCACGTCGTGTTCTACAAGAACGGCCAAGAGTCAGCGTCTATGTCTCTGGCCTACGACAAGAGCACCAAGCCTTTGGCCATCGGCAGGAGCAGTGGCCGAGCCGAATTTTTCGATGGAAGGATCACCGAGGTTCGGATCTGGGGCCGTGCTCTGACGGCAGCAGAGATTCGGGCCGGGATGCATCATCGGCTCGAAGGTCAGATGGAAAATCTTATCGGCTATTGGCGCTGCGACGAGGGGCACGGGACCGTGGCCCACGACCTCAGCGGCCATGAGCACGACGCCCGGCTGACAGGAGGCGCCGGCCTGATCAGTGATAAGAGCGAGCCGGTCCTTGCAGGTCGGTCTCCTGCCACCAAGGACCCGGTGGTCGGGGTCCAGCCCGAGCCGCAGGACGACGTGGCCCGACTGCTGGTAGCGTTGCTCGACGGCGACGGCGAACACGCGGCCGAGATCTTTCTGGAGGCACAGGCACGCCACGTGCCGGAGCTGGTGGCTCGAGCCGGGACCGAACGTCCGACCCAGACCTTCGTTATCCTGGATGGTGTCAACGACCTGATCTCCACCGACCTCAAGGTGGATCAGGCGTCCGCCGGCTCAGCGTTGACGATGGAAGCATGGGTCTACCCGACCCGGACCTTGCACGCCCGAAGCCACCTCGTCACCACCGATAACGGTGGCTACGACTGGTCTCTCCTCCAGGAGAAGGGCCGCTGGCACGTCTACACCAACCGCCGGTCGGCCGACACCGGGGTTTCGGTGGACATCAACCGCTGGCAGCACGTTGCGGTGGTGTTCGCCGGCGGCGTCGTCACCTTCTACAAGGACGGCAGGCCGAGTGAGGTCGGGGCGGTGGCCTTCGACACAGACAGTGCCGCCTTGACCATCGGCGGCAACACTACTTATGGCCAGTACCTTGCCGGTCGGATCGACGAAGTGCGCGTCTGGAATCGAGCGTTGACGGCGAGCGAGATTCAGGCCAACATGGCACGCGAACTCACCGGTGACCAGCAGGGACTGATCGGCTACTGGCGCTGCAACGGCCAGCACGACGGGCGCGTCCCCGACCTCAGCGGCCACGGCCACCACGGCACCTTGCAAAGAGACGCCCGGATCGGGAGCGAGTAAGCGCCTTGGCCAATCTCGGGCAAGCTGAGGCCAGGGCGCCCCTCATAGAGCGCTTCATCGACGAGGACTGAGACTGTCGCCTCTTTATTCTCAAGGCCATGGAGTACATCGGATGAAAAATGGCATGAGATTCCGATTTTTGGGACGTAAAATGTGAAATCGACCACATAAAACGCCCCAAAACTTGACCTGAATACCCCTGTGCGCTACAAATAGGTAATGGAACGAGCCATCTACGCGGATTTCGTAAGATGGAAATCCTCCCCAAGGAGGAAACCGCTTCTGCTTCGCGGTGCACGGCAAACCGGGAAGACCTTCCTTCTTCGGGAGTTTGGGGAAAAGGAGTATGACCGGGTCCTTTACTGCAACTTTGAGGAAGACCCCGGTCTGGAGAGTTTTTTTCGCCGTGATCTCGATCCCCACCGGATTGTGACGGGGCTCTCGATCTACACCGGGGTCGAACTTCGTCCCGAGCAAGACCTGATCATCTTTGACGAGGTCCAGGCTTCGAATCTCGCCCTCAACTCACTCAAATACTTCCAAGAGCGGGCCAACGAATTCCATATTGTGGCTGCAGGGAGTTTGCTCGGCATCAGGCTGTCCCGGCCGGGCTCGTTCCCGGTAGGCAAGGTGAGCTTTCTCGACCTCCATCCCATGACGTTCCTGGAGTTTCTCGATGCGTTGGGCAAAAGGCAGTATGTGAAGCTGCTCAAGGAGCAGGCCGAGGCCGAATCCCTGCCCGATGCCATCCATGTGGACCTTGTCGACCTGCTTCGTAAGTACTATTTCGTCGGTGGCATGCCGGAGCCGGTCCAGCATTTCGTCGAGACGGGCGATCTGCGTGCGACGCGTGAGATTCATCGAGAGATTCTCGACTCCTATGTGTTGGACTTCGTCAAGCACGCTCCATCCTCGGACATCCCAAAGCTTGGGCTCGTCTGGGACTCCATTCCCCGCCACCTTGCCAAGGAGAATAAGAAGTTCATGTTCTCTGTGGCAAAGAAAGGGGCTCGGGCACGGGAGTACGAAAACGCACTGAGGTGGCTGCATGATGCCGGGCTTATCCACCTCTGCCACGTGGTGTCGACAAGTCGGCCTCCGCTGAGCCACTACACGGATCGAAGCTGTTTCAAAGTTTATGCGCTGGATGTGGGGCTTCTTGGGGCGATGGCACGGACTCCTCTGGAACTCATGGTTCACGGCGATCGACTGTTCACCGAGTACCGTGGCGCCCTGGCAGAGAACTATGTGGCCCAGCAGTTGATCGCTGCGAACAATCCTGATCTCTTCTATTGGCGAAGCAGCGGAGGCAAGGCAGAGATTGACTTCCTGGGTGAGGTTGGCGGGAGCGTCGTCCCGATCGAGGTCAAGGCGGGACTGAGCCGGAAGAGCAAGAGCCTGAGGTCTTATGATCAGCAGTTCGAGCCTGAAGAACTTGTGCGCACGAACCTCCTCAATCTCAAGCGAGATGGAAAGATCTGCAACATCCCTCTCTATGCCATTTCCCTGTTGGCGAGGTTTGTTGGGAGGTGAGGGTTCTTGGAGGATTTGTGAGGGGCAGAAGCCCCGGCATTCCGCCTCGCCAAATATGCTTGTGCAATGGAGTCAGTTCACTGGGAAACGCCGGACTTCAGTTCGCCAGAGTCTCCGAGTCAAGGTCTCTCGTACCACGACCCCCTGTCTTGACCGTGTCGCCTCAGGTGGCTGCCGTCGATAAGCCGCTTGAGGTGGTCCTTGATTGTGTTGCGGTTTGCGCCGGTCAGGGCCGCGGCTTCACGCACGGTAACCCTTCCATGCTCAAGCACGATGTCAAGTTATTGGATGAAATTGGATGAGATTCTGGATGAACCTTGAACCGAAAGGTCTTCTGTAACTCCCCAGATATCACAATCTCAGGCGCCGGGGCTGATGTCGGCGCCTGTGGCGCCACGCCCTTGCCATGCCCCCTTGATCAGCCCTGCGGACATCTCGCCGAGATCCTCGAAGAAAGTGTAAAAGACCGGGACGACGAGGAGGGTCAAGAGGGTAGCTGTGGTCAGGCCGCCGATCAGGGTCAGGCCGAATGAAGTGTAGGACAGGCCGATCGAAGTGGCGCCGGACAGGGTGACGGGAACCATGCCGCAGATGGTGGTCATGGCGGTCATCATGATCGGTCGAAAGCGGCGTTCGGCGGCCAGCAGCAGTGCTTCGCGGCGGGGTGTCCCGCTTTTGCGCAGGCGGTTGGTGTAGTCGACCAGGACAATGCCGTTGTTGACGACAACACCGACGAGCAAGACGATGCCGACGACCCCGAGTCCGTCGAGATCATAGCCCGTGGCCAGGTGGGCCCAGACGACGCCGATGCCTGCCAGAGGAATGGTCGTAATGATCGAGAGGGGCAGGATGGCGCTTTCGAAGAGGAAGCCCATCAGGAGGTAGATGAAGACGATCGACAGGGCGATCGCAAATTTCATGCCCTCCATGTCTTCGTCGGGGCCGCCGCCGAGACGAACCCGGCCCATCTGTTCGCCGAATCGTACACCCTCGGGCAGGTCCAGTTGATTTTGCACGGCCTCGATACGGCGGCGGGCCTCTTCC
This sequence comes from Thermoanaerobaculales bacterium, assembly GCA_021107705.1. GTDB lineage: Bacteria > Acidobacteriota > Thermoanaerobaculia > Thermoanaerobaculales > Sulfomarinibacteraceae > JAIOSJ01. The sequence goes on along the minus strand of JAIOSJ010000249.1, from coordinate 134 downwards.
TCCCGACCCTCTTCCAGTTCCAGGGTCAGGGTCCGTTGGGTGCGCTTGTCGCGGCGGAAAATGTGGCGCACGCCTTGGATGTGTTCGACGCTGGTGACGCTGGCCAGCGGTGCAAACCCGCCTTGTCCGGTCGG
>JAIOSJ010000041.1 GCA_021107705.1 Thermoanaerobaculales bacterium | reverse complement strand
GTCCCCTTCGTATGCGGGATAGAGACAGCGAATAGGCCGGACAAGATGGGGGTCGAGGGTCAGCATCCGATCGCGTTCGGTGCAGGCAAGGCGGGTAATGCGAAACTGCATCTGCTTGAGGTATCTGAGGCCGCCGTGAATCAGTTTTGATGATCGAGAAGATGTCCCCGAGGCGATGTCGCCGCGTTCGATCAGTAGAGTTCGCAGCCCTCTCTGTGCGGCGTCCAGGGCAATGCCGCACCCGGTGATTCCACCGCCGATTACGATGACGTCCAGGGTTTCTGTGGCCATGGCCAGGCTGCGGTCTCGCCATCCGGGGTCAAACATGGTTCATACCTCCAGTCGGTCGGTAGGGTCGAGCAGGACCTCCGGATTCAAGATCCTTTCGGGGTCCATGCGTTGGACGGCGGCGGAGAGCATCTCGAGACCGAGTTCCCCGGTCTCTGCCTTCAGCCATGGAGCGTGCCAGACACCGATCCCGTGATGGTGAGTGATGGTTGCGCCGCAATTCACCAGAGCCTCGGAGGCAGCTCTCTTCAGCTGAGCCCAGCGGGAGATTGTGGCATCGGTGTCGGATGCACAGCGAAAGAAGAAGGTGAAGTAAAGGGAGGTGCCGTCGATGTAGGGATGGGAGATGTGGCACAGGACCGCCGCTCGCTCATTTTCTCCAGAGAGAGCGTTTTCGAGCGCCGAGACGACCTTTTCTCGGGTTGCGAGTGTCTTGGACCAAGGAACGGCTGTCTCAAGGGTGTCGGTGGCCCATCCCCTGTCGAGGAGGGCTTCTCGCAGGTAGGGATGGCGGAAGCGGTCGCGCAACCAATGGCGTCCGGGACGTCGCCCGAGTGACACGGCACGGTGGGTGCTGAGAATGGATCGGGCGCCCGCCAGCGTATCGCCGACGATCTCGGGTCGACCGTTCGCGCCGACAAGCATCATACATCCGTCATTCCTGATGCCGCGCAGACGGAGATACCCCTGGACGAGTGGGGCGAATGACGAAGATCCCAGCCCTATCGCCATTGCGACGGTTGTCTCCTGGGGATCCGAGAGGCGAGCCATACTCAGGGGAATTCCTGCCCAGACCAGGTCCCGCACCGCATCGAGTCCCCGATTGATGTTGGGTACCAGGTATGCGTCAACGTTGGTGAGCTGGGGGCGGGGTCGCACGCGAAGAGTCGCCTGAGTAATGATGCCGAGCCTGCCTTCACTGCCCATGATCAGCTGTCGCAGATCCGGGCCGGCGGCGGAGGCCGGCAGTGTCGGAAGATGAAGTCTGCCGGATGGGGAGACCACTTCGAGTCCCGCGACCATATCTTCGATACGACCGTAGCCGAGGCTCTCCTGTCCGGAGGATCGGGTTGCAACCCAACCACCGACGGTTGCCAATTCCCATGATTGTGGGAAATGGCCGAGAGTGAAGCCGTGCTCTGCCAGGGAAAGCTCCACCTTTGGACCGGTCGTTCCGGGGCCGAAGACTGCCAGACCGGAAGCGGTGTCGAGGTCAACCAAATCGGCCATACGCTCCAATTCCATGCAAAGAACGGACTCGTCTCCGGAGGGTCGGTTGACCCCTCCGGTCACCGAGGTTCCGCCTCCCCAGGGCACGATGCGGATTCCTCGGCCGCGGCAAGCAGCCAAGACAGCCTCGACCTCGCGGGAGTTTGAGGGCCGAACGATGCCGTCCGGTACGGCGTTTACAGTGCCGGTTCGAAGGCGGATGATGTCCGGCAATCCCTGGCCCCGAGCATGGAAGAGCCTGTCTCGGGAATCAAAGGTCACTTCGAGTGGAATTTCCGGAAGAGCCCGGGGCTTCAGATCCGGTATCGGGATCTTGTCTCCGCGCAAGGGAGGTCCTGCCGGACCCACCCTTTTCGTCAGCCAGGTCAAGAGCTGTTCGGAGGGTTCGAAGTCTTCGCCTTCGAAGCCCCACCCACCGAGTCGACGCGTTCGTTTCTCGCTCTGTTTCATAGGCAACAAGTATAGCTCCTAAATTGAGCGATTCTCGCCGACGATCTGCACCCAGCCCACGCAACATCCCTTGGATGCGGAGCCTGGCGGCTCTACCGGCCTTCGGCCGGGCGTCGATTCCTACCTCTTGCGCTGTGGACACATGCAAAAAGCCTCGACATACCACCAGTATTCCTGCGTTTTTTGCAAGCGCCACAGCATCAAGAAAGGGCACATCTCATCCGGCAGGATCGCGACCGAGTTGCCTGATTGAGGTATGGTCGTGGGATGAAGTTGGTCCTTGGTCTCGGTGGGAATGTCGGGGACGTTGCAGAAGCCTTCCACATGGTGTCTCAAACTTTGGTTCTGCGCCTCGACACGGTGCCAAGGGCTCGGTCCCGTCTCTATCGAACGGCCCCGGTCGGCCCTGAGCAGCCGCGCTATTTGAATGCGGCCCTCTTGGTGGAGACTGCTCTTCCCCCTCGGGAATTCCTTGGCGTCTGTTTAGAGATCGAAGGAAGGGCCGGGCGAAAGCGCGAGGCTGAAGTTCCCTGGGGGCCGCGAACACTCGACCTGGATCTTCTGCTGATAGAAAATCTGGTATGTCGCGGTCCCGTTCTCGATGTTCCCCATCCCTTTCTGGCAGAGCGCGCTTTCGCGCTGCTTCCGGCTGCGGAGGTCGCCCCGGATTGGGTCCATCCTCTTTCCGGTCGAACTCTGGATGAACTCGCGAAGAAGGCTCTCCAAGAAAACCCCTCAGCTGTGGAATGGGCTGAGCCGTGGCCTGATGAGCGATAGCTTAGTCGCCTGTAAAACTCGAGATAGCCACTAAAAGGCACGAAAAGAAAAACAGTGAAGAGAGTGAGAGTCTCTAGACGACAGGTCTGGATCCTGGTTTTGCGATTGGAGTTTGGTCGGCGCACAACGGGCATTCCTCCGGCATCCAGGTGGGGAAGTCCAAAGACAGGAGAGACCGAAAGGGAAGATCGCCGAATGGGTTGGGTTTCTCGCTTCGGTTCACGATGGAACCGACCGCCAGGACTCGGGCGCCCTGCGCCTGCAGAACGGCAACAACCTCACGGGTGCTTTTCCCGGTCGTGACAACATCCTCGATGACCACAATACTTTGTTTTTCGGCGACGGCGAAGCCCCTTCTGAGCACCATTTCCTGTTCCACTCTCTCGGTGAAAATCGAGGGGCGTCCCATGGCTCGGGCGACCTCGTGGCCGATGATGAGCCCACCCATGGCTGGGGCGACGATGACGTCCGGATTGATTCCGGCGTCGGTGAGCGCTTTGGCCAGGAGCCTGCCTGCACGTTCCGCTCTCTCGGGTCGGGCAAGAAAAAGGGCACACTGCATGTAGTCTCCGGAGTGGAGTCCTGATGAAAGAAGAAAATGGCCCTTCTGGTGGGATCCACATTCGGTAAATTCTTCAAGGCGAATCATTGTCAGTCCTCACGTTTCAGATCGTAAGCCTGGAGCTTTTTGTAGAGGTTGGATCTGGGAGTGTCGATTGCACGGGCGGTTGCGGCGATATTCCAGCGGTTGATCTCCAGATGATGTCGGATATAAACTTTTTCCGAGGCCCGCTGGAATTCGACCAGAGAAGCAAGGTCCAAAAGACCATCGACGGAGGGCGACTCGCCGGGGCGTTGCGGGAGGTCGATGTGTTGGATGGTATCTTCGATTTCCATGATGACGGCGCGTTCGACGACGTTCTTGAGTTCCCGAACGTTGCCGGGCCACGAATGGCGGGCCAATTGTTCAAGGGTCTCAGGGCTCCAGCTCTTTGGACGGCGATTGTATTCGTTACAGAAGAACTCACTGAAGTGGGTGATCAATTCTTCGATGTCCTGTTGGTGTCCGCGCAGGGGCGGTGTGGTGAGGACGATGACCGCCAAGCGGTAGTAAAGATCCTCTCGGAACAGCCCCGCCTTGACCTCGGAGTCAAGGTCCTTGTTGGTCGCGGCGATCACGCGCACGTCAACTTTGTGGGGCATGGCGGCGCCGACAGGTTCGATCTCACCGTCCTGCAGGACACGCAGGATTTTGGCCTGGGTTTTGAGGCTCATGTCCCCGACTTCGTCGAGAAAGACCGTACCTCCGTCAGCCTGGAGAAATTTTCCGGGTTGGCGCCTGTGGGCGCCGGTGAAAGATCCCTTTTCATGACCGAAAAGCTCGGATTCAATAAGTTCTTCAGGTATAGCGGCGCAATTGACCCGAACAAAGGGTTGACGAGCCCGTGGAGAGAGGTGATGAAGCCGATGGGCCACCAGCTCCTTGCCGGTACCGGATTCTCCGAGCACCAGGACGGTTGCGTGGGATGGTGCGACCCGTGAGATCTCCTCTCTCAGGCGTTCCATGGCGGGGCTCGAGCCAAGCAGTGGGGCGGGATCATGGGCGGGGGCCAGCTCCCGCGCAACTCGGCCCTGGGCCACGGCGCCTTTCATCGTCAACAACAGCTCCGAGCGGTCCGGTGGTTTGGTGAGAAAGGCTACGGCGCCTGCGTCGAGGCATTCGCGAGCCGTGAAACGGTCTCCATGGCCGGTGAGGATCACGACGGGAACTTCAAGACCACGTTGACGGAGGTTCTCGAGGAGTCCGAGACCGTCCATGCCGGGCATCTTGAGGTCGAGCAGAACCGCGTCCGGAGGATGCAGATCAAGCCGGTCAAGGGCGTGAAAGGCGTCTGCCACCGTCTCCACCGTGTAGCCGTCACCCGAAAGGGTGCGCTCGAGAGCGGCTCGCACCGCCCCGTCGTCGTCAACGATCAGTATTCTGCCGTCCATGCTTCTATGGTAACGGAGATGTTGGCTTCACGTGGCCCCGGTGTGGCGGAAGCCACACCAGCGTCGGTTTGTCTGCGGGGCCGGGAAGCGTTCCAGAAATCTCCAGAGTTCCGAATCACGAAAAAAGCGGGCCCGAAGGCCCGCTTTTAAGGGAAATCTAATAGCCGACAGCTGACAGCTCCTATTCCACGTCGAAGCTCACACCTTGAGCCAGAGGCAGCTCAGTCGACCAGTTGATGGTGCAGGTCTGGCGTCGCATGTAAGCCTTCCATGCGTCGGATCCGGCTTCGCGGCCGCCGCCGGTCTCTTTCTCGCCTCCGAAGGCGCCGCCGATTTCGGCCCCGGAGGTGCCGATGTTGACGTTGGCGATGCCGCAGTCGGAGCCCTCGTGGGAGAGGAAGCGCTCGGCCGAATACATGCTCGAGGTGAACACGGCCGAGGACAGGCCCTGATCAACCGAGTTATGCATCTTCACG
>JAIOSJ010000324.1 GCA_021107705.1 Thermoanaerobaculales bacterium | reverse complement strand
GATTCTCGACCTTTGCCTGGACTCGCTCCGCCGTGCGCTCTTCAAGAGCAACGACCCGCTGGGGCCGACGCACGTGATTGAGGAAGGTCGTGTAGGCGATGCGGTAGAGCCAGGTGGAGAACTTGGCCCGGCCGTTGAATGAGCCCAACGAAGCCCACGCCTTGCGGTAGGCATCCTGGGTCAGATCGGCGGCCAATTCGCTGTCGCCGCCTGTCAGGCGGTAGAGCGAGGCCCAGGTTTTGCGATAGGTGCGGTTGACGAGGTCGTTCCCGGCCGAGTGGTCTCCTGCGGCAAGTGCCACCAGAAGTTCTCCTTCGGAGCGTTCGGTCGGACCTCTCGTCGTCGCGGCGGGCGATGGAATGGCTGTGTCAGTCATGGCTGCTGTGATCCTCATGGTACAACTTTGGACACTGTAAGGCACCAAAACGAAACCGGGGTTACACTGCCGCGATGTCATTTTCGCCGTTCTTTCGTCCCTCCTGGTGGCTTCCGGGCCCACACGCGCAAACCCTGATCGCCAGATTCCTCCGGCCCAAGGGCATCGTGGCCCTGCGACGGGAGCGATGGGAGACGCCGGACGGCGACTTCCTCGATCTGGACTTTGTCGATGAGGACGGTCTGCGGGAAGACGCTCTGGTGTTGGTGCTGCACGGCCTCGAGGGTTCGGCCCACTCGGGATACGCCTTTCAGTTGTACAGCAGGCTCGAGGCCAGGGGCATCGCCTGTGTCGGTCTGAATTTCCGTTCGTGTTCGGGCGTCCTCAACCGCGGACTCAGGCTCTACCACTCCGGGGAGACCTCCGACCCGGCCTGGGTCATCGAGGAACTCCGTAAACGATTTCCCGCCAGGAAGCTGGGCGCCGTCGGCGTCAGTCTCGGCGGCAATGTCTTGTTGAAGTACCTCGGTGAACGGGGTTTTGGGACCGATCTCGAGGCGGCGGCGGCCATGTCCGTTCCCTTCGATCTGACGGCCGGCGGCCGATTTATGGAGCAAGGTTTTGCCCGCCATTACGTTGGGCGGCTCCTGAGATCTCTCAAACGCAAGGTCCGTGCTCGGGCCGATGAGTTTGGTCCTTTGATCGATCTCGAGCGGACCCTGTCGGCAGAGACCTTCTGGGAATTCGACGATGCGGCCACCGCGCTCTTGCACGGTTTCACCGGCGCCGATGACTATTACGAGCGCTCGTCAAGTTGCCGTTTCATCACCGATATCAGGATTCCGACGCTGGTGGTGCACTCACGAGACGACCCTTTTCTCCCATCGTCCGCGATTCCCGAAGCGGCCCTCAAAGCCAATGACGTCATGACTCCGGTCATCACCGACAGCGGCGGTCATGTGGGATTCGCCTCAGGCAAGGCGCCCTTCCGGCCGCACTTCTGGGCCGAGGAGCGGATCGCAGAATGGTTGTCCAAAAGATTGGTCGGCTGAAGACCTGAGCCTCTTGCAAAAAGCCACAAGAAGGCACGAAAAGGCACAAAGACAGGGTCAAAGAGTTTGGGAGGACAAAAGGGACAAAGAAAATGGCTCCGGGCGGGCGCCCGGAGCCGTGTTCATCGGTCAATGAAAAGTGGTGAGATATGTGGGGTCAGGCCCAACCGCGCAGATGACATGCCGTGGCGACTCGCTGAATGGCGATCATGTAGGCGGCATCCCGCATGAACTCATCTGTCTCCTCTGCGAGGTCGGTGACTGCGTGGAAGGCGAGCGTCATCTTTTGGTCGAGGCGTTCCAATACTTCTTCCTTGGGCCAGAAGAAATTCGTGTTGCACTGCACCTGTTCGAAGTAGGAGCAGGTGACGCCGCCGGCGTTCGCCAGGAAGTCGGGAATCACGAAGATTCCTTTCTCCTTAAGGATTTCATCCGCCTCGGGGGTCGTGGGGCCGTTGGCGCCCTCGGAGAGGATCTTGACGTTGTCGTGGATCTTATGGGCGTTCTCGCCGGTGACTTGGTTCTCGAGGGCGGCGGGAATCAGAATTTCGACATCCTGCTCCAACCATGCCTCGGCGTCCAGGACCTCATACCCGGCTTCTGCCGCTTTGGTCTTGTCGACCGTACCGAAGCGGTCGGTGATCGAGAGCAGGAAGTCCACGTCGATACCTTCGAGGTTGCGGAAGGTGTAGGCCTTGTAATCGGTGTTGTCCCAGCTGGACACGGCCACCACGGTTCCGCCGAGGTCGATCAGGAGTTTGGCGGCGTACTGGGCGACGTTACCGAAGCCCTGGAGCGAAGCCTTGATTCCCTTGATCGGAATGTTCATCCGCTTGAGAGCTTCCCTGACGGTGTAGATGACGCCGTAGCCGGTGGCTTCGGTGCGACCGAGGGAACCACCCAATTCGACGGGTTTGCCGGTGATGGCGCCTGGGAAGTGTCCGCCGGTGATCTTCTCGTATTCATCCATCATCCACACCATGTGTTGCGGGTTGGTCATGACGTCAGGGGCGGGCACGTCCTGCACCGGACCGATGTTGCGAGCCACCTGGCGTACCCAGTTTCGGCAGATCTGTTCCTGCTCGCGCGCCGAGAGGTCATGGGGATCGCAGATCACACCACCCTTGCCGCCACCGAGGGGAATGTCCACGACGGCACATTTCCAGGTCATCCAGGTTGCCAGGGCGCGAACGGTGTCGATCGTCTCCTGTGGGTGAAAGCGGATTCCGCCTTTGCATGGGCCGCGTGCATCGGAATGCTGAACCCGAAAGCCCTTGAAGACCTTCACCGAACCGTCGTCCATCTTGATTGGGATCGTGAAGTGGTACTCACGCTGGGGCCACCGTAACAACTCGCGCATCCCTTCGCCGAGCTGGAGCTTTTCCGCGACGGCGTCAAACTGCCGCTGGGCCATTTCAAAAGCGTTGAATTCCTTACTCATGATGTGCCTCCTTGAGTGGGTCGCCTAGACCGTGATGTGGTCGCAGAGAAGAATTTCGAGCCGCCGGTCGGAATTTCCAGCGAATCATGCGCCCACGGCTGCGTTATACGCCCTGGAAGAACCCACGTCAAGCGATATATTTTGAGTTTGTTCTTTTTGTCACAAAGGTGTGAAAATTATTCCAGAACTGAGTGATTCCGGCGGATGAGATGTGCCGGAATCTCAATTCAGTCGAGCTGCCTCTAACGACTTGTCGCAGTGACCAATGCGATAGGACAATAGGATGTCCAGTGCCTTTTGGGTTGAATCGTCTTCGCCAGGGCCCAAACGGGTCAAGGCATCAAATATCGTGTAAAAAATTTCATCTGCCTATTCCTCAAAGTAAACATCTATTTTAAGTCAACAAAGACGAAAGCCCCGACGGTTGTGCCGTCGAGGCTTTCTGTGAACCAAAACTGTGCTTTGGTTAGCACAGGAATTTTTTGGCTCCGCAGGAGGGACTTGAACCCCCAACCTAGTGGTTAACAGCCACCCGCTCTACCATTGAGCTACTGCGGAACACTGGTAGAGAGAGACATTTTAGGGATTGCGCGTCGTTTGTCAACTCTTTGCCGCAGGTCTCAGGAGGGTGAAGGCCAATCGTTCCACGGGGGCTCGTCGTAGCGCTTCACGGAGAGATTCTTTCGAATCGAAGCGGGCTGTGCGCAGATGACGCCCCTCACAGTGCACCTTGAGACGATCACCCTCCAGGGGCCACGGATTCATCCTGAACGATCTTTCGTCGATCTTCGTCAGCTCCACCGTTTCCAGTTCACCACCCTCGCCGACGACTTCGGACCTGAACGGCGTTGTGATCTCTGCGGAGAGAACGACCGAAATCCGGTCACAGGCCGAAAGGATCAGGGAATTGGCCAATCGACCGTTTCCCTTGAGAGTCGTCTCGTACCGTGCATCGATGGAGAGTTCTTCCAGCCATGTGGCCTGAAGACGCTCCATTTCTGCGCGATAAACCTCGACGAGGCGAGCACCCGTGGTGTCGTCTGCGGCAAAGAGTTCCGTGGTCTTTCCCTTGGCCAAGGTGGCAAAGTGAGAGGCAACCAAGGTGGCGGCGTAGCGACTGAAATTCCCGGTCTGCGAAACACTCCGCCGCCAGATCTCGAGGTGTTGTTCCACCGACATGCGGTCAAAGGTGGTCGGTCGGCCGTCCGCGTCGATATCGGGCGCCGCGTCAAAATCGGCCCACCCGATATCGTGGAGAAGAATTGCCGCACCGACTTCCGCACGTGGCGCCGGTTTGGCAAAACGTCGATTGCCCCAATGGTTCGAGACCTGCCATGCCATCCAGGCATGAGAAGACTGAGCTATTGCATAGGGTCCGGAAGAATTGTGCTCGTGGTAGAGAAACATAAAGGTAGTTTAGCTCGTTTCCGTCCGAAGACGAAGAATCCGAAATTCGATGTTCGATGTTTAATCCCAAGGCCCCGTACCTCGAGTTTCTTTCAGATGGGTCGAGCCGAGGACGGCTCGTGCGAAGCTTCTCAGGAGCACATACCGCCCTCGCGATACGACCCGGCTATAAATGCGGGATAGCCAACCTACGCACTCTGTAATAAGCTCACTCCATCATGGTGCACTTTGGTACATCCGGTTGGCGTGGTGTTGTTGGGAAGGAGGTCACCTTTCGCAAGGTTCGGATCGTGACTCAGGCCCTGCTCGACACTCTGCGATCGCAAGGACCGATTAGCGGCCCGATCATGATTGGTTACGACACAAGAATGCTGTCCGAGAAGTTTGCGGACACGGCCGCGCAACTGGTGAGTTCCAACGGAATTCCCGCCGTGGTGACGGCTCGAGATGTGCCGTCGCCGGTGTTGGCCTCGGTGGTCCGCGACCGCGGTGCTGCAGCCGGGCTCATGTTTACCGGGTCACACAATGCGCCGGAATACAACGGACTCAAGATCTATACTCCCAACGGCAGTCTCGCAACCTCATCCTTAACCGATCCGATCGAAGAGCGCTATGCAAGTCTGGATGCTGAATGGGCGGATATCTTTCTCCCGGATACGGAGTTGATCTCCGAGCACGATTCGAAGCCGGCCTACCTTGAGGGGCTGCAAAAGCTCATCGATTGGGAGGCCATCAGAAAGAGTCGTCTGAGCGTGGTGGTAGATCCATTGTTCGGCAGTGCTCGCGAGTATCTGGATCACATCCTGCTGGAAAACGGCATCGAGACGACCGTCATCCACAATTCCCGGGATCCCTTCTTCGGAGGGTATGCTCCGAATTGTTCGTCTGAGAACCTGACGCGCTTGCGGGATGTCATGCGCCGTCAAACCGCCGACCTCGGTCTGGCGACCGATGGTGATGGGGATCGCTTCGGAATTCTGGATCAGGGCGCCCGGCTATGCGGCTCGAGCCAGCTCATTGCTCTCATACTCGACTATTTGGCCCGGCGCCGCGGCCTTGTCGGGGGAGTCGGTCGCTCATTGGCGACCTCGACGCTCATCGATGCGGTGGCGACGGACCACGGTCTCGATCTGGTGGAGGGGCGGGTCGGGTTCAAGAATTTTGGGCCTCTCTTGGCGGACGGGCGCCTGATTTTCGCCGGTGAAGAGAGCGCCGGCCTGGCGTGGGGAACTCACTTGCCCGAAAGGGATGGCATTCTGGCATGCCTTCTGACCGTTGAAATGGTTGCAGTCGAGGGGAAAAACCTGTTCGAACTCAACCACTCCCTGGCCGAGCGGGTGGGGCATTACCACTTCCGCCGAATCCAGCTTCCGGTGACCGAACGGCGTTCCCGCTTGTTCAAACATCGGCTCAAACAAGAATGGGAAGATCTCGACGGCCGCAAGGTCGTCAGAGTCGATCGTCGGGATGGACTCAAATTGGTGCTTGAGGGAGGGGCCTGGTTGCTGATTCGTCTCGCCGGAACAGAACCGAAGATTCGCCTCTACGTCGAGGGACGGTCGGCGGAGGAAATGCGTTATCTCATACATCAGGCAAGACGCCTGTTTACTGATTGGAGAACCTAAATGTTTGAAATTGACTATGTTATTGGTCGTGAAGTGTTGGACTCCCGTGGAAATCCGACTGTCGAGGCTGAGGTAATTCTTTCCTCCGGCGTCGTTGGTCGTGCCATTGTGCCGTCGGGCGCGTCCACAGGGAGCCGTGAAGCCCTCGAGTTGCGAGACGGGGATGCCGACCGATTCTTCGGCAAGGGTGTCCTCAAGGCGGTCGAACACATCAACGGTCCTCTGGCGGATGCCGTGGAAGAACTGGATGCACGTGATCAGCTCGCGGTGGACCAGGCCCTGCTCGAGACCGACGACACCGAAAACAAAGGGAATATGGGCGCCAACGCCATGCTGGCGGTTTCCTTGGCGGTGGCGCGGGCGGCGGCCGAAGCCTGTGGCCTGCCGCTCTATCAATACCTCGGGGGCTGTGGGGCCTGTTTGCTGCCGACGCCGATGATGAATATCCTCAACGGCGGATCTCACGCCGACAACTCCGTGGACTTTCAGGAATTCATGATCTTGCCGGTTGGCTTCTCGACCTTTAGGGAGGCCCTGAGGGCCGGCGTGGAGGTCTTTCACACCTTGAAGAAGGTGCTGAGTGATCGGGGCTTGGCCACGGCGGTTGGAGATGAAGGCGGGTTCGCCCCAAACCTGGAGTCGAATCGAGCGGCCCTCGAACTCATCATGGAAGCAATTCAGAAGGCGGGCTACGTGCCCGGTGATCAGATCGTTCTTGCGATGGACGTTGCGGCCTCCGAATTCTGCACGGATGGTGTGTACAACCTCGATGGAGAGGGTCGAATGGGCTTGTCCGCCGATGACCTCATCGACATGTACGAGGAACTGGTTGACGCTTTTCCGATAGTGAGTATCGAAGATGGTCTTGACGAGGGTGATTGGGAGGGATGGAAGAAGCTTAACGATCGCCTCGGTACGAGAATTCAATTGGTAGGCGACGATATCTTCGTCACAAACCCGGAAATAATTGCTCGCGGCATCCGCGAGGAAGTCGCCAATTCGGTCCTCATCAAACTCAACCAGATCGGGACTCTGAGTGAGACCATCGAAGCCGTGAACATGGCCCACCGGGCCGGCTTCACCACGGTGATCTCCCATCGCTCGGGCGAAACCGAGGACACAACCATCGCCGATTTGGCGGTCGCCTTGAACACCGGTCAGATCAAGACCGGCAGTGCCTGCCGCACCGATCGGGTTGCCAAATACAATCAGTTGCTCCGCATCGAGGAGGAACTGGACACGACGGCTCGTTTCAATGGATTGGCGGCGTTGAGGCGGTGAAACGGCTGTACCTGGTCCTGGCGGTTGGCGCCGCTCTCGTTGCCTTGGGAGTGCTTTCGAGCGTTGTGACCCAGGGTTTTTCCGAAGTTGCGTCTACCCAGGCCGAACTGCGACAGTTGGAACAAGAACGGGCGCAGCTCGAACGACACATCGACCAGCTGGCAGCCACCATCAAAGCCGTGAAATCGGATCCCAAGGCGGTGGAATCGATCGCGCGCTATGAGCTGGGATGGATTCGTCCAGGTGAGAAAGTCATCGTGCTCGTCGAGCCCACCCCTCCGCCGCCGCCGCCTGGGTTGACAGGGGAGGAGGCCGAACCTATACTCCGGCTCCCTTGACGCGGGGTGGAGCAGTCCGGTAGCTCGTTGGGCTCACATCCCAAAGGTCATAGGTTCAAATCCTATCCCCGTAACCAAGCAACGACAAACTGCCCATCCGGGCGGTTTTTCGTTGCTTGGGTCGCGGGGACAGAATCCGTCACTTACCACCCACCCACCCGCCTCCGTGGTCAAATCCTATCCCCGCAACCAAACGAATAAGCGCCGCCCAACGGGCGGCGTTTTTCGTTTGGTTGTAGGGACAGAATCCGTCAAGACGTCCTATTTTATTTTCTCAATGATTGGCGGGACCCAAGATCGGTCGAGAACTGCCGCTTTTCCCCAATAACAGCGAATATAGAGAGAGAACGTTCCTTCAGGTTCGTAGGGGAATCTGAACACTTCAGTTTCGTCACCGTTGAGAACTTCGTCCTCGCAGTTGGTGAAGTAGGGGGCGTAATAAGCATGATGTACGGGAAAACCAAGGTGACCGACGAGAGCACCGGCACGATACTCAGGGTCGTTGCTGTGTGGCTCATCGCTGTCGATGGTCAGCTCGTGACTGATACCAGTGAGCTTGATCTTCTGCTGAATCGAAATTGGAATGGGCTTGTCTTCAGGCGTTTTGATCTGTACGCGAATAAAGAGATGGGGATAATCACCCGGGCTTTCAATGCCTTTTGCCCCTTCGGGTATCTCCATCTCTTTCCCTTGACAGCACGTCGCGCAATAGTGGATAATCCACCATATGATTACCGAAAATCCACCATTCATCCCCAGACTTCAGGCAGCACGGCTTCGCGCCGCCCTGGCCGCCATGCGGGTCGTCGTGCTCACCGGCGCACGGCAAACGGGCAAGACCACGTTGGCCCGAGAACTCGGCCGAGAGGATGACCGAGCATTCGTTACCCTGGACAGGCCCGAGACCCTGGAACTCGCCCAGCGTGATCCGGAGGCGCTCTGGGAAGGTCTCGACCGGATCACGATCGACGAGGTCCAGCGCTCGCCGCAGCTCCTCAACTACCTGAAGATCGAGGTCGATCGTAATCCGGCGAAAGGCCGGTTCTTGCTTACCGGATCGGCAAACCTCCTGCTCATGGGGTCCGTGTCCGACTCGTTGGCGGGTCGTGCCGGCTACATTTCACTGCCGCCTTTCACACTTGCAGAGAGGATGAATGTCGAAGGTGGGAACCTCCTCCGCTTGCTCCTCGAAGCGCCGAGCACCGCGGCAGTGCTCAAACGGAGAGGGGAGTTTCCCTCCCGGGATTTGTTCTCGATCCCGAGCGTGGTTTTCGAAGGCGGCTACCCTGAAGCCCTCCAGCTCGGCTCCGACTCGGCGCGCAATATTTGGCGCGAAGGCTATGTCGCCACCTACCTGGAGCGCGACCTGAGAAACCTCTCGGCGATCGCTGACCTACCGGACTTCCTGCGCCTGCTGCGGCTTGCAATCCTCCGATCAGGGCAGCTCGTCAACATCGACGGGCTTGCCCGTGATGCAGGCTTGGCCTCTTCTACGGCTCGGAGATGGCTCAATCTGCTTGAGGTCAGCTGCCAGACGGTCACGGTCCCGGCCTATGCGACCAACCAAAGCAAACGGCTCATCAAGTCACCCAAGCTCTACCCCACCGACAGCGGGCTCGCGTGTTACCTTTGTGGAATTCGTGACGCATCGAGTTTGGCGGACTCTCCTCAGCTTGGATCGCTGTTCGAGGCGTACGTCCTGCAACATTTTGCAGCCTTTGCCGATCTACTCCCCGTTGGTGCCGACGTTCTTTACTGGCGGACCGTACGGGGCGAGGAGATCGACTTCGTGATCGAAACTCCGACCCGTTTGCTTCCCGTCGAGGTCAAGATTTCACGAACGCTCGGCAGGCGTGACCTCCGCGGCCTGAACGCGTTCCTTGAGGAGTACCCGGATGGAGCGCCCTTCGGTGTCGTGCTCTATGCGGGTCAGGAGTGGCGCCGCCCAGCTCGCAATATCATCGCCATTCCCTGGTCTGCAATTCTGGGAAACTGATCGACAAGAATCCAGTGTGGGCATCAAGCTGGAAATGGATGCAAAATCATTCCTCGAACTCGAGGTGTTCGCCGTCCTCCAATTCGATGTCTCGGATCCAGCGTTTTCCCACTTTGATGCTGTAGAAACCGGGTAATACCTCGATGGGCCGACCCACCCGAGTGAACTGGTACTTGGTTTCTCCGGTGGGATCGTAAACCCCGTACAGGGCGCCCGAATCACCGTTGACGACGACGCCGGCAGCCTTGACCGTCGTGGTCTTCCCGGCCGCCACGATCACCACCCGCCGGGTGCCTTCCAACTCTACGAGGTACGAACCTTCCAATAGATCCATGGGCCGATTGGTGCGTGTAAAATCCACCTTCTCTTCGCCGGTGACGTCGAAGACGCTATACAGACTCTTGCCCAGGCCCGAGACAACCAGGGTGCCTGCGCCGAGGCGAGTCTCCTCTCCCTGGCGCACCCTCACCAGCTGCGAACTCCTGCCGAGCTTGACTTTGTAGAACCCCGCCGCCAGCTCGACGGCCGAGTTGGTCCGTGCACTGTCGATCGTCTCCGCCCCCGAAGCGTCGAAGACCCGGTAGAGATCCGTTCCGCCGGCCGTCACCACCAGGGTGCCGGTTTCCGAAGCCACGGTTTCCTCGAGCCGCTCCGTCACCTGTTGCAATGCCTGTTGCAACTCGCCGGCGGTCTCGGCAGAATAGTACGCGCCGCCGCCGGCCTCGGCGAGACAGCTGAGTTGGGCCTTTTCCTCTTCGCCGACGTCGAAACCAATCACATACAGTCTCAGGCGCACGCCCTGCTTCTTGAGCGTCGCCACAAACTCGCACGGCGCCTCGTCACAGGTCTCTCTGCCGTCACTGAGCAGTACCACCGCCACCTCGTCCGACATTGCTTGAACCTGTTCCGCTGCGAGCCTCAGTGCTCGAACGATGGGCGTTTTCCCCTTCGGATTCAGTGATTGAACATGCTCGGCGAGCTTCGCACTCCGGCCGGCCTGGATGGGCGCCAGAAGCTCGATGTCGTCGCAGTCGCCTTCGCGGCGGTGTCCGTAAGCGATCAGGCCCACCCGATCTTCGGGCCTCAGGTTCCCCAACAGTTCGATGAGAGTGCCCTTGGCCACCACGATTTTTTCAACCGAGCCCACCCGCCCCCACATGCTCCCCGAGGCATCCAACACGAAGAGCACCGGCGTTGAATTTTCCCCCGGCCATCCGAGCCCAGCTCCGAACAGGATCATTACGAACACTGTGATCAAGAAAGTCTTGTGTGAAACATGCATGAACCGACCTCCGATACCGCCGTTGAGGATCTGTCTCCATGGTAGAACATCCTGACGCTTAGGAAGCCTTCTCAAGAATAAAACAGATGTCCCTTTTAAATTCCTTTTACTTGTTCACCAGTTTGCCGCAGATTTCCTCGGCCTCCGCAACCACTCGGGTGACCACCTCGGCTGCCGACGGCGTATCGTTGACGAGACCTGTCACCTGGCCCAGGGGGAGCACGCCGCGACGCTGGTCGCCCTCGGTGGTTCCCACACGGAAGGCCGTGAATCCATTCGCCATGCGAGCCATCTGCATGCTCTTCTTGGGCCCGGAAAGCAAGATCCCGGCGGCCAGCTTGGCCCAGGGGAAACCGAGCATGCGGGCGATCTCCCGCGAGTTCTTGATCGCAGCAAGGAGCCCAAATCGAGAACGCATGAGGCGCGCGGCGCCGGTATTTTTCGCCACCCGCGCCGGGAGTCCGTCCACCCGGTTGGTGTAGATCGTGTCCTGCACCGTCTTTGCGATGGACATTTGTTTCGCACTGTCGTGGACCGGGCTTTCCGTGGTGTTCATGAACCGGGTGCCCATGGCGATCCCGTCGGCGCCCAGTGCGAGGGCGGCAGCCAGACCTCGGCCGTCGGCAAAGCCGCCCGCGGCGATAACCGGAATCTCCACTGCGTCGGCAATGGCAGGCACCAGCACCAATGAAGTGACCGCACCGCCGTGGCCTCCGGCCTCGTAGCCGGTGACGATGAGGGCATCGGCGCCATCGCGCATGGCTGCTTTCGCATGCTTGTGGGTTGTGACAGTCGCGATCACTTTGCCGCCGTAGGCGTGGACCGCTTCGCAGATCCAGTCTCCCTTGCCGAGAGAGTAATTGACGACCGGCACCTTCTCGTCGAGGAGGATTTGTGCATTGCGTTCCGCCCCCGGAAAGTAGAGGGTTGTGTTGGCCGCAAAGGGACGGTCCGTGAGTTCGCGGGCGCGTCGAATGTAGTCCCGGGTGTCGTCTCCCGAAAGTACGCCGGTGGCGAGGATGCCGAGACCGCCCGCGTTGCATACCGCAGCCACCATTTCGGGGGTGCTGATCCAGCTCATGCCCGAGAGCAGGACGGGATGTTCAATCTCAAAACGTTCCGTGAGACGAGTTTTCATGATGCTCTCCGATCACCGCGAACTGAGCGATGGTGTTGATGGCAACATAACACGGTCCAGTCCGGGAACCCGGTTGAAGTGGGGAGCTGGTGAGATATGCAGGTACGGCGCATCAAAACCCGTGGTGCTCGGTCCGGGTGATGATCTCCTCCTGAAGGGCCTCCGACAGGTCATAGAAATTACGTGCCTCTTGTGCACCACCTCCGCCGGCATCAGCGAGATTGCCCAGCGTTGTGGTTTCTGTGACCAGAGCGTCTTCAGCCGCGACTTCAAAGCGGCCGCGGGCCTCACACCGAGCCAGTACCGTGAGCGCCACGCTGAGACGTGACTCTCGACGCGCTAGCAGTACCCGTTTCGTTCAAGTACGATACGGGTACAGCCTTCTGGCTGAGCAGTATGAGATCCGGCGGCAGAATATCGAGCGCTTCCTCTACAGTCATATTCTGTGGTCACGAAGTGTTCCCAAGCCGATCATTCCCAGGCTCAGCTCCATGGCGGAGGCCCTGCATTGGTTGACATCGGTCGAGAATCTGCGATCCGCTTCCGTCGTCGGTTTCAACTTCCGCGGCAATGGGCTCTTTGCGGCTCTCCTGCTGATTGCGATAGTGCTCTTGCGACAACCCATGTGGCGTCGCCTGAGTGAGATCGCTGAGCGTGTCTCCGACCCGAAGCGGGACGGCCTGAGATTCTCAATCGAGGCGCTGGTGATCACTGGCCTGCTGGTGGCTCTGGTCACGCTGGTGCTGGTGAAAAACCTCCCGGGCGTCATCGAGATCATGTTGCAACGCAGGACCACATTCGATCGCGGCGCGCGCTTCGCCTTCTCGACGTTGGTCCGCTACACGATCACGATCATCGGTACCATAGCGGTCTTCGGTCTGCTGGGGGGGTGCCTGGTCGAGATTGCGGAGCAGCACCCGGCGGTACTCAATGATCCGGCTCCGCACACCCTGTTACTGGATTTCGGCGACGATGCCATCAACTTCGAACTTCGTTTCGTGGTGGATTTCGGGCAGGGCCTGACCACCAAGGATCAGGTACAGATGTCCATCGACTACGCCTTCCGTGAGAAGGGAATCGAGTTCGCCCTACCCAAGAGCGAGGTGCGGCTGATCTCGGGTACGGAGACAGGCGCGGAGGAGAAATAGTCCGTATGGCACAGCATGTCGGGTGGTGGCTTCCAGTGTAGTTTTTGGTAAAACTCCAAGAATAGCCAAAAAAAGGCACAAAGACTGGGTCAAAAAGGTCAAAAGAGTCAAAAGGGTCAAAGAGGTCAAGACCCCTGGATACCGAATAGGAGCGCGATTGCCGAGCCCGCATCAGGACAATCTAAGTGTTTATCTCGGTGATTTCAGGGCACAGGGCGACACGCCAGATTTCGGTCTTGCCGTTGGTCCACATGAGCGAAAAGTGCTTTTGGTCGCGCTTCATCCAGGTACGCTCTGGGTTTTTGGCGTCTGAAAGCTCGACAACGACGACCTCTACCTCGAGACGCTGAAGATTCGAACACCATGTTTTTGAGGTGCCTCTCCGTCCGAAGGGCGACTTTGTCGAGCCGCCCCAGAAGTAGTATTCCTCCTTCGGGTCCTCGGTGGTTGTCGGAACCATCAGGACGCGATTCTGAAGGTGTGTGCCGAAGAACAGGTAGGGGGTATTCCACCCCGTATAGGCGACCGTCGCACCTGCCATTCCGACAAGGTTTTCAAGTGCCTCCGGAGCTTTGTGGTGGCGCAGTTTTCTGTTGTCATACTTCTGCGCAGTAATGCTGAAATGGACGACTATAGCCAATGCGACGAGACCAACAGGTAGCGGTCGGCAGAGGTGCCGGAAGGAAAACGACTGTCCTCGCTGAATCCGCCACATAGCGAGGACAAGGGCAAGTGTAATCACTGCGAATCCAGTGGCGATCTCTCCTGGTTTCCGGCAATGGCTCAAAATTACCAAGAAGAGGATCGCCAGGGAAATCATAGTGCGAAAAGCACTTCCGACTGCCCCCCAGCGATCTGCGATTCGATCGCTAAGCCAACCGACCGCAAGGGCTGCTATCGCCACACCACCAAGAAAGTACCTGATGTCGCGGTGGTCGTGCGTTAGGAAAAGGAACTCGGCAAAGAACGCTAATGGCAGGACAAGCACAGCCGCAGCCTCAAGCCCATCCGCGATTCTCCTCTTGCGAAAAACGGTGATGCCTAAGGCAAGGAGAGGGGCGACCACCGCTGCCAGCGGAAGAAGCCACGGCGCTATAGGGCCGAAAAGATCGTATCTAAAGAGGAAGTCCGGCAGTTCGATGGCAAACTCGGGAGCGTGTCGGCGAGCAGTCAGCGCGGCGTTCGACCAGCCGGGAAACACCTCGAAGCCGCCCACGCTGATCGGCGCAGGGAAGACAGGGTTTCCCGTCGTTACGAAGTTGCGCAGGTAGGTGTACCCCCCCACGAGGGCGGCGGTGATGCCGGCGAGCGGCAGGGCAAGTCCGAGCGGACGCACCTGTTGGCGCCATTGTGTCCGTTGTCCAACGACGCAGATGAGAAATACGACCCCGAGGATGCACAAATTCATGAGTCCGAGGTACTTCGTGCCGGCGAGAAAACCTGTGGTGAGACCCAGATAGATTGCTCTGCCCGGGGTGGGGCGACGAGCAACAAGGAGCAAGCCGTCAATGGTAGCGATGGTGAAGAAGGAGGTGGCGTGGTCGTTGCCGGCGCCGAGGGCGAGGATCGGAAAAACTCGAGCCAACGACCAAAACAAGGAGCAGCCGACGATCACTGAGGGAATAGACATGCCGAGGCGTCGGCCGACGGCAGCCAATGCGGCGAGGGTGGCGAGGGCGAATGGTAGCTGGCTCCAGCGGGCAGCGAAGTCGCTGATTCGCAGGGGAGCGATCAAACACCATGACACCAGCTCGCCGAGAATTGGGTAGAACGGGGTGCTCTTATCTCCGAAAGAGAACTTCATCATCGACAAATCGTGGGTCTGAAGCCAGGTGGCGGCCGCGGGGAGGTGGAAGGAGATGTCGTCATACTGGAAGCTGCCTGGTATCAGGAAGCGGGCCTCACTCAGGTGATAGAGAGTGGAAAGTACGAGAGCCGCAAGCATCACGATGAGCAAGCCACCCTCAATCGTCCGCCAAGGGCCGGTCGTGTCGGGAGCTGTCGGGGGGGAGGCGGCAGATGGAGGAGTTGGGAGGAGTCGTGAGGCGAAGCAGAGACTCCCAACCGAGAACAGCCACAACTCAGGCCGCAAAATGCCGAAGTGGCCGAGAAGGGTTGCCGGGACTGTGGCTATAGCCACTGCCACCGTGAAGCCCGCGACGAGGCGCGAGGCTGGGCCTGCATCAGGGATCAGACACACGGCGGTTCGCCTGCCGGCCGTGCCGAGGGCGACCAAAACGCACGCGAGTACGAGGAAGCCAACGGGCGCCGATGCCTGTGGAACGAGTCCGCTGCCGATGATGACAGCGCAGAGTGCTGCTTCTACGAGCAAGAGTGGACGCCGCCGGTTCGTCGTGTGGTTCCTGCAGCGATTCGGACCTTTCACTTCACTTTCTCCGTTCAATAAAAGTAGCCCTCCCGACGCCGAGTTCGTCAGTTCGTCGATCCAGAATTAAGGTGTAGCGATCGATCACGTCCTGGCTGGAGAGGATCTCTTCGTGGCCAAGGTCGTAACCGAAGAGGTCCACGGCCTCTTCTTGGGCAAAGGGTGCGAGTTGGCTTCGGACGGACACGACGCTATCGCTGCTGTAGGGCATGATCGGGTTGAGACCACCGGAATTGAAGCCGAAGAAGAGATAGAACGGAATACCCTCGGGCAGCGGGCGACGAAGGGCCAGCAGGAAGTCGCTGTCCGGCTGTATGTCGAGCCAAGAGGGCACCACTATGGGCATGTACTTGACACCCTTCGCTGCAGCCTCGTGGCCGTTGTACGGTGTGGCGAACGAGACAAAGAGCCTGACGTAGTCGTACACCCAGTCATCGCCGGTCTGGAGCACGAACGAGCGCGCCACCAAACCGCCCATGCTGTGAGCCGTGACATACATCGTGTCGAATGCGTACTGACGGTGGAGGCTGTCGACCAGCCCCTTCAGCACCCGCGCAATCGCCAGGAGACGCGCACCCGAGGGATAGCGAAAGACCCACGGCTGGAAAAGTCTCCGGTCAAGGCTGTCGATGATGGTGCGGAAGTCCGTAGGCGAGCCACCGATTCCGTGGACGAAGAGCACCGGGATCTTGGCCGGGTCATACTCTTCGAGGAAGTAAATGCCGGCGCCCGTCGACCTCCACGCCTCGATGGGTTGCCACATGCCTTCCTCGGCGTTCTCCTGTTCGAAGATCTCGGCGTCCAGGGACACAACCTGGCCGGCAATCAGCGGCAGGGACTCCATGGTTTCGAGGTCCATCCCTACGAGGTCGAGATCGTACCCCGGGGGGATCTCGGCGTCAGGTATGAGGTCGAGGTCCATGCCCTCGAAGTACTGACCGGGTCTGATGGTCAGGGACTTGGGCACGCCGAGCATTACCGCCGGCTCACCCGGGTTTCTCTTCAGGTCGCCATTGAGGTCCTGGAAGGCGGCAACAGTGTAGCGACGCCTGGTATCGAGTACGAATACGTAGGTGGAAATGGCGGTACTCAGGCGATCGACGTTGACCACTTCGGGCATGGCCCTGGTGTCGTCAAAAAGTATCGCATACACACCGTCGGTAGTGCCGTTGGGTGTGGTAACCCGCCCCAATACTGTGCCCAGGTGCTCCATTTGGTCGAGGTCCTGTGCAAGCCTGATAAATGTGCACCCCGTAAGACTCAGGCTGAGGGTCACGCTGACGGCAATTGTGGTGACTCGCATGGTGGCATCCTCCCGGCGCACCTTTTTGGGACGATATCGCGCAAAATCTCGGGATCGCCTCAAGCATAACGCTTTTCGCCACTTCTCGGAACCGTTCTCCTGGTGCTGACCGTTCCCGTGCCGCGCCAGATAGAGAACGCAATCACGGTTTTATTCATTAATGATTGACTAAATTTATTCAGCGGGTATTATCTAAATATGGATCCGAGATTTTTCCCCCACAACACCCACCACGAGGAGCCTCTCTTTTTCCGGGACAGGGACCCGCAACTCCGGCAGCTCAAGCGCCTGCCCAAGAGTTATCGCCCTCCGTTGCTCGATGCCCTTCCTAAGGATGCCCCTGGTATCTTCACGCTCGGGGGTGGCAGACAGGTAGGGAAGACCACTCTTCTCAAGCTGTGGATGGCAGAGTTGCTGGAACGGGGAATCTCACCGGAGAGCCTCGTCTTTCTCAGCGGCGAGATGATTGATGATCACCACTCCCTTCTCAGACACCTGCAAGAGGTGCTCGCCGAGATGCCTGACAAGGGGACCCGTAGGATCATTCTTGACGAAGTCACCTACATTAGAAATTGGGACCGTGCTGTCAAGTTTGTGGCCGACGCCGGGATGTTGGAACGAACCAGCCTGATGATCACCGGCTCGGACCTCGCCCTCATGCTGGAGGCAAAGGCCACGTTTCCCGGACGTCGGGGGGCAGAAGATGTTGTGGACTTCCATCTGCGCCCCCTCTCGTTCCGCGAGTCATACACACTCGAAGTGGGAGACGAGGCTGTTGCCGAAATCACAGCCTCGGATCGGCGACCGACACCCGAAGAACTCGAGCCGGTCTTCGGCGCCTTTGAGCGCTACCTCATCCACGGCGGCTACCTGACGGCCATCAACGACATGGCCGCTGAAGGGCGGATCCGTCGGGCGACACTCGCGATCTACGCCGACTGGATCCGGGGTGACTTTGCAAAGCGGGGAAGGAAGGAAGAGTCCCTCCGAGAGATCCTTGGCGCCGTTATCCGCCGAATGGGGAGCCAGATTACCTGGAACTCCCTTGCTCGGGATCTCTCCATCGAACACCCCAAGACGGTCGCCGACTATGTAGATCTTCTGGTTTCAATGGACGCCGTCTTCGTGCAGCCGGCCCTGATCGAAAACAGGCTCGCGGGCGCCCCCAAGAAGGCGCGCAAGGTGATGTACTCGGACCCCTTCATCTTCCACGCCGTTCGATCCTGGCTGCGGCCGGTTGACGATCCATTTTCGGAACAAATTGTGTCCGCTGTTCGAGCGCCCGAAATTTGCGCCCGATTGGTGGAGGCTTGCGTCGCAACTCACTGCGCCAGGCACTTCCCTACGTTTTACATCAAGGCAGCCGGCGAGGTGGATGTAGCTTATGTCGCTGAAGGTCGGTTCTGGCCCGTTGAGGTGAAGTGGTCCGAGCAGGCACGCCCGGCTGAACTCAAGCAGATTCAGAAGTACGAGAACGGCAGGATCCTGACCCGTTCTCGCAGCGTTGGCGCGGTCCAAGGCTTGCCCACGATCCCTCTGCCCCTGGCGCTGCTGCGTTGGCCGGAGTGCATGGGCAAAGCGGGTCGAAATCCTGGATGAGCCCAATGGGCCCGCCGGATTTCATCATTGATGGTGGTCCCAACTTTGCCGGGAAGTTCGTAAAGGTCTGACGGCAACAGGATGGCCGAATCGCCACCGTTCCGAAGCGGCTCGTCAGCAGGGCGAGTCCAGCGGCCAACACAGCGGCGGTGGCTAGCCCCTAATCCAGGTCTCCTGTTCCCGAAGGTGGCAGCGATCGGCTCAGCAGAATATAGCCGATGATACCCGAGATCAGGGAGGCGGCCAGGATGCCGACCTTTGATTCTGCAACGAGAAGAGGGTCTACGAAGGCAAGCTCAGTCACGAAGAGGGACATCGTGAAACCGATGCCGGCAAGGCAGCCGGCGCCGACGATTTGTCCCCAATTCACACCCTCGGGGAGCGCCCCCCGGCCGCTGCGCACAACGATCCACGCGAAAAGGCCGATACCGACCGGCTTGCCGACGATCAACCCGAGCATGATCCCCAGGCTGATGGGGTTGGAGATCGTATCGAGGATACGGTCGTCGAAGTGCACCCCGGCGTTGGCCAGGGCGAAGAGCGGCAGAACCAGCCACACCTGAATCGGGTGCAGGTAGTGTTCCATGGTGAGCCCTGTCGGCAGGGCCTTGCCCGCCATGGTGTGCATGCACTCAACGGCGTCGAGTTGCTGCTGGTCGTGGAGGATGCTGTCATCGGACAGCTCCATGCTCTCGATCAGATCCACCTGGTCGCGAGAGCGCTTGACGAAGTCCCCGAGCCCGACGCGGGGCCGCACCGGGATGACCATGGCCACGAGAATGCCGGCCACAGTGGCGTGCACCCCAGAGGTGAAGACCGCAATCCAGATGGCGAAGACCAGCACCTGTAGAAAGGCCAGACGCTTGAAGCCCCAGCGCACCAGGAGGAACAGCACGATCAGTAGGATGCCCGCCACTCCAAGCGCACCGAAGCGGATCTTTTCGGTATAAAAAATGGCGATCACCATGACCGCGCCGAGGTCGTCGGCAATGGCCAATGCCGTCAGGAAGACCTTGAGCCCGATGGGCGCCCGGGTTCCGAAGACTGCCAGCACCCCGAGGGCGAAGGCGATGTCGGTGGCCATCGGCACGCCCCAGCCGGGGGCGCCTTCACCACCGACGTTGAGCATTGCGTACATCGCCGCCGGCACTACCATGCCCCCGACCGCGGCGGCCACCGGCAGGATCGCCTTGTCGAAGGACGACAAACGACCGACCACCAACTCGCGCTTGATCTCAAGGCCGACCACGAAGAAGAAGAGCACCATCAACCCGTCGTTGATCCAGTGATGCAATGACAGCTTGAATGCCTCGTCGCCCCATGTGAAGCCGAACTTGATGTGCAGCAGGTGATCGTAGAGCCCTTGCCACGGAGAGTTCGCCCAAATCAGGGCGATGACGGTGCACGAGAGCAGCAAGATGCTGCCCGCCACCTGGGAATGCACGAACCACTCGAAGTAGCCCCGGAATCCGGTATGTTGGTGTTGCTTTTCCATGATGTGTGAACCCTCACAATGACTAAAGAAAGATGATATCGAATTTCCGAACATCGTCAATGCCCTACACCTCTCCTAGCCACATGAGTTCCAGGGCTTCAAGGAAACGCTGACAGCTCAGGCGTTTACAAAATAGAGAGTAACGCCACGAAGAGGGAAAAACAGCCACAGAATGGCCCGGCTCGTGCCCTTCGATTTTACGAGGTAGAATAGGAGTTCCCGAAGAATATGGAGGTACGCAGCATGAAAAAGACAGTTTTGGCTCTGTTGGTATTCACCCTTTGGGTAGGTGTTCCCCATGCCCAGGAGACATCCTCTGTTCCTGAGGTCACAGGCGAAGAGGAACTGGTCAAGGGAAAAGGTCGATATCAGGAGACCTGGGTCCATCCCGATGCGGATATGAGCCGATACAGCAAGCTCTATCTGTGGGATTCGGTCTTTCAGTTTCGCGAGGGAGGGGACACAACGACCGGAACACAGATTGCAAGGTCGCGTGGCAACGATGGCCCATTTGTCGTTCGCGCAGAGGATCAGAAGCGGTTCAAACAACTGGTCAATGATGCAATGGTCAAGGTCCTTGCCGGCAGCAAAATGTTCGAGGTGGTCAATGAGGTGGGTCCGGACACCCTCCTCGTGCGAGGCGCGGTACTGGACATCATTTCCAACGTGCCGCCGAATGTCAGCAGCACAATCACCAAGGTCTACCTGGCGTCAGTCGGTGAGGCGACGATCGTCTTCGAGCTGATCGATTCTGAGACCGGGGTCATCCAGGCCCGCGTCTCGGAGCGCCGGTTGATCCAACCTCCAAGCCGAATGCACCAGGTCAGCTCCATGCCGACCAACTCCGCTACCGTGTGGAACGACGTCAAGCTCTGGGCCAACGATGTCGCGCAGACCTTGCGTCGAGAGCTGGATAAAGCGAAGAAGAAGGCAGGGAAATAGGCGAGAGGACGTTCGACGGCATGGTCCGAGTCGGTTCCGTAGAACGCGATTCGCTGCCGACCGCTACGTACTCATCTTCGGCTCTCAGTTTGGAGGAGGACAAGGTGATTTCCCCAGCGTCTACCGGAGCAGAGAAGACCACCAGCCCAGGACGTTGCCACTTTCGAATCGGTCGGTGAAGATCGGACTGACCTGGGCCGAGTCGGGATGGGCCTCGAGATCGAAACCGAAGCGGGTACCTTTGCAGACTGCATCCGCGTCGATGAGACGAGTCCTCTCGAGCCCGATGACCTCAGTGTCAAGTACTACTGCCTCGGCGTCGGCCTCGTGATCGACGACGTCGCCGAACTCGTGTCCTCCACGAAATAGAATTTCCTTCCCCTGCCACGCTCGGGGGTGGCCTGATCGGTCCTCCGGGTGTCTTTCTCATGGAAGCGCCGGGGCGCAACAATCCCGTTGCGCCCCGGCTTTCTGCGCGGTACTGCACTCTGTCGATCGACGAGAACCTCAGCGCATGGGCTTTTGAGGGAGTGCGGGCTAGAAATCGCCGGAATCGTCAGCGTTACCCGCCAACAACGCCACTCCATTCGGTCGTCCCACCCGACTCGAAACCATCGTTGAAGATGACGGTGCTCGCCTCGAGCCTGAAAAACGATACCGCATAGTGATCTCTGCCCGAGTATGAGCCTCCCCAGGTCATCTGGTGGTTGTTGTAATCCCAAGTGTCGTGCAGGTAGACGAGGTTGCCGGCGGTGTTGTAGCCGAAGCCCACCATTGAGTGGCCGGACACGTGGATGATCACCGGTCTCCCGGCATCGATCTCGGCCACGTATTCGTCGAAGGTGCAGCCCAAGGTGTTGCCCTCCCAGCCGTAGATGTACTGGTTGAAGTGCGAGAGGACGGTGGAACCCCGAGATTCGAAGAAGAGCTTCAGCCCGTAGCCACCGTCGGCGTTACCGGTGCCCGGATTTGAGTAGGGGCTGCCACTGCCGTAGTAGAACCACCTCGTGGAACCGTCGTTGTTGCCGTAGGCGGACTGGTTGGTCTTCATGAAGTCGCCGGTGCAGTCGGCGTGGGTGTGCTGGGTCCATGCGCCGGTGATGTACGGATCGTCGATGGTGCTGCTGGAAGAGACCCAGTAGTCGTCCACGTGGCCGCGCACCCCGAGTCCGTCGTACCCCTGGTGGGTGGCGCTCAGGGGGGACTCGCCATACCCCCAGAGGCTGTTGTTGAGTGGGCAGACCCCGCCGTTAGTTGGGCCGGAGTACATGTCAGGGTAGCCGTTGCGATCGTAGTAGCCGGCGATCATGGCGCCGGAGGTGGCCGAGCAGCCGTAACACCAGTTGAAAGCGGGCACCTCGCTGAGATAAACGGCTGCTCTGCTTCCGGCGGACTCTGGAATCTCCACAGCGGGCATTTTGAAGGCCGGGGGTAGGGCCGGTGTGATGACGACGTCGAGCGTTTCGCCACCGGGCAGCTGGACTCGATTGATGAGATAGGGGTTCTCATCTCCCCAGGCCACTGCGGCGGGCAGCACCAGCAAAATCAATAGACCAAGAGCGACGGGTGGGGCGTGGCTCCTCATGATCCAATTCCTCCAAAGTTACTCTCTTAAATTATACCATGGCGAAGCCGCCGGAATTGAATTCAACGCTGGGTTTGGACGCAGTTCTTGCGGTGAATGGAGGGTCTAATCACCGCATGGCTTGCAAAACTCCTCGAGGATTCCTCTTAAGAATCCTCGAGTCTCCCGGTAGGGCGGGACGTCTCCGTAGCGCTCGACGGTAGCGGCGCCTGCGTTATAGGCCGCGAGGGCGAGGGGCAGGGACTCGAAGCGATCCAACATGAGGCGCAGGTGGCTTGCCCCTCCCCGGAGGTTCTCCGCCGGGTCGAAGGGGTCGAGAACTCCGTGGTCAGCAGCCGCAGACGGCATGAGCTGAGTCAGGCCTCGGGCGCCGACCCGCGACACCGCGACAGGGTCGAAGGCCGACTCGGCGCGAACCAGGGCCGCGAGAAGACGTGGGTGGATCTTGGCCTCGCGCGCGGCGTCTTCGATGAGGTCGGCATATGGGATCTCGTCAGGCAGTCGGAATTGGCGCCACGAGGCGTCGCAGGCGCCGCCGAAGCCGTCGCGATTGGATGTGTGATCCACTTCATCATCGACGACCCGGTCAATGCGGGTCGCAGCGATCTCGAGAATGCCGCCGCCCCGAAGCCGGAGGTGAATCTCTTCTCCCACAAGACAGGCGTCTTCGACCCGCAGGACCCGTCCGTCGGTGAAGACGGCCAGGTCGGCTCGAACCGGGGCGACTGCCGCCAGGAGCACCGAGATCGAAAGGACGAATGTCGTACGGAACCGCATCGTGCTCATTTTACCCTTATTAATCTCCGGCCTTCCGGGACGCCTTCGATATTCTTTGTCCCCCTGGAAAAATGCCGAGCGGGAGCGCTCGCGCTTCCGAAGGCCGGGGCTCAAACCAGTTCTCTCGGAAACGAAGCAGGCCGCTGCTGGCGTTGTCTGCGGGGCCACAATCCAGGACGGTCAGAAAAGCCTTCTCAAAAAGGGGTGTATGGCACCCCTTTTGAAACCCCATAACGGCTGCAAATCGCGAATGAGGCAACGTTCTCTTTGCGGCCCTGTCGCCTCTGGCTAAACTATTCCGCCTTCTCGTGCATCTTATCTATCAGAAGGGAAGAGCGTATGACGTCACATCCGTTTGGATCGCAAGACATCGAACTGCGGGTGGTCATTCTCGAAGAAGTCGATGAAGCGTCGGTCGAGATCTTTGAGCTGCCGAAGCCGGTCGAGATCGGGACCGAGTTCGAACGCCAGGGCAAGGTGTGGCGCATCACGGCGAATCGTCCCAGATCTCGGGTCCTGCTTGCGCAGCTGCTGAACCGGACGTGCCTCGTCT
>JAIOSJ010000102.1 GCA_021107705.1 Thermoanaerobaculales bacterium | reverse complement strand
GGCGTCCGCTTTCGGCAAGAGGAGAACCTCTTCCCAAGAGCGATTTTTTGTCTCTCGTTTCTTTCTCCCTCGGCCCGCTTCGCGTGCT
This sequence comes from Thermoanaerobaculales bacterium, assembly GCA_021107705.1. Lineage (GTDB taxonomy): Bacteria > Acidobacteriota > Thermoanaerobaculia > Thermoanaerobaculales > Sulfomarinibacteraceae > JAIOSJ01. Next base: position 4,162 of record JAIOSJ010000102.1, on the reverse strand, counting down.
GCCGGGCTCTTTTTTGTAGGCCTCAGGGGTTTGGGAGCCGTTGGCTCGGGGCCGGTAGAACAATCAACCGAATCGTTGCCAGGTATGCGCATCATGCGTATCTTAGCCGCGCCAGAAAAACATTCGCATGATGCGCATACCTGAGAACTTCTTCTCGGATGCGTCACGGCCTACTGCGGCCGGCGGGTTTTCTTGGATGGGGCAGCCGGGCCTCCTCGATGAGCACCGGGTCCTCGTCGAGTTCCACCACGGCAACGCCACCAACCACCGCCAAGGTGCGGGTCCGGAAGGCGTGCTCCGGATCGATGACCTCAGCTCCGATGGCGGCATCTGGGATGACCGACGTGACCCGCATGGCAGTCCCGGTGAGTCCGGTCAGAATGAGGGCCTTGGTGGTCGAGTTGACCGGGTCGTCAAAGGCGTCCCACCAGGCTATGTAGATGCTGTGGGTCGGAGTCTCGACCCTGAACAGGTAGAGCCAATCGTCGTCGGCGCCGTCGTGCAGGTTGGTGAGGGTTGACCAGTCGGCCCCTTCCAATTCCTCGGTCATCTTTTTGTATGTGTAGTAGCCCAGTTTCTTGACGCCCAGGCCCAGGTCGCCGGAGTCCTGTCCGTCATAGATCAAACCGGTGTGGTCAAAATAGCCGTCGTCGTGTTTGAAGCCCTCCATTAGTCCAAAAGCCGGAAAAACCTTTTGTACTCCGTGCGACAAGGGATAGACAAAGCGTTTGAAATAGTCGAGCGCCTGCTGCCGTTCGGTTTGTGGAGGATCCGGAATCAAGCCCCAGTCGACGGGATCGCCGGAATAGCTCCCCATCTCCGTAATCCAAATAGGCAGATCGGCCGCAAAGCCATTTGCGATGAGCGTCGCGCGGATGTGATCCAGAACGTCTTGGCCCGTGGCCGTATCTTTCAGGCGGTATTCACCGTTGGCCGTTCCGTACCAGTGGAAGTCGAAAATGTCCACGTACTGTCCAGCGAGTTCGTTCAGAATTGGGGCGTAGGCCCTATCAAAGTTCGAGGCGTAGTTCTCCGGGAAGCCCGCCACGCCGCCGATCATGACCGCACAGTCGGCACACGCCTCCTTGATGGTCTGATAGGTGATCCGCTGCAAATCGGCGAAGTTCGAACAGCTCTCGTCATTGGGTTCGTTGCCAACCTGCCAGTACTTAATCGGATTGACCAGTCCCGACATGTCGTCTATGCCATCGCCGTCGTAGCGTTCGACCGTCGCAGTGACGAAAGCAGCATACTTCGCCTCGTCAACTGGCAGCCAGGATCCCGGCAGACAGCGGCCCTCGTCAATTCTTCCCTGAGGAGTGATGTTCGCCAGAATATGCGTATTTGTGGGGATTTCTCCGTATTGCCGGTCATAAAGAGAGAAGTCGTAGACCTGTTCAGCCAGGTTGGGCTGGACGAGAAACCAGAAGGCATAGACGCCCGGCCGCGTCCACCGGACACCAATGTCGGCGGCATCCGCGAACCCGTTGTCTGAATAGCCGGGCTTGTGGATGTCTGCCGGATGAAAACCAAAGGGCGAGTCGGAGCCATCTTCAGTCGTTGCCGATTCGGAACTCGAAAATGCAGTCTCGTTCTGATTTGCTGATTTGTCACGTGCTTTGACTCTGTAGGTGTACTGCGTTAGTTCGCCAAGGCCGGTGTCCTGGTATGTGGTACTGTCCTGCCAGCCGCTGTCATTGCCGCCGCCAGTGGCGCACTCAAAGCAATATTCTACGCCGGACGAGTCTGAAGCGGCAGCAGCTGTCATCGAGATGGAACTCGGTCCGGTCGCATACGGCACAGTAGCCCAGGTCATCGGGTCAGGCGTCGGAGGAGTCGTGTCCCCTCCCTCTGCCTCAATCTCGGTAACCAACACCGGGTCGTCGTGAATGGTGATCGTGATCTCGCCGGCTACCGCGTTCACATCATATTCGTCGAGAATGTTGCCGTAGCGGTCGGGAACAAGGTTTACCACGTGGGCCGAAGTGGCATCGACGGAAAAAGTGACATCTTGGTGGCCGACCCAGCTCCACAAGACATACTTGTGAAGCGCGGTCGCGGTTTCCTCGTACTCGTAGCCGTAGCGGTTGTCGTCTACCGTGAGAATCATTTCGCCCACAAAGGAATTGGCCGGTCTGTCGAGAGCCTCGGCCAGCATTTTGTAGGTCCAGTAGCAGATGCGTTCTGTGTTAAGCCGCTCCGGGACCTCGCAGTTCTCCGCCCCGTTGCTCACCAGCCCCATAGAGTTGTAGATGGTGCACGGATTACCTCCAAAGCTGTACCACTCGCAGAGATTGTTCCAGAGGTAGTGATCCAAACCGACAGAAGGTAAGTAGGCGATTCGCTGGGCCAGGAAACGCGCCTGCTCTTGCTCCGTCTGCTCTGGCTCATTCATCTTTGTTGGGCAGCCGAACCATGTCCCGTTTTCACAGGTAAAGATTTCCACATCGTGTAAACCCCGGCTGTCGAGAAAAGTCCTGCAATCTTTAACTTCCTCCATCGGAAAGCCAGGAACGCCATCGTCGTCGTAGGGCGCCCAATTGTGAATATCGACAGCATCGAACGGTACACCGGCTGCGACAAGATCATCAATCGAGTCCTTCACAAACGGCATGTACGGAAACCCTCTCTGGCTGGCAATCAACATGATCTTGGCATCGGGGTCCGCCTGGTGAACAGCTTCCTCCATCCACGTCACAAACGTGACATATTGGTCTCGAGTCCAGCCCCGGCCCTGCCACGCCAATACTTCATTGGTCGCCTGCCACATCTTGACCCTTACGTTCGCATCGGCGTCGTCGATCCCGTCGCCATCGTAACGTTCCACAACGGCTCTAACGTAATTCTTGAAATCCTCCTCATAGAGCCACCAGTCCTCATAGACGATTTGATTACGGGCGGGGCTTATGGTGGCGATAAGGTTGAGCTGTCCCTGGGCGTAGTATGCCTTGATATTGTCATCCATATCCTTGGTGTTATCCCAATCGTAACCAGCACCCCGGACCGGCTCGTTCCACTCCCAGGTGATGTCCGCACCGGTTCTGCTCCAGTGGAACTTAAGGATGCTCTGATGATTATCGGCCCAATCATAGAAATCCTGCTCCGACATCCCGGTCTGATCCTTGAAGTGTTGATGCGCATCGTGATTGTGGGTGCTGAAAACTCCGAAAAACGAGTTCACAGCAGCTGAGTCAAATGTCGTGAATCGCCAAACGTTGCCTGTCCGTATATCAGGACCGTTGACCTCGTCGACTCGCCAGAAATAATTCTGGCCTTCTTCAAGACCGTTGGGGTCGTAGCTGTTGGTATCCTGATTGCCTTTGTATTCGTCCGAATCCGTGTCAGCATTGCTCACATCGTCGAAATCAGTGCCGAAATAGACGTGGTGCGAATCGGCGCCTTCTCCAGATGACCAGCTGATGACGATATCAGTTGGTCTGGAGTTTGCCCCGTCAGCTGGGCTGGGGTCGCCGGCGACAACGAGTATGTTGTTATCGTATCGGAGCACGCCGGCCTCCCCGTGTAGCCACAGCACTCTGCCTTCCGTGTCGAGTTCGACCACCCAATGGTTGTTGCGATCGGTGATCACGGTGCTGTAGTCGGCGGCCAGCCAGGGGACGGAGGCAAGGAGAACCAACAAAACCCAATGGAAACACACCAGCGTGGAACCGCTGTTCCTTTTCATGTTCTCTGTGACGTCGCTGAGGCCGGCCATGTTGACAGTTTCAGGAAAGCGACGGTGTTTTTTTCGCAAGATCCGCGCCCAACTCCGGCGAAGCATGTTGCCGTCTGAGAGTCCCGGCACGGATGATCTTCTATTGCGGCCGGCGACGGGAAGAGGGGGGTAAAATCCCCGTCTGTGGGGCGATGAGCCAATCTCGGCCCTGTCGCCTCTGGCTAAACTATTCCGCCTTCTCATGCATCTTATCTATCAGAAGGGAAGAGCGTATGACGTCACATCCGTTTGGATCGCAAGACATCGAACTGCGGGTGGTCATTCTCGAAGAAGTCGATGAAGCGTCGGTCGAGATCTTCGAGCTGCCGAAGCCGGTCGAGATCGGGACCGAGTTCGAACGCCAGGGCAAGGTGTGGCGCATCACGGCGAATCGTCCCAGATCTCGGGTCCTGCTTGCGCAGCTGCTGAACCGGACGTGCCTCGTCT
>JAIOSJ010000330.1 GCA_021107705.1 Thermoanaerobaculales bacterium | reverse complement strand
CCAACGGCCGCAACGGCGATGTTGGTGCAGGTGAAGACCGTGCTGTCGCTGACGGTGACATCCAAGGTCTTGGTGTCCGAGCCGGTGTCGTTGGTCGCGGTCAGACCCACGGTGTAGGTGCCGTCGGCGGCGTACGTGTGGGTGGGATTCTGTTCCGTGCTGGTAGCTTCGTCACCAAAATCCCAGGCCCACGAGGTCGGGTCGTTGGTCGAGGGGTCGGTGAAGGTCACAGCCAAGTCTGTCGCCACAAAGGTGAAATCGGCTACCGGTGCTTCGCCCCCGGCGCCTAGCAGAGTCTGCAGGGTGTCAGTGTCGTTGTCCGGGTTGGAGTCGGTATCCGGTGGGGGAAAGGTGTTCGGACCATTTTTCGTAAAATGGAAAATGAGCGAATCGAAGTCGATAATATTATCGGTGTTCTCTTCCCAACCCATAGATGCTGTCACCGTGCCGGCATTGATTGCCGCTTCGATGATATCTCCATCTAAGGGAGTTGTTGAAACACATGGAATATCCACGATGGACCCGACGTCGCCTGGAAGCATCCCGATCAGCCCCTCATTGTCTCCTCCCAGACAATTAAGCAGGATGAATCCGATCGCCCCGGAGTCAAAGGCGTTGAGTGCCTTCAAACCGAACTCGCATGTGCCGCGGCGAACTACCGCGATCTTGCCGGTGACGTCGTCGAGCCACGGGTAGTCGCAGCCCAATGTTGGATCGGCACTGCCGTCGTTGGCCATCACCAATTCGCCTTCGACCTTGGGAATTGCGACAAGAGAGGGCCCGAGACAGTTCGTACAACTGCCGTCGCAGGCGCCGGTGCCATACTCAAGGCCGTCGGGAAACAGATTTGGAGAATCAATCCTGAAGAACGGTGACGGGGGCGCCTCCATCGGCATCGCAAACGTGGTCTCGAAAAAACCGGACTCTCCGGCCGGAAGAGTCAGTCCAGGGGTGGCATCGTCGGGGCCCGCAACCTGGACGAGGAGGCCATCGCAGCCCCCGTTGATGTAGAGTGAAACCTCGTTGTCAAGGCTGTCACCGATCCAGAACTCGGTGTCATCGGGAACGTACTGGAGGCCTTGATCAGGGTCATCGTCGGGGTCATCGTACCAATGCATGAACATTCCCACAGGAAATTCCAGATTGACGGCGGAAGCCCCGGGATCGGTTGCACTGTGATTTTCGTAAGTAACGGTGATGGTTACCTCTTCAGCAGGGGCAGCCGCTGTTGGACCATCAACTTCGCTACTGAGGTCAATTTCGTCGGCTGCAAACCCAACTGCGGTCAGCATCGCCACACATCCTAAAGCAGCAAATAGATATTTATTACGCCTGACGTTCCACATAATCCCTCCAAAAGATATTTTCGGTATGCGTCCCTGAATTGAGAACAAACATCTTGCGGATTCTAGCACGTTTCTATCCGGAAAATATCGATGCTGGTCAGCAATTTCTGTGGCGACCAATAGTGGCTATGGGGGTTATGGTAAGAGTGCCCGACGGGCACCGGAGTCAGACGCCTCAAGTAAAGCCTGAACAACTGGGTGCGCTCGGTCCGGAACCGGACTCAACGCCACTCGTGCCGGCACTTGCGAACGAGGAAACGAGCCTCTCGACTTCTCCACTTTCACACTTTGGACAGCGGATGTCATCGGTTGTGGCGCTGATCCTCTGGAGGCGGGAAAACATATGAGCGCACAGGTTACAGCGGTATTCGTAGATCGGCATGTCAGTCTCCTCGCTGGGCCCGTTCTATCTGCTTCCGGCCGGCGAGGATGGTCCGGTGTTCACGGTCGAGCCGGGTTTCGAGGGAATTGCAGACGCTCTTGCAGATGGCGAATACTCCCTCATCGACGATGTGGTAGAACACGTTTAATCCGCTGCGCCGACAATCAACCAAGCCGGAGCGTTTGAGTACCGACAGGTGTTTGGAGATGTTGGCCTGGCTGCCTCCGACAACCTCCAAAATATTGGTGACGCATCGTTCCTGATCGTGGAGGGAATGAAGGATTTTCAAACGGGTCGGATCGGCCATCGCCTTCAGAACCTCGGCAATCCGGTTCAGAACCTGATCGGATGAAATCACGACTCCTCCTTAGTCCACTTCATTACCATTTGGGAATATAGTATATAGAGTTCGCAGTGTCAACCGGAATAGAACCTATTGATCCCTTGACCATCGACTGTTCCCGGTTCACAATAGGCCGCGTTGCGATCCTGAGGTTCGGGCAGAACTACGATCGTGAAATAGGGCAAAAGGCTCGAAATGCCGGAGTGGCGGAATGGCAGACGCAGAGGACTCAAAATCCTCCGGGGGCAACCTCGTGCGGGTTCGACTCCCGCCTCCGGCACCATGTAAATAAAGGGTTTAGCCCATGAAGCTCCGAGTTCACACTCGGGGCTTTTTGGCAAATAGTGCACTCCTGGTGCAGTAGATTTCAACAAGTGGCGGGGGAGAAGATGCAATCCCGCACACGGTATCCCTAAAAAAGAAGGGTGGTTCAGCAGTAGGCGACTTTAGATGCCTACTGAACCATTATTCGTTTCTCCCCAACCTCTATCCATATGGGGAGAATAGAAACGAGAGCCCAATTCTGCCTCTGCCCGTCTCCTCAGCTTCGGCGATCCAGTGCGCCAAAGTGCACTATTTTGCCAAGTGATTGCACTATCAGTGCACTATATATTGTGCGTAACTCTCAAAACTATTGATGACAAATGAAATAGATTAAAAACACGGAAGAAACATAATCCGCTGTTGACAATTGTTGCCCCTGGTATTACCTTATTGGTTGAAGGGAACTGCACCATGGCCAATATCGAAGAGCGGACAGCGAAAGACGGGGAGACGAGCTACCGGGTTCTCATTCGGTTGAAGGGACACCCGGCAGTAAGCGCTACTTTCAAGGGCAAGACGAAAGCCAAGAAATGGGCTTCGGACACCGAGAGCGCCATTCGCGATGGGCGGTACTTCAAGACGTCGGAGGCGGCCCGCCACACATTCGCAGAGATGATCGACCGCTACCTCGCCGACGTGATGCCGCGCAAGTCTGAGAGGCAACAGCAGCTCCAAACTGTACAGCTCGGTTGGTGGAAGGATGAACTCGGGCCGATCACTCTCGACAAGTTGACCCCCGCCGTTATCGTCGAGAAACGAGACCTCCTAGCCCGAAAGCCCGTTCCTGGATTTGAGACCGACGGTGAGACGCCGAGGATGAGGTCGGCTGGGTCGGTGAATCGACACCTGGCGGCCCTCGGGCACGTCCTGACGATTGCGGTCAATGAATGGGCCTGGCTCGATGACAGTCCCATGCGGAAGGTCTCGAAGCTCAAGGAGGCCCGCGGCCGTGTCCGATTTCTCTCAGACGATGAGCGAAAGAAACTCTTGCAGACTTGCAAGGAGAGCAAGGACTCGCACCTTTACCCGCTGGTGGTCGTGGCTCTTAGCACTGGAGCCCGCCAAGGCGAACTGCTCGGGCTCCACTGGTCCGAGGTGGAGCTCGAGCGCGGTGTGGTCGTGTTTCTCGATACGAAGAACGGGGAACGCAGAGCGGCGCCATTGGCCGGCCACGCCCTCGACCAGGTCAAGGAACTGACCAAGGTCCGGCGAATCGACGATGACCGGGTGTTCCCGATGACGCCCGGGGGCTTGCGCTGGTTCTTCGAGAAGGCCGTGAAATCTGCCTCTATTGAAGACTTCCGCTTCCATGACCTGAGGCACTCCGCGGCCTCCTATCTCGCCATGAACGGCGCAACACTGGCCGAGATCGCGGAGGTTCTTGGACACAAGACCCTGGCCATGGTGAAACGCTATTCCCACCTCACCGAGCAGCACACATCAAAGGTTGTCAGCAAGATGAACGCGGCGATTTTCGGGGGCGAGTGATACCGGAACTAGATATTCTCGACGGTCGCGGCGAGGTCTCACAATTTGCACCGCTTTACGTGATTGCCGCCATGGCCCACCCGAAAGATGAGGACTGCCAGCATCGGTATCTCGCCTCCGAGATCGTCGGGAGGATGATCGATGAAATACCCGAACGTGGAGACATCGCAATTGGTCAAAAACTTCTTTGGGCGCTATGGAAATGCCCGGGACCTGAGAAAACCCTGAGACGTGCGGAAGACCAAGTCGAGCGAGGGTGCGTCGCCGGGGATGTTCTCCTCTTCATCCTGAATCATTCTGTTTACGAGGGGGCGGCGAGCGTCAGGAAAGCTCAGAGTGTCATCACTGCCGATATGTTCGGAGCACGAAATCTTGGCGGCGGATATTTGAAGGGAATCAGTGAAATCACGATTCGGAGGCGGTGGTCTGCCTTCCGGACGGTCGCTCACCTTTGGGCCGCTATTAGGCTGACTTTTGAGCCCAAGTCTTCGGGCATGGGATTCTTTAGATCTGGGATCGGCTGAGGATTCGCCGTTCCTCCTGTTCCTTGCCGTTGCCGAAGGTCTTCGGAAGATGGGTGAGGAGTTGACCACAAAGGGACACGGAGGAAAATGCGGCCCGGAATATCGAGATGAGGATTCGAAAAGACGCAGATCTTCCGCAAATCGAATTCATTGGCGAAGGTGGTGACCAGGATGCCGCCGTTCTTATAACGGTTTGATCGATTCCTGCACCCCCAAGTTCGACAGTTAGAGGTCCAAATCGGGGATTTTGACAGTTCCGGTATTGTGGAATCAAGCATTTAGGTCCCGAATTTCAAGACCCCCTCCTAATGGCATTTCCTAGAGCCAGAGTATAAGTAGATAAAGCGCGTGGACTTTGTTAGAATCATGGCATGCAGATCAAGGTCACCAAATCTGGACCGAGACGTTACATTCAGGTCGTCAGAAGTGTCTGGGACGCCGCAGCCGGTCGTCCGCGGCAGGAGTACATCGCCACGCTGGGCCGCCTCGACCAGCTCAAGGACTCCGATATTGACACCCTGGTCAACGGGCTGTTGAGGGTTGGTGACCGACCTACATTGAAGGACATCGAAAAAGGTATCTCCTCCGAGACCACTGCCTTCGAGCCGGCTTTGACCTTAGGCGACGTGTGGACGGTGATGCGGATCTGGAGCCAGCTCGGTCTGACGAAGATCATCAGCCAGAAAGCCCGAAGGACACGCCACCAGATTCCCTTGGAACAGCTTGTCCGGGTCATGGTCGTCAACCGGCTGTCCGACCCGATGTCCAAGCTCGGCATCCTGCGGTGGCTGGAGACCGTTTGTTTGCCTGGGATTGCCACCGAGCAGGTGACCCATCAGCGGCTCCTGCGTGCGATGGATTTTCTGATGGAGCACAAGGACGCAATTGAGGAGGCACTCACGCGTACTCTGCTTCCGCTGTTCGACACCGAGATGGACGTCGTGTTCTACGACATCACGACGGTACGAGTCCACGGCGAGACTGAGTTCGAGGGTGATATTCGGGAGTACGGCAAGAGCAAGGCACACAGCGGTACTGATCGGCAGTTCGCGGTTGGTGTCGTACAGACCGCCGACGGCTTTCCCGTGACGCACGAGGTTTTCGAGGGGGCTGTCGGCGAAACCACCACGGTCAAGGCCGTCGTCCACCGCTTGTGTGAACGTTTCCCGATCCGCAGACTGATCTTCGTCGCTGATCGGGCAATGGTCTCAGCCGGCAATCTGGAAGTACTGGAGTCCGTCGAACTCCCGGACGGGAAGCGGACGCAGTACATCATCGCGGTCCCGGCTCGGACGTTTCGGGAGATGACGCAGGATCTTGGTGAGCTGCATCTGGAGTTGGTCGCCGAGTCGCGAGTGACCGGTAAGGAGTCCGTGCGCGAGAGTGAGGTGGATGGACGAAGGGTCGTCATGGCGCACTGCCCTGAGATCGCAGCCCGCTCACGGCGGATGCGGGCGAGAAAGCTTGTCAAGGTGCTTCGTCTGGCTCGAAAGCTGGCGAACAGGCTCAATGCCCAGGAGGACGGAAACAGAAGTCCTGGGAGGCCTTTGACAGACGACGGCGCCAAGATCACATTTCACGAGGCGCTCGCAAAGCACCGGTTGACCCGCTTGATCGAGATCCATCTCGACGACGAGGTCTTCAGTTGGGACTGGAAGCTCGACGAGTTGAAGCGGGACCTGATGCTGGACGGCAAGCTCGTCATAGTCTCCAACGTACCGAAGTCCGACATGTCCTCCGAGGAGCTTATTCGACGCTACAAGGACCTGGCCGACATTGAGCGCGGCTTTCGAGTCTTGAAGAGCCAGATCGAGATCGCCCCGGTACACCATCGTCTGCCGGACCGGATTCGAGCGCACACGATGATCTGCTTTCTTGCCTTGGTGATCCAGCGGGTGATGCGTCATCGTCTGCGCAAGCACAAGGTCGAGATGTCGCCGGAGGCCGCGCTCTACCGCCTCAGAACGATCCAGCGGCACAGCGTTAAGGTTGGAACGGGGAAACAGCTGACAGGCATCTCCACGATCGCGCTCGACCAGCGTGGCCTTTTTGACGCTCTGGAGGTTGCGCCACCCACGCGCAAACACATAGAAACAGCCAAATAATGGCATTTT
>JAIOSJ010000234.1 GCA_021107705.1 Thermoanaerobaculales bacterium | reverse complement strand
CCCGGCGCAGACGCCTACGAACAGCGGTACCGAAAACGCCTTGTCAAAAGCATGGAAAAACGCGCTAAGACACTGGGCCTTCGGCTCGTCCCACTCGAACCCAACCCGGTTGAAGTTTCTTGAGAGACCGAGTTTAACCGATCACTTCTTCAGGGCTCCACTTACGACCTCACCATTTGACAGAACCACCCGCCAGCGGATCTCGTAGCTTGTGCCGCTGGACGGGAGGCGGATACTTCCAGTGCTCATCCGAGAAAACGCACCTATGAATGTGGCGCCAAATCGCACGGCATCCACGCCGCCCTGAATCCCCTGCTTCCACTCACCCGACCTCAGGCTCCCCAAGACCATACGATCAAAATCGCCACGCTCCCGAACCACCAGAGCCCCTTTGGGGATCGAGATCTCCAGCCAATGACCGCTGTTGGAAACGGCAGAAGAAAACGGGCTCGGGTTGGAGAGACTGACCCGTAAAGACCGCCCCGTCCGGCTCCTTTCAATTCGAATCTCGGGACCCGGACCACGTCCGTCCAGATAGGCGATCAGACCTTCCCGACCCATTCCAAGGGCATCACCCGAAGGTGGGAGTGAAACCAGATCCCAACCATCGATCTCCGGGAGCATGAGTCGCCCGATCTCCTGAAAAGCGGAATGGAGTTGAGATCCATCCATCCACCGAACGTCAATTCTCTCCCCTGAAGCCCAGCGCCTTCGGCTCCAAAAGGTCTCTCGTTGGAGGACAAATGTGCGACCGAGAACGGACGATGCGCTGATCTTCGCGGCGCCGCTATCACACAAAGGAACGAGGCCTTCACCCCAGTGGTCCAGCCCAGGTTCCGTGACCGGATGGAGAACGACCGCAGGCCGAACGCGAACTCCGCTCCCAACAAGAGGGGCCAACCTCTCCGCGATCGGTTCGGTCACCATTTGTTCCGTTCCACGCAGGCCGGCCCTCTCCGGACCGTAGAGTGGTACCACACAGGTGCCGGCAGCCTGGGCAACACGGACCCCCGAGGGTGTCCACAACTGCTCAACCGTCAGGATCGGCACCACCGTCAAACCTGAAATCAAAGTCAAACGTCGAATGAAATCATCGGTGCCTTCCGGCAATCTGGGCAGATCCAAAACTAACTCCGCCGGCGTGCCGCCGAGCGCTGATCCCAGAACCTGCCACAGGGGTTCGGCGATCTCCGGGTCGAGTCGTGTCCCCTTGGCATCCAACCGCAAAGCCGAAGCGACCGGAATTTCACCCGCGATCAAGGGGGCATGAGAGATTCTCAGAACCGGTGTCTGCGAACTCAAATCGACGGCGCCTCTGCGCACAACCAGCATCGAAACACCGGCCCGTCCCAACGAGGCAGCGAGGTCTTCATCCACTGTCTGATCAACCCAGACCACCGTTCGGCGCTCAAGGGGCCTCGATGCCCCGACATCCACGCCGCCATTCCAGCAACCGGCGGTGATGACACAGAGCGAGAAACTCAGCAAGATTCTCATCAGCTCATCGTAACCCAGACGAGCCGGTTCAAGCCGGGACTCCTAAGAAACTTTCCGGTTCCTTTCCGATGGGTCGAGCCGAGGGCGGCTCGTGGGAAGCTTCTCACGACCTATCTCCTGCCAGGGCCTTCAGAATTGTCATTTCAGTCGAACGAAATCTTGCTCGGGGCCGGGAAGCGGAGGCGAACCAGGAGTCCGCGTTCTCCGTTGAACGCATCAACCTCTCCGTGTGCGCGAACCACGATCTGGCGCACCAGGGCGAGACCCAGTCCGGTTCCGGACCCGGTCGTTGAGAAGTGCGGTGCAAAGAGATCGTCCAACCTTTCCGAAGACACACCGCCTCCGTCATCTTCGACTTCAAGGAAACGTTCATGACCCTCCGTCTTCGTCCTCACTACGATCCTGCCCTGTTCTTGGTCAATCACCGTCACCGAATTCAGCAGCAGAGTGTCAACGGCCCGACGCAACCAATCTGGATCAACCACAACCATGACCTCTCCTTCCGGAGCGGACTCAATCAACACCTCGACTCCCCTTCTTCGGAGCACCACCAGATGCCGAACCGCTTCCTCTACGACCTTTGAAAGGTCCACCAATTGAGGTTCCCATCCTTCGAGAGCTACCAGATTGGAGAAATCGTTGGCGGTTGCCTGAAGACGTTCCATCTGGACCAATATCTCACCAGTCGCTTCGCCCACCAGATCCCCCAGGTCCACATCTCCTCGCCGACGAGCCTCTTCAAGTTCCTGAACCCATAACCGAATTGGAGTCAACGGATTCTTGACCTCATGGGCGACGATCCGAGCCATGTGAGTCAAGTGCTCGAGTCTCTCCGCACGCACCACCTCACTCAGGTCTTCGATGACGATCACTCTGCCAACCCTCCCACCCGGCAACGGCACCTCGGCAACACCGACCTGCCAGGTGAGATCCTTCCCAGGCTCCGGCCTGATCGTCTCGACTCCGTTTTCCGCAATCAATCCCCTGAGAACCTTGTCCCGAATGCCCTCGCTATGGGAAGTCTCCATCCCTTCGGCGCTCGGATTGGCAAACAACACCCTCCCCGCATCGTCCAACACAAAGACCGCCGGCTCGAGGGTTGAAAGGGTAATGCGCAACATTTCTTCTTGGTCGCGCAGCAAAGACTCCCTTTCCTGCACCGATCGGGACATCGTCTGAACGGCCCCGATCACCTCGGCCAGATCCTTCTCTGGAGGTCGCGGAACCTCACCAAGGGACTCCCCGTTGAGAAGACGCCGTGACAGACCCACCACCTCCCGCAGACTGTGGCTCAGACGCCGTTCGACTTTTCCGGCGGCCACCAAAGCCAGGAGAGCCGCCACCAGCGCGCCACCGAGCAACCAGTCGATTGCGGTCGGCACATTCTCTCCCCATCGAGAAGCCTCACGCGTCAGTTGCAGAAGATGACGACGGCCCTCGAGTTCCACGGCGCCGGAAACGACGAGTTCGCGTCCAAAAGGCCGAACCACAATGTCGTCACGACCAAGGAGAAAGAGCGGAAAGGCCTCGGCAAGCGGCAATTCCGGCAAAACACCCATGTTTACGAGGTCAGGGCGCGACGAGGCCACCTGTCGAACTCCCTCAAAGAGAGCGACTTCGCCACCCCACCCGCCGGCAATCCATCTGGCCAGATCATCGTTGACGGCGAACCCTCCCGCCATATGCTCAGCGGTGTAGCGAGCGGACCGAAAAGCCTCGGCGCCCAACATTCTTTCGGTCTCCCTCTCCTGATGCGCGAGACGCAGCTGTAGGACGCCCGTCAGGATCGCCAAGGGGAGAACGACACCACCCGTTACAAGCAAACGCAGTCGCCCACCGAAGGTCGTCAGCCGATCACCCGTGAGCTCCGGTGGTCTGGCGACGAACAACGCGACAATAACCCACAAAACCGCCAGTAATCCGCGAATGGCCCAACTCGCCGGCGAGGGCCATCTGGCGATCTTCGCAACCAGCCAGGCGCCCTCACGATGGATTTTCGCGGGATGTAGAGCACCACCGATTTCAAGTCCGACCCAGCCTCCCCCTTTGTGATAGAGATTTCCGGCCACCTCCGGTTCAAGGGCTTGAACGTCAGGGTGCAGCGATGCGGCAACCGTCCCTGATCGAGTGAGAACAACCCACCAAATCGGGGCTTCACGAACAGAATCCAACCCACCACGAAGCGGCCAGTCCTCGAGAAGAGACCAGGGCTCCTGGGCGACATTCCACTCGACGGTCGCCGCATTCTCCCAACCCAAAGACCAGGTCCCGGCGGTTTCGGTCCGAGCCCAAGCCGGACCGAGATCACCCCAGGAAGAGATAATGGCCCCATCGCGATCTCGCACGAGGAGTTCAGATCCGGTCGGAACCCGGTCAAGATCCCATCTCTCGGCCAAGACCGGCGCCAAATCCCCGAGGTCAGAATCCTCCGGAGATGCGGGAAGAATACTTTCCAGGTTCAGATCCCCGGCCGGCGGCGCCCTTTGGTCTGCGACAGGGCTCACTCGGGCAAGATCGATCACCGGTCTGACACCGGAAAGAAGTACGGCAAGAAACGCAATGAGGAAACCCGTCAACAGACGATTTTCCAGACGCCACTTTGCAACCGGCCAGCCCGAGGCCACCCACGCTACGGCCACCAACCACGCCACCCCGGTTCCTGGATCAAAGATATGATCGGGCAACCATGACGACACCCAGGTTCCCCGAACGAAAAAGCCGGCGAGAACCGTCACACCGGCGACAGCCAAGATCGTAACTCGGGCCGCCGGCGGCCTCAATTCACCGATCCACCGACCGAGACAGGCGCCAGCCAGAAGAAGCAAAATGGACAACTCCCAGGCACTCGGGGCGCTCCCTCCGAATGCAGCCAAGAACCCGATTGCGATTGCGCCGAAGCCCACCAAGGGGGCAGAAAAGAAGGCAGCCAGAGACACCACCCCCCACGGAAGCCACGCCGGAAATAACATCCAGCCGACCTCCCGGGAGATCCACCCAGCACGAAATTCAACCCCAGACGCCGATTCCGCCTGGATGGAAGTCGCCACCGGAGCGTTATCTCCCAGCATCAGGAGCCGGCCTGGAGGCGCCCGAAGCCCAAAAGCACCATCACTTATCAGAGCAGCCCTTTCCATGACCGTCAAAGCGCCCACGAGTCGCCCTTCGCTCAAGAGGGGCTCACGAAGGACCAGCATGGCCTTACCGGCGGTCCAGACGATGGACCAACTTCTCGGGCCCAGCGGCCTCATTCCGGTCGGGTATCGGAAATCACTACCCCCCCACGCCACCACCTGTCCACGTTCATCGGCGAGGAAGATGGAGAGGTCTTTCTCCCCACCTACGGCACGGTCGAGCCACCGAAAAGGCAGTCCAGGATCCAAGGTCTCACCGGCCCCGGCCACCAATCCGCGCACATAGGGATCAGCAGCAACTGATTCCGCAATTTCGAGGATTCGACCGCATCTGCGATCCAGCGTACGCGCAAGAACCTCGGAGTCGGGGGCAGAAGGTGAAGGCAGGAGCATTGCGCCCCATGCCAGAGGAAAGGCGAGCCAGGGCCATAAGCGCCGTCCACTTGGGCGTGCAAGGGCAAAGAGGACCAGACCACCCACCAACACCAACCAGTCGGGCGCCCGCACCGCCGGCCACGGCGTGGCCAAAGTCAGCGCAGCCACAACTGCCCACCAATTCATGATCTCGCGACTCGGACCTGCCGTCTTCATTCTGCGAGTATATCCGGGGCTCGATCTCTTGGGGCTTGGGAGCCGGTTTTTAACACCGGCCTTCCGGTGAACCCATCAGAAAGAAACTTGGTATCGCCACTACATGAGGCCATCTGTTTTGTGGTAGCGGGCTTCCAGCCTGCGGTCGGAAAGGTCGCGTGCGTGATCATCCCCGCTCTCGGACCGCAGGCTGGAAGCCCGCTACCACAATGGGCGCTCATTACATTGTTCAAACTGCTGAAGTTTCTTAGGAGCTCCCCACCCGGGCTGCGCTACCGGGACACATCTGGAAGAAACTTTCTGGAATCAACGGTATATGGCAGAGTAAGTGCTCGGAGATCCGGG
>JAIOSJ010000008.1 GCA_021107705.1 Thermoanaerobaculales bacterium | reverse complement strand
TTGGAAAAGGTGATCGCCCATGAGCCGTTCTCTCCTATTCCTCCCGGTCTCCGGCCCATTCGGCTCGGGGGAATTCATGCGCTGCAGGATCATTGCTGAAGCCGCCCATGATCGTTGGCCTGGAGACCGAATCGAGTTCGTGGTCAACCGGACGGCGCCGTACGCTGATGATCTGTCATTTGAGACAGTTTTGGTTGACCGTTCCCCCACGTTCCACGTGCAGGAGGTCAACGACCTGATTCGACGCAGAAAGCCGGATGTGGTCATCTTCGACAATGCCGGGAGGAAGGCGCAAATGCGTTGTGCGCGGGAAAACGGCGCCCGCACCGTTTTCATCAGTTCGCGCCCGAGAAGACGGCGCAAGGCATTTCGACCTGATCGTATGCGTCTGATCTCCCAACATTGGATCGCCCAGCCGGAGGCGTCATTAGGAGCCCTCACGACTTGGGAGGCTCTCGTGGTTCGGTTGATGGGGCAGTTGAAGCCTCTGTTTCTGGGCTCCATCTTTCACCCGTCGCAGGAAGAACGGCGGATGGATTTGCGCCGGAAACTCGGGGTTGACGTCGAACCCTATGTTCTGTTCTGCCATGGTGGAGGTGACCTCAGCGGTGAGGATCAGGGCGCGCCCCGGGTCTTCACAGAGGCCGCCGAGGAGATCGCCAGGGCATCCGGTCAGCGGGCGATCGTCGTCGCCGGCCGATCGCATGCGGGAGAGGTTATCAACGGGCAAAGGGTGGTCACGGTCGGGAACCTTTCGAATGAGCTGCTGATCGACCTTCTTCACGACGCTTCGCTAATCGTCAGTGGCGGGGGTGCAGGCCTGATCGGGCAGATTCTTGCCCACCGCAAAGTCTGCGTCTCGGTGTCTTTCGCGGAAGATCAACGGAAACGACTCCAACAGTGCTCCGAATTGGGTCTGCTGGAGAAGGCCAATCTCGAGGTCAGGGAGATTCGGGACGTTGCCCTCAGCCTGCTGACGGATCGCGAGCGGCGTCGGCAGATTCGTAATCATATCGACTTTCGGCCGATCACCAACGGTCTCAGCCCGGCCATAGACGCCCTTGCCGCCCTGCGTCGTGCGTAGCAAATAGCCGGTGAGAAGACCCTCACCTCGGCTGCGCTACCGGGACGCCCGTTGCCACAATTCAGTTACCGGAGAACAATTGTGGTGGCAGGCGTCCCGCCTGCCGGGCCGCTCGTTCGAGCGGCTGCGACTTTGACATCCCGCGATCCTTGAAAATCCGGGAGGTTTCTCAAGAGGTCGGGTTAGGAGGGAATGATCAGGTGGTCGGTCCCCTCCCTGTCCTCCCTCTCGGCCTCCTCAAGGAGACACTGTAGGGTCTGTCTCACCAGGCTTTCGATTGTCACACCCTGACGCTCGGCTTCGTCCGCGTAGGCCCGATAGTGGTCCTCGGGAACATCGACGCAGATTTGAACCCTGGTCATGCTCATCCCTCCCATGAAGCAGTAGGAACCGCCTTGAAGCCGTAGCAGAGAATTCCTGAACGTGCCTCCTTACGGATCAGGCGGAACTCGAGCGAGACATCCGTCCCGGGGCCGATCGATGAAGGATCGCAGTCGACCACCTGAGACATGAAACGGGCGCCTTCCGGCGTTTCAACGATCGCGATCGCGTAGGGCGCTTCAAAAAGGAAATCGTCCGGAGCGATGTGAATCACGGTAGAGGTAATGATTTTGGCCGTCTTCGACAGCGTCGTAGGTTCTGATTTCTCCCCGCGGCACCCTGGGCAGATGGGGCGCGGTGGGTAGTTGACCTTGCCGCAGCTTGAGCAGCGGGCGGCCTCGAGTCGCAAACGAGAGGGGACTTCTCTCCAATATCTCGGGCTTGGCATTTTCAGGTCCTTTCCAGAATGTGGACCACGGAGCTGGCTCCGGATCCGCCCATGTTTTGAGCGAGGCCAAGACGGGCGCCCTGCACCTGGCGTTTGCCCGCTTCGCCCCGGAGCTGCTCGAAGATCTCGATCGCCTGGGCGATCCCCGTCGCACCCACCGGGTGTCCTTTCGATTTGAGACCTCCACTGGTGTTGACCGGAATTCTTCCGCCAAGAGCGGTCAGACCGGCGGCCGCTGCGCCGGCCGCCTGGCCTTTCTCGATCAGGCCGAGGGCCTCGATACAGCAGATTTCCGCGATTGCGAAACAATCGTGAACCTCGGCGACATCGATGTCACCCGGACGGACTCCTGCCATTGTGTAGGCGCGTTCGGCGGAGAGTTGAACCGAGTCCAAGAAGGTAGGATCCTTGCGATCGGCGAGTGCCATTGCCGAGGTTGCCTGTCCCGTCCCGAGGATCTTGATCGGCTGATCCGTGTACTTCTTTGCCTGGTCGAGGGGGCACAGAAGAACTGCCGCCGCACCATCACTGACCGGTGAACAGTGCAGCAGACGCAGGGGTTCGGCGACCGGAGTCGAGTTCATCACCTGTTCGAGGGTGAATTCAAGCGGGAATTGTGCTTTCGGATTGAGGGCGCCGTGACGGTGGTTCTTGACCGAGACCCAGCTCATGTCTTCTTCGGTGGTGCCGTGGGCCGCCATGTGCGCTCGCGCGATCATGGCGTAAAGGCCGGGGAACGTAATGCCGTGGTAGACCTCGAGTTCCTGATCTGCGGCGGTTGCCAGGACGTTGGTGGCATCGGCGCCGTCGTTCATCTTTTCGACGCCGGAGGCCAAAACCAGATCACTGGCTCCCGAAGCGACTTCGAAAAAGGCCGTTCGAAGCGCTATGCCACCTGAGGCACAAGCCGACTCGACGCGGGTCGAAGGAACGCCGGCCATTCCAATTTGATCAGCCATCAGCGGGCCGAGATGTTCCTGGCCCACGAAACAACCGCCGGACATATTGCCGACGTAGATGGAATCCAAATGGTCTACCCCTGCCTTCTTGACAACTTCCAACGCTGCCTCGGCAAAGAGCCGCCGCAGGCTCATATCCCACAGTTCGCCGAAGGGTGTCATTCCGGCAGCGACAATTGCAACTTCACGCATTATTTCTCTCCTTTGGCCTGAGGTGAGTGATTCTGCCGGATGAGGTTCGCAAAATCCTTGAGGTTCTGGTGCTTGAAAAAACGTAGGCGTACCCGAAGGTATGTCGAGTCTTTTTGAAAGGACCCAGAGCACAAGGATTTGCGACAGATCGCCGGTGAGAATTGCTCATCTTAGGTTTGAGTCATTCGTTGACGATGATCTTGTCGCGGAGCTTGGCGTATTGCCCATACGTGACGTAGTGCTTCGGTCCGTCGAGCATCGACCGTACCGTGCGCCCCAGTGGTTGCCGTTTGGGCAGAAGCTCGGTGGCCTTGAATACGAAGCTGTCGCTGCCGGCGCCCGAACCAAAGGACGTCATCAAAATCAAGTCGTCCGGCTCGGCCACGTCCAGGATTGCCGCCAATCCGGTTGGCGAGGATCCCGAGTAGGTGTTGCCCATGGTAGGAACGATCCACCCGGTCTCCATCTGTTTCTGCGTAAAGCCCAGTTTCTTTCCCGCCTGCTGCGGGAACTTCCCGTTCGGCATGTGGAAGACGGCATAACGGAAGTCCGACGGCTTCAATCCCGTCTTGTCCAGGATCGCGCGAGTGGCACTCAAAACATGTTTGAAGTATGCGGGCTCGCCGGTGAAGCGACCCCCGTGCCGGGGATAGAATTCGCCTTCCCGGCGCCAGAAATCCGGCGTGTCCGAGGTGAAACTATAGGTTTCCAGAACATCGGCGAGCAGATTTTCCTTGCCGAAGATAAAGGCTGCGCCTCCCGCCGAGGCGGAGAACTCGAGGGCGTCGTCAGGCGCTCCCTGCGAGGTGTCGGCGCCGATTCCCATCGCATACTCAACCCGCCCGGACTCCACCAGGCCGAGGGAGACGAACATCGCTTCCGAGCCTGCTTTGCAGGCGAACTCGAAATCAGCGACGTGTACATCCGGTCCGATTCCCAAGGCATCGATCAGGACCGTTCCGCTTGGCTTGACGGCATAGGGGTGAGACTCGGAGCCGATATAGACTGCGCCGATCTTCAAAGGATCGATGCCGGCGCGGGTAATGGCGTCCCCTCCGGCCTCAACCGAGATCGTGATCGTATCCTCGTCGATTCCCGGGACCGACTTTTCCTTAAGGAGTAGTCCTTTGCGGATGGTTTCAGGGTCTTTGCCCCACTGGCGTGCGATCTCCTCCGCTGTGATCCTCTTGCGGGGAATGAACGCTCCGTAGCCGACGATTCCAGCCATGTCCACCTCCTGTTGGGAAGAAGTCCCCCGGGATCATTGACGTTCCCGGCGGGCTGCCTCCATGAATTCCAGCCAATAAACGCCCAATCGGACGGTACAAGCATGCCTGAGGAATGTATCTTATCTCATCTTTTTGTTCTCAACAGCTTCCTGCTGGGGCCGACGATGAATTGCACCCAGCGGCGAGATTCAGTGGGTGATACGATGCCCGCGTCAGTTGAATGGGGGAGAAATGGCCGGCACGGCATTGATTTCGGTATCGGACAAAAGCAATCTCGGTTCCTTCGGCGCTGGGTTGCAACGTCTTGGTTGGACCATTCTTTCGACAGGCGGCACGGCACGGGCCCTCATGGGGGCCGGATGTGCGCCGATCGAGGTCAGTGACTTCACGGCCTTTCCTGAGATCCTCGACGGCCGGGTAAAGACCTTGCACCCCAAGGTGTTTGCGGGGATTCTGGCGGTGCCGACGCCGGCCCATGAGCAACAGTTGGCCGAGATGGGTTTGCCGAAAATCGACCTCGTCGTCGTCAATCTCTACCCTTTCCGCGAGACCGTTGCGCGCGAAGGCGTGACCCTTTCGGAGGCGGTGGAGCAGATTGATATCGGCGGTCCGAGTCTGATGCGGGCGGCGGCCAAGAACCACGCGCGGGTTTGTGTGGTTGTGGATCCAAGTGATTATTCAGCCGTGCTCGAAGAGATTGCCGACGGTGGTGTCTCACTGGAGACTCGGCAGCGCCTGGCGATCAAGGCCTATCGCCACACCGCGGCCTATGACGCTGCGATCTCGGCCCAGTTGCCCGCGTTGATTGAAGGCGGAGAGGCATCACACGCAGCGGCCGTCGCCGAAAGTCTGTTACAGGCTGAGGAAGCGACCTTGCGTTACGGTGAGAACCCCCACCAGTGGGGGGTTCTGGCCCGCACGCTCCCGGCCCGTGGACTTGCGGCGGCACGACAGCTTCAGGGCAAGGAACTCTCCTACAACAATTTCGGCGACGCGACGGGGGCATGGCGCCTGGTCTGGGACCTTCCGGGCCCCGGAGTGGCGGTGATCAAGCATGCCAATCCGTGTGGAGTGGCACTCGACGAGGGGATGACAGAGGCTTTTCGCAAGGCTCGAGCGACGGATCCGATCTCGGCATTCGGAGGTGTCGTGGCCGCCAATCGCCCGGTTGACAAATCTTTTGCGGAGGCGGTCGTAGAACAGTTCGCCGAGGTTGTGATTGCTCCGGCTTACGACGAAGGCGCCGCGCAGATCTTTGCCAAGAAGAAGAACCTGCGGGTACTCGAAGCCGGAAAGGCGTGCTTGGACGAGATGGTGGTTCGCGCGGTGGATGGCGGTTTCCTTATGCAGGAGGCCGATGCGGGATGGGGTGGTGAGGAGAGGAATACCGCTACGAAACGGGCGCCGTCGAAGGGAGAAGGGCGGGCCATGGAATTGGCTTGGAGGGTGGTGAAACACGTCGGCTCCAACGCCATCGTGGTGGGGACCGAGGATCGTATTCTCGGTATCGGCGCCGGGCAGATGAGTCGGGTGGACGCCGCAAAGATCGCGGTCGCCAAGGCGCAGGAGTGTGACCATGACCTTCAGGGTAGCGTTGCCGCCTCCGACGCCTTTTTCCCCTTTCCGGACGGTGTCGAGGCGCTCAACGCCGCCGGTGTCCGTGCGATCATCCAACCAGGTGGGTCAATTCGTGACCAGGTGGTCATCGATGCCTGCGACCAACTCGATGTCGCAATGGTTCTGACCGGGCGCCGCCACTTCAGGCACTGAGGTTGAAAATGAATCGATCTTTCCACTGTTTCTTTTTCGCCGGGTTGACGGCCCTCCTCGGGACCGGTGGGATGGCGGATGCTCAAGAGGATCCGGCCATGACTAGACTCCAGGCCCTCGGTACTTCTTTGCAAACCCGGTCCACATGGAGCGCGTCCTATCGGCAGGAGTACGTTTCCTCAGGAATGAGCCTCGGCGAGGTCGTGGACGGTCGGGTTTGGGTTTCGTGGCCCGACAAGGCTCTGTTTTCCACTGGAGAACCTGTGATCAGGTGGATGGGTCTCGCCGGGAGGCAGGTCCGCCTTCTCGATCTCGAAAGCCTCACGTGTGACGACCACCTCCTCACCGCCGAGGAATGGGAGCGAATTCCCCTCGTGGCAGTGCTCGAGCCACGTCGTGCAGTCGCCCAGTTTACGATCCTTGCCCAGGGTGAGAGGGGGCTGGTGTTGGTGCCCCGGGAACTCGGCGGAGTGTCCCGGGTCGAGATCGAGATTGCAGCCGACGGTCTGCCGGCCCGCGTCGTGGTCAAGGATCCACAAGGCTCTGTGAGTACTTTTGACTTCGTCGATTGGCAGGCAGCCGATGGACCTCCGGAAGGGAACTGGTTGCCGTTACCGCCTGATGGAATCGAGTGTGTCGCTGATTCGTGAGCTTAATGAACCTCAGCGCCCTGCTCGTCATCATCCGGCCCATGGGTGAGCACGAAGAAGAAGGACGAGAACGGTCCGGAATCCGAGTCGGACATCAGCTCGAAAATGAACTCACCGTCAAGGTCCCCAGAAAAGCCTCGGACGTGGGTTACTTGATCCGGAGAAACCAGAATTTCGCCGACCGGTCTCTTGCCCCGTAGGATTTGGACAAACATGGTTTTAGGTTCCTCGAGTCCAAAGATCCAGTGGAGATCGTCATCATCGTAAATGATCGTCTCAGGTGTTCCCGCTCGGAGAATGCAGTTGGGATGGGTCATCAGCCAGGGCCAGAATTCCGCAAGATCCAAGGTGAGTTCATCGTTCATCTATTCACTCCGATTTCCTACTCTATCACCTTAGCCCGACCTTCTCACCGGTGATCTACTGCGACGCGAAATACGTAGCGATCTACAGCGCTTTCTTGATTTCTCTCAATCCAGCCGACGCTGGCCACTTCGTGACCGCCACGGCTTCGCCGTGATTGCCCTCCGGGCAATGCGCGATGTCCCTACGTACTGTCAAGTACGCCTCATTCGCTCAATCTGCGAAAACGTCGAATCTCATAACGTCTTCCGCGCCTCGCAACGAAAACTGGTGAGAAGGTCGGGTTAGGCCGACCTGTGTTGGGAAGAAAGACGAGTTGAGAGCCTGGTTGTTCACCGGGTCTTCAGCCGCTGAGCGGTGCGACCAGCAGGACAAGAGATCGGGCTTCGACGCGATAGCCGGTTTGGTTTATCGGCGCCTCTTGACCTTCGTCTGTGACGTCATGTGGGGCCGGCAGGGAGGTGTCGATGAGTCGCCTCCAATCGCCGGAAGCGGCTGGAGATCTCAGTGGCAGCTCAAAGTCCAGGGGTTTGAACCATGCGTTGAGCATCAAATGGCCCAGACGGTAAGTCGAGAAACGCATCGTTAGAGCGAGGCTGTGGCTCGTATCGGACCAGTCCGGCTGATCCAGCTGAATGCCGTGCCACCTGATGTGGGCCGTTTCCAGGACCCGGTTCAGCGTCATGCCCGGTGGAAGAGAGAGGTGTTCCGGATGCAGTCTCAAGGCGATCAGATACTTGACGAATCGGTGCACGTCCCCATGGCGATCCAGCAGGCTCCAATCGAACCACGAGATCTCATTGTCCTGGCAAAAGGCGTTGTTGTTGCCTCCCTGCGTTCGTCGTACCTCATCACCCATCGACAGCATCGGTGTTCCGAGGGAGATGAGAGTGAGCGCCATGAGGTTTTTTACCTGACGGTTTCGCAGGGCCTCGATTTCGGCGTTTGAGGACGGTCCCTCCATCCCGTTGTTACTGCTGAAGTTGTGATCGTTGCCGTCACGATTGTCTTCTCGATTGTTTTCGTTGTGTTTGGCCTCGTAGCTGACGAGATCGTTGACCGTAAACCCGTCATGGCACGTAACGAAGTTGATGCTCTGCTCGGGTTCGCGCTCTTCATGTCCGTAAAGATCCGGGCTGGCGAGCAACCGGGCCGGCAGTTGGGATACGGCGCCCTGATCGCCACGAATGAAACGACGGACGTCATCGCGAAAGACGCCGTTCCACTCGACCCACCGGTCACCGAGAAATGAGCCCACCTGGTAGAGGCCCCCGGCATCCCAGGCTTCGGCGATGAGTTTGGTGCCGGCGAGGACCGGGTCGGTCTCAATATCCCAGAGAATGGGCGGGTTTTCCAAAGGCTCACCGTTTCCATCCCTCGAGAGAATCGATGCCAGGTCAAAGCGGAAACCGTCAACGTGCATCTCCTCGACCCAATAGTGAAGGCTGTCCAGAATCATTCGCCGGACCACCGAGCCGTTCGCATTGAGAGTGTTGCCGGTCCCACTGAAGTCGGCATTGGTTCTTGGATCATCGGCGTCGAGTAGGTAGTAGCTCACATTGTCGAGGCCGCGAAGGGAGATCGTCGGGCCGTTTTCGTCGCCTTCGGTCGTGTGGTTGTAGACGACATCGAGAATGATTTCAATGCCGGCCCGATGCAGGGCCTTCACCATGCTCCGAAATTCGTGAACCGGGCCGAGCAGGTCTCGGCTTGAGGAATACGCTGCGTGAGGGGCGAAGAAGGAGACCGGGCAATATCCCCAGTAATTGGTCAGTCCCGGTGGTGCATCTTGGGAGTCGAATTGAAAAACAGGGAGGAGTTCCACCGCGGTGACTCCGAGGTCCACGAGGTAGGGAATCTTTTCAATGAGTCCGGAGTAGGTGCCGCATTTCTCCGGCGCCACTCCGGAGTTCGGGTGACGGGTGAAGCCGGCCAGGTGCATTTCATAGATGACGGTCTCCGACAGTGGGCGGCCGAGGGGAGTGTCTCCTTCCCAGTCGTAGCCGCGCCGGTCCGCGACCACGCATTTCATCGCCGTGGCTGTTGTGTCTCCGGGCCGGCGGGCGGCCTCTCTGCTGTAGGCGGAAGGAACGACAATCGAACGGGCGTAGGGGTCCAGCAGGAGTTTCTGAGGATCAAATCGGAATCCCTTCTCGGGGTCCTCGGGCCCCTGGGTGCGCCATCCATAGACCTGGCCGGGGACGAGACCGGGAACTTCCAGATGCCAGTAGTGAAAGGTCCGGTTGCGCTGAGGATCGAGTTCGAACACCTGGCTCGGGGAGGAATCTTCGGCAGTGTTGAACAGGAGCAGCTGCATCCCGGTGGCGGTTCTTGAATAGACGCTGAAGTTGACCCCTCTCTCAGAAGGGGATGCCCCCAAGGGAGAACTGCGTCCGGAATTGCTGTCCATGTGACGATGGTACCTGAATCGTCCGGCAACGGTGATAGTATGACCGGCCGGACCTTGAGGGCGACAGCTGTGTCACTCGATGTCGGTTGATCTTCGAGAAGGCTGCGGGCGCTTCGGAAACAGCATGAGCGGTGGTCTCCGGAGACTGAGGTTGGAGGGAAAATGGCAGCGCCGAGTTTGTTTGAACGTACAGGGATTCCTAGACTGGCCAAAGATCTCCTTCGCCGTCGCGATCGATTCAGACAATTCGTCGGCATCGCCTTGATGATCTTCCTGAGTATTATGGGGCGGCCGGTAGAGAATTTCTTTCAGGTCGGGGCCGTCTTGGTTCTGATTGGGGTCGTCTTCCGATTGTGGGCTTCAGGCCATATCGTGAAGAACAAGGAGTTGGCCGATTCGGGGCCCTATGCTCTCGTGCGTCATCCTCTCTACACCGGGAATTTCCTGATTACGGTTGGTATCTGCCCGGCGAGCGGCCTGTGGTGGAGCGTTCCTGTGATGTTGGCCTTTTGGCTTTTCTTCTACCCCTCAACGATCAAGCACGAGGACGGAAAACTGCACGCCAAGTTCGGCGAGGTCTGGGAAAAATGGAGCGCTCAGACTCCCGCCCTGATCCCGAATTTCAGACTTCACGGGCGAAAGATCGGAGGGCGATGGTCCTTCTCCCAGTGTACATGGGTGAACGGTGAACCGCTGATTGCTCTGGTGGTCCTCGTCTGTCTGGCGTACCTGGCCTACAAGTTGGCGTGAAGACACCTTCTCATACTCGTTTCCAACCCGGCTCGGCCGGGGCGG
Organism: Thermoanaerobaculales bacterium; assembly: GCA_021107705.1. Classification (GTDB taxonomy): domain Bacteria; phylum Acidobacteriota; class Thermoanaerobaculia; order Thermoanaerobaculales; family Sulfomarinibacteraceae; genus JAIOSJ01. Next base: position 5,217 of record JAIOSJ010000008.1, on the reverse strand, counting down.
CGCCCGGATTTGATCCAGCTGAAATGGCGCAGTGGATCGAGAATTTCGACGACTCGACGTGCAAAGTGCTCGCCTGCACCACCCAGGGTCATGTCCTTTTGTGGGAGAAGGGTGACCGTCCTCTGGTTGTCAAGGCCGCGACCGGCCGTGGACTTTATCGGTGGGTCTGCGGTCTGATGCACTGCTATGAATTTGGGATCTACAGGCGACTCGGTGATCTTGACGGCGTGCCGGGTTGTCTCGGGCTTGTCGATCGACGCCACCTCGTGCTGGAATTTGTCGAAGGTGAGGGCTTCCGTGGGGCTGAGATCCCGGATCGTGAGGCGTTCTTCGGTAAATTGTTCGAGATCATCGAAGGGATGCACGAAAGAGGTGTGGCCCACGGTGATCTGAAGCGCAAAGAGAACCTTCTTGTCATCGACGGCGCACGTCCTTGCCTGGTCGATTTCGGCACCGGAGTTGTTCGCAAGAGTGGTTTTGCGCCCTTCAGGAACTTTCTCTTCCGCACCCTCAGGCAGTTTGATCGCAATGCGTGGGTGAAGTTGAAATATGGAAAGAAACTCGAAGGGGTGAGCGATGAAGACTCAGCCGTGTATCAGCGGACCTTCATGGAAAAGATCGCCTTCTACGTCAAGAAGGGCTACCCGATCTTACTCTGGTTAAGGGCCAAGTTCCCTCGGCTCTATCCTCTGGACCGAACCCACAAGTGATGGCAGGGTTTTGTGGGACCGAATATCAAAAAGGGCGGCCGAACGGCCGCCCATTTTCTTGATTGATCGAAATTCAGCGCCTCTTTCCTCGGCGACCCGCTCGTTCTGACCGGTAACCACGCTCCTCGTACATTGCCTTCAGCTCGTTCAACTGTTCCGGGGTCAGCAGGGAGAAGATCGAGGCTCGGGTCTTCATTCCCAAGACCATGAGGTCGGTGTGAATGACCGCCTGGGCGTCGGCAAACGCTCGTGCCGATGCCTCGTCGAATTCGGGTGGTTGTTGGGCCTCGTGGAATGCATCGCGACCCTCTTGGAGCAGCGCCGTGAGGCGTTCCATCTCAGGTTTCGACGCGTCGAGAATGTCTTCGATCTGCTGCATCTGCTCGTCGGTCAGGTCGAGTCTGTTCGCCAGTCGAGTAACTTGGTGGAGCATTCCCAGACCGCCTGGACCGCAGAAGGATGGGCCGGGACCCATACGTGGACCGCCGTCAAATGGGCCGGCGGCCACCGGGTTTGAGATCGCGGCCACGCCGACGATCAGGGCGAATGTAAGGATGATTCGTTTGTATTTCATGAGGGCCTCCTTGTTTGAGTCGGTTGTCGATGTGCTGCCTTTGCAGCGCCTACGTGAATAGAACGTTGTCGACTCCTGAATTGTTGACGATCGAATGCAAGGATGGGTCTCGAAAACCTCAAGAAAGGTGAAGCTGAGTCCGGAAAGGTTCTGGCGCCCCCTCTGAATGTTAACCTGGTGGTGTTATGGCGAATATTCTTCTCATTGATGATGACATCGAGTTGTGTCGCCTGGTTGGGGAATTCCTCGGGGGTGAAGGCTGGAAAATCGAAAGTGTTCATGACGGGGACGAGGGTGCTCGCCGGGCGGTAGCCGGCGACTGGGATCTGGTGATTCTCGACGTTATGCTGCCCGGGCGGAACGGATTCGATGTTCTTCGCACGATTCGTGATCAAGGTCCCGTGCCCGTATTGATGCTGACGGCCCGTGGTGAGGAAGTGGATCGCATCGTTGGATTGGAGCTGGGTGCGGACGACTACCTCCCAAAACCCTTCAACCCGCGGGAACTCGCCGCGCGGATACGAGCCATACTTCGGCGTACGACCGACGGCTCGCTGGCGGACACCGGAGTCCTTCAGGTCGGTGACCTGGAACTCGATCGGGGAGCCCGAGGCGCTTCGTGTTCGGGCAGAATGGTGGATCTCACGGGCGTTGAATATGAGCTATTGGAAATCCTCATTGAGAAGGCGGGTCAGGTCGTCACTCGGGAGGAACTCTCCAGACGCGCGCTCGGGAGGAGACCGTCAGCCTATGACCGATCGCTCGACACCCATATGAGCAATTTACGGCGCAAACTCGGGCCGTTGCCGAGTGGTATGGAACGCCTGAAAACGATTCGTGGAGTCGGATACCAATATCTTCGGCCTGCGGTCTGCGAGACAGGCGAGCCCCTTCGATGAGAAGTCTCTTCGTTCGCATCTTCGTCTGGTTTTGGGTGACTCTGATCCTCGTCGGTGCGGTTCTGGTGGTCTTTTCGCCCCTCATGACCCGAACTCGACCGAGACTGGCTCTGTGGGAAGATCACGCTGAGGAATGGGGTCTTCGCCGTGTGGAGAGAGTGGCCGAGGAGATCAAACGAGGGGGCGTGCCGGGTTTGAGATTCGACGGTGGGCGTGAACGGAAGGGGCGTGGCGGTCCTCATCAAATGAGGCTTTTGGTCTTCGATTCCCTGGGCGACGAGGTCACCGGCCGGCGGTCCGACCCCGAGGCACGAGATTTGGCATTACAAGCCATGGATCAGAGCCAAGCGGTCGCGAGACGATCAGGGAGCCGTCATCTGACGGCGCAGCCGGTGACGGATTCGAGGGGCCGATCGCTCGCGGTCGTCGGGATTTTGGAACGTCCGCCTCGTCTGGTGGATTTATTGGAGCCGAAGAGGCTCATGCCGAGCCTCGGGGCGCTGGCTATCGTCGGGGGGCTGCTGGTCCTGTGGTTGGCCCACCACCTGAGCGCTCCAGTCTCGGCTCTGCGCTCGGCGACTCGCGAACTTGCCTCAGGCGACCTTGCGGCGCGGGTCAATGAAAAGGTGGCTCACCGGCGGGATGAATTCGGGGAATTGGCCCGAGATTTTGATGCGATGGCAGAGAGGGTTCAAAGCCTGGTGGAGTCGCAGCGGCGACTTCTTCAGGACGTCTCTCACGAACTCCGGTCGCCGTTGGCGCGCCTGAACGTGGCCCTCGAATTGGCCCGTCGGGGCAGCCCGGATGGGGAGGAGCGGGCACTTGGTCGAATCGAAAAGGAAAGTGATCAGCTCAACGCCTTGATCGGCCGCCTGCTCGAGCTGACGCGGATGGAGGGTGGAACTCTCCCGACGGAAAAGGTCAACCTCTCTCAAGTTGTTTCCGAAGTCGTGGCCGACGCACGATTTGAGGCGGAGGGGGCCAAGGTGAGGATTGAGACCGGCGTCGGACCGGCGTCGTTTGTGTTGGCTGATCCGGCACTCCTGAGGTCCGCTGTTGAGAATGTGGTCCGAAACGGGATTCGCTACACGGCGGAGGAGACCGAGGTTGCGGTCGATTTGGAACTCCAAGGGCAGGAAGTCGTTGTTCGCGTCTCCGATCGAGGTCCCGGTGTGCCTTCTGGGGATCTCCAGAAGATATTTGAACCCTTCCACCGAGTGCAAACGGCTCGCGACCGGCAGAGCGGCGGAACGGGTCTGGGCCTCGCCATTGCCTCGCGGGCGATCAAGCAATTCGGTGGGAGAATCCACGCGGAGAATCGTGGAGGAGGCGGCCTCACGGTAGAAATTCGGCTACCCGTCGATCAAGAACTTGATTTCGTCGAGCGGGCTTCCGGCTGACGAATAGAGGGAGATCGAGAACCGCGCGGCGAGCTACCGCGAGGCTGTTTCGTCTCAGGCGCCCCGGGTATTACTCGTTGCTCGTTCCGATGGCTTCGGATGCCTCAATTCCCGAATCCACGGCCTCATAGGACAGCTCGCTGCCGCGCATTGAATGCGGGATGAGGTAGACGCCTGTCATGACAATCGCCGCAATCATCACCATGAGGCGCCCGACCCACTCCCTTTTGATGGTTTTGAAACCGATGGTCGAGCAGGCGAGAATCCAGACGATCCACATAATGAGGACCTTGTTGTCGGTGAGATCGCCGCCGAGGGGCCAGCCCGTCCAATAGGCGCCGAAAGCATACTTCTGCACGATCGGACCGAGGATCATGCCGCCCACGGTCATGCCTACGAGGGTGGTCCACGCGCTCCAACGCATTCCGGAAGGGGCGAACAGGGCCGTCAGGCCGGTTCGGATTCCGAAGAGGACCGCGAAGAACATCAGGATGATGTGAGGGATGAGGACCGATGCCGGTACGGGGTCCTTGTAACGGAGAATCACGGTCTCCTCTTCGTCGGAAGGGAGGTGATAATCACCATCATCCGTACTCACGATGACCGAGTATTCCACTTTTCCGGCCGAGGGCTGGCGTGGCAGGTTTCCCACCGAGGAACCCTCCTCGCCGGCCATCGGCACGATGGTGAATTCTTCTGAGGTCGGGTAGCGCCGCCACTGGAGAGTCGCGGTTGACTCGGCCCCGGGGTCGGGAATCTTGACCTGAGCCTCGGCTGTGGTTGTTCCGCTACGCACGAGTCGATATTTGTAGGTGACGCCGGCGGTTGTGAATTCACCTCGTTTTGGGTGAGTCGGCCCGGTGAGTCTCTGGTAGACCACCGACCCGGCCATGAGGAACACCGCCAGGAGCCAGATCGATATCTTGATCCATGTCGGGGTTGTGCGAGTTGTACTACGTCGGGGCATCATCTCTCCTTGAAATCTAATGAAGTCGGTGTCGTCCAGGGAACAACCACGACAACCGACTCGAGATTCCTGCATGGTAACCGCTTGGGGTCCATTGGACCAAATTTGCTACACATAACGGAGGGACGAAGCATCGCATGATGACATGCCTGACCCGCGGGCGTGAGGAGCTGACTATTTCAACCTTCTTCCCGTGAATTGCCACCCCTGACATTCTTTATCAGCCGGATTCGCCGGTCGAAGGCATGCGAAAGAATGTCAGAAGTGGACACGTTCCGTCGGGGGCGCTTGCCTTACGAAGAGTTTCTGGCGCAGCGGAACCCGTTTGACGAATACACAGAATCATTCCATTTGGCACGCAAGGGTATCGACAGTTTGAAAAGGGGGCCTGTTACTCTTCCTCTTGCGACTACTGGAGATGATACATGATGCGAATTCAACTCAGTGCATGTGCGTTTCATCCACACGACGAGAATTGGTGAGCAATGACTGAAGACCACACCAGATCCGGGGACTACCGGTGCGATGAGACCGCTGATTTCACAGACCACGAACTCGAGCGGATTCTCGAAAATTCTGAGCTTGGCTTTCCGGTCGCTGACTGGGATCGGTTCGAAATCATTGCGAGACTCGGCGAAGGCGGAATGGGCAGGGTCTTCAAGGCATG
>JAIOSJ010000003.1 GCA_021107705.1 Thermoanaerobaculales bacterium | reverse complement strand
TTCAAACTCACCCACTGGGTCCAGGGACCGGTCATGCTGCAGGCACTGAACATTCTCGAAAACATGGACATCAAGACGCTCGGTTACAACACCGCCCCCTATCTCCACGCCGTGTACCAGGCGATGAGTCTCGCCTTCGCCGACCGGGATTTCTACTATGGCGATCCCTATTTCCCACCCGAGGAACCAATCCGCGGTTTGTTGTCTAAGAAATACGCCCGCTCCCGCTTCGAAAGTATAAATTGGGAGAAGAACGACCCAGACATCAAGCCCGGAGACCCCTATCCCTTCCAGGACGGAGAGAATCCCTATCTGGAGCTGCTTGAAAAATGGACCCCCATTCCGCCGAAGGGAGAGGCCGAAGGAGAGGCCGGTTTCCAGCAGGCCTCAGCCATGGATCGGGAGGAGGCCTTTCGCGCCGGAACAACTTCGATTCAAGCTGCGGACGCGGAAGGCTGGGTCGTGTCCATCACTCCGAGCGGAGGTTGGATCCCCGCCTTCATTGCCGGACGCACCGGGGTTGGGCTGTCGCAACGCATGCAGAGCTTCGTCTTGGATCCCGCCCTCAATCCCTTCAATGTTCTCGAGCCGGGCAAACGACCCCGTGCGACTCTCACCCCGGGCATGGCGATGAAGAACGGGAAGCCGTTCCTCTCATTCGCAGTTCAGGGCGGCGACACCCAGGACCAGAATCTGCTCCAGTTCTTCCTCAACGTCGTCGAGCATGGGATGAATGTGCAACAGGCGGCCGAGGCGGCCAACATCACCAGTTATCAGATGCAGAGCTCGTTCGGAGACCACCAATCAGAACCCGGCCGCCTGGTGGTGCGCGACGATCTGGCCCCCGAGGTTCAAGAGCAACTGGAGAAGATGGGCTACCGGGTCGAGACCCGCGAACGAACATCCGGCCCAATTACCGCAATCGCTTTCGACCCGAAAAACGGCACGATGGCGGGTGCCGCCAGCGACTTCGGCGAGGACTACGGCATCGCCTGGTAGCCAGGAGGGTGTAGGGCATTGACGGCGGATGGATTTCGGAGGGTCGTGAAGTGCCATTTGAGGCACATTCGACGCGCAGTACTCCCTGTACGGACCGAGGATTCAACGAAAAAGGGCCTTCACGACACCCGAAAGGCGCCGATGATTCAATGCCCTACACCCTCCTAGGGCTCAAGCACGAACGGGACCCGGACTTCTCCCTCTTCAAGCTCGATGATGAAGGTCCAATTGCCCGGCTGGACCCCACCCGGAATCGGAAAATAGAGGAGGCCCTGACAGATTCGTCGGAAATTGACGTGTACCGATTCGAGGGCTATGCCCGTCCCCGGCAGGGGCTGAAAGGCCAGATCGCAAGATCGACGTCCAGCCTTTGTGAAATCAAGCGGGCTGGAAGCTAGAGCCGCCCGCCTGGCAGCACTCTGGTACTCCGGGTAGGCCCTCGTGAACTCCTTGTGCTCCGGAATTGAAACCTTCCGACCGTCCGGCATCTTGACCTTTATGGAACGCCGAGCGATCTCCTCAGACCTCGATTCCCTCCCGGTGACGGCCACATTGAGAATCAACCAGCCATCTCCAAGGCTCTGTGCAGCAAATTTATAGTCGACGAGAACCTCGACCTCGGGCCCACGGTAGCGCATGATCGTTCTGCCCGGTTGATCAATGGCGGGCTCGGTGAAGTTCTGAGCTGTGCTTTCGGAAGTCGTACCACACCCCGAGAGAAGAAAAACCCCGCCAAGGATGACCAACGAACCGAGAATTATGTTTCTTTGCATGACTCTGTCCTCCACTCATAGATTACAGCAAATACCGTGCCGAGAAATACATTGAACCCCGGGCCTTGAGACCGTTTATCCGTCTTCTGCATGTGACACGGGCCGTCCCATCCTCGGGCTGGGAACATCTACTCCATGTACTTCAAGAGTTCGGCCGCGATGGCGACGTCAGGATCTTCAGGCGCCAGTCTGATGAATTCCTCCAGATGCACCTTTGCGTCGGCAGTCTTGCCGCTGTTGAAGAGGGTCATTCCGTACAGATAATGGGCGCGGGCATGATCCGGCTTGGCCTGCAGGACCTTCTCGAGGGCCTGGGCCGCATCGTCCGTCCGTCCTTCGTTGTACAAATCGACGGCCTTGTCGAAGAGACCGGTCGCGGCCCATTCCGGATCGGCCGCCACCAGGCCGTCGAGGGCCGCTCCCGCCGCCTCCTGATCACCAACAACTCTCGCCGCCTCGAACTTGACCTTCAGGGCCTTGGAGTTCTCAGGCTCCACTTCAAGGGCTTCCTCCACCACCACCAGGGCCTCGGCGGCCTTCCCCTGGGAGAGGTAGATCTGTCCCAAAACCAGGCGGACCTGGACCAGATTCGGGTCAATGTTCGCCGCCTCCTGGAACATATCGACCGCCGCAGGAATGTCTCCCGCCTGGTAGGCCTGAACCCCCTCATTGAAAATCCGCGCGGAACTGTCGCTCACGGCGCCCATTTCGCTCATGGCCTTTGCCGCCTCTTCGGCCTTGACCTTGTCGCCGCTCTTACGGTAGGCGTCGTAGAGAAGCTGCATGGCGCGAGAATCCGTCGGGTCGATCGCGAGCGCCGCCTCGGCCTCGGCTGCAGCGGATACATAGTCTTCGTTGATATGAGCCAGGGCCGCCAGAGAGGTATGAGCGGCACCCAATTTCGGGTTGATTTTCAGGGCGTTCCGGTACTTCTTCGCGGCCAAATCAAGATCGCCGATGCCTTGGGCCTCAACTCCCTCGTTGTAGGCGATGACGGCACGGCCGGCACCGCTCAGAGCCGCCTTTTGGGCCGCCACCTGTTCCTCCGCCGCCGGAGGCAACAGGGTGAATTCCTCACGGTGGGAACCACCCGGGATCGGATCGAGGGGCACGACCATGGTCTGGTAGCCCTCCATCTTGATCTCACAGACATAGCCCAGGGTGGCCTCCATGAAGGACAGAAGGAAGATGCCCTTCTTGTTGGTCTTCTTGACCATCTCGAAGTCCATCCGCTCCTCGGTGGTCACGGTGAGCGTGACTCCCTCAAGCGCATTCCCATCCTGATCCATCACGACACCGGTGATTCGACCAACCTGTGCATGGGCCTCAATCGCGACGCCGAGCGTTGCGACGAAAGAAAGACAAAGTACGAATCGAATGAGCAACCGCATACGAACCTCCAACACGGGTCGGTAATGTCAACCCGCGGCAATGCGGGGCCATGCTACCAAAAATCGCTTCGCCGAACCATAAAAAAGGCCCCGGCGCCTTTGCGCCGGGGCCAAAATAACAATTGAAAAGAATCAGAAACGGACGCCGACGGAGAAACGAACGGTCCGGGGCGCCTGATAGTCACCTTCGCCCGTGGGTAGACCGAACTCATCTTCCTTGTACCAATGCACACCCTCTTCAGGAGTCTCGGTGAAAGGATTGAAGTTCTCCAGGTCACGGTCGTATTTCCAGCCGGTCACAGTGGTGTTCACAGCCGTAACGCCTTCCTCACCAAAGATATTGAGGACCTCAGGTTGGAGGTAGAACTCAAGCTTGTCACCGACGAAGAAGGAAATATTGACGGCCAGATCAGACCGGTGAATATCATCCGTGCGATACGTGTCCCGGTTTTCGAAATAGTAGTTGCCCCAATAGCCGGGGCCCTGCAGATAGTCCGGCACGCCTTCAGGAGTATTGTAGGCGCCGACGAGGACCGATCCGAGGGAACCATAGGGAGTGCCGGTCCAGAAATTCTCAAGCCAACTGACATTGAGGTTCCAGGACGAGGTGGAGATCACGTCCCAAACCAGCCATCCACGAACCTTGTGACGCTGGTCACTCAAGAGGGAACCCGTCGGATAGGACCACTCAGCCCTCTGATACTCGGGATAGTTCAACACACCCGAAGCGCCCGGGCCTCCACCCGCGGTCTCACCATTCATATTGCCCCGCGTATGGGACCAGGTCCAGGTGGCGCCCACCTGAAGAGCATCGGAAATACGATATTGGGCCATCGTGTGGAGACCGTCGTACTTTCTGGAAAGCAGATTGTCTTCATTCACCATGTAGCCCAGATCGAAGTCTGCGGAGACCGGCGCTCCTTCCAATTCATCTTCCCAATGAACGGTACCGGTCGTGGCGTCACGCTGCATGACATAGAAATCATGGCTTTCGCGGTGGACGAGATCGACCCGGAAGAGGCCCTTGTTGCCGAGGCGCTTGGTCACGCCGATCGAGTACTCATCGGTGTAGGGCGATTTGAGGCCTGAGACGATCTGGTTCACACCCCTGATGGCAGGACTCGCATACCAGAGATCGGTGTTGCCGAGGCCGCCGACCGAGTCAAACCAGTCGAACACGACCGCCATGGCTTCCGGCGTGGTGTGGGTGCAAAGTTCAGGAGTCTCCTCGCTGCAGCCGACATTGATTTGCGGCCCACCATAGAGGTAACCCATCCAGGAGGGAACGCCGGCACCACCCTGACTCGCAACTGTATTGGCGATTGCCGTGACGTAGCGGGCTGCGCTGGCATTCACGACCCAGTCGCCATCACCCTTCACATCCCAGGACAGGCCGAGGCGAGGACTGACACGGCTGTCGTCGGCCACCACTGCGCCGCTGCCGTCCACGCCGTCGTTGGAGTCATAGCGCAGACCCATGTTAATGGTCAATCGATCGCTGAAGCGCCAGGTGTCGTTCACATACAGGGAATCGGTGGCGTATTCGGCGCCCATACTCGGGGTAAAGATCGGCCAGTAGTCGATCTCAACATAGTCCCCGAGGATTGGATAGAAGGTACCGGCGGGATCGTAGGCCGGGCCGTCATAGATGTACATTCTGAAGTTGGACGGGGTCTGGTAGTTGTTGGACAGACGGAGGTCGGTGAAGGTGTCGAAACCACCGACGATGTCGTGGCTCCCCATACCTTCGGTGGCCAGGAACCAGGAGGCCTTGGCCAGAAAATCTTCATTGTCCCGAGTCTCGTCGCCGCAGTCTCCACAAAATGTGGCTGCGCCTGCACGGCCATAACCGTAAACATTGATCTCGGTACCGTTAATGCGATCACCCATGCCCGATCCACCCGAATCGACAAAGGCATATTCACGCTTGGAGTACTGTCCCTCTACGAAGAAATTGTCACTGAGCACGCCGGTGTAGTTCAGCGCCATCAGCGTATTCGGCAGAGTTCTCTCCGGGTCAATGTGAGAGGGCTCCATCCCGGAATTCAGAAAGTCGTCGTTCGTCTGGGTATGGTCGACGTCGACGTACGACCCGATGAAACGATGGCTCACATGAGGCGACCAAGTCAGCTTGGCTTCGAGGCGGGTCTGGTCGTCACCCGTCGGATAAGCAAAACCGTTGTAGAGTTGGCCAGATCCTTCAAGGCTCCGGTCGCGACCGGCCAGGAAGAACCACAGGCTGTCCTTCATGATGAACCCACCGAGGGTGGCCTCGTGAATGAGATTGGTCTCGTCGACCTGTTCCGTGGTCTCGGGGGTCTTGCCGTTCCAGCTGTCGTTTGTCAGGTTCAAGCGATAAGAACCCGAGAATTCGTTACCACCGGACTTGGTGATCATGTTCACCACGCCACCTGCAAACCGGCCGTACTCGGCCGATACGCCCGAAGTCGAGGTGGTGGTCTGTTCGACCGCATCCTCAATGTAGAGGGCTTGCGCCTGCCCGCGAACGTTCTCGTTCACCACAACACCGTTGATGAGGTACAGATTCTCATAGGACTGAGAACCCGAAATAGTGATGTTGTTATTCGGACCGGATGCGGAGGTTCCGGGGGTCAACAACACGGCATTCTGGATTGTCCGAGCAATCGGCAGCTGCTCGAGAAGATCCTGCTCGATCGTGACCGATGACTGGACTCCGGTACTCACCGTCTCATAGTCACCGGTAACGATGATCTCTTCTTCCATGGCCTCGAGGTACATCGCAGCGTCAATGGTTTTTGACTGTGCGACCGAAACCCTGACCGGAATCTCGAGAGTCCGGAAACCGTCAAGGGCGAAGGTGATCGTGTAATCACCAGGGGGCAGAAAGCGGAACATATAGTCACCGGTCGCGCCGGTGATGGCCGTCTTCTGGCCCTGCATTGAGGGCGATTCCGCCATCACGGTCACGCCCGGAAGGGCGGTGCCGTCCTGGCTCACCCTTCCACTGAGGGTACCCGATGGCATCTGTGCAAATGACGGCAATGCCATAAATAGGCAGGCCGCCACGACGACAAAGACAAAAGCAAATTTTCTCATGAACCTTTTCCTCCAATATTCCTCAAAAATGACTCTCCCCAAAAACTCAGGAAAACCGATTTCCGACCTCCCTTCGGTACTGATCCCGGCCCCTCCAGACAAGGCCGAGAAGATCAGAGTGTAATACTTCGCAAAGAATATGCCAAATACTAAATCTCCAAATCAAGGCACTAAAGCCACCCTGGGCCGCTCGAAACGTCCAAAAAACCGTAGTCGATCCAAGAAACCGGACGAAAATCACCC
>JAIOSJ010000406.1 GCA_021107705.1 Thermoanaerobaculales bacterium | reverse complement strand
CGTGCCGGTTCTCGTTCTGACGGCCCTGCGGTTGGCGGACATCAAGACCTTCACGCCGCGCTATCTGGCCACCTTGTTGCCTTTGCTGCTCTGCATGGCGGCGCTGGGTGTTGCACGACTGCCCGGTCGAACGGCCGCGGTCGCGGGGTTGGTCTGGATCGCCTTGACCGTCTGGTCCACGGGGAACTACCATTTGTCCGACCGGTACGCCCGGGACGACGTCCGCGAGGCGGCGGTATGGATCGCCGACCACGGAGAACCGGGTGATCCGGTGTTGGTGCCGGTGGTGACAGACGTTTTCTCGCTCTATTACGAAGGGGCGGCCGAGGTGAAGGACTTCTGGCAGTGTTCCCATATTGCGGATCTGGAGACCGCGCGACGTCTGGTCGAAGAACGTGTGGGCGAGGCGCCGCGGGCGTGGCTGGTCCTGAGCCGGAGCGCAGCAATCGATCCGTCAAACTATCTGCCCCTGGCCCTGGCCGAACTGGGGCGATTCGATACCGACCGCTCTTTTCCCGGCGTGCGATTGCTGCGGGTCGTGCGTGATGACCCCACCCCTTGCCGGGATACGTCCGCAGCGGAGGTGAAGACGCCGTGAAGACCGCATACAGGGAGGTGGACATATTCGCGGATGCCGGCGGATACGAGAGTTTCATCGCCGGTGACATCAATGGTCCGGTGCCCTACGAATCACGTCTCTACAGCGTGATCAAGCGCATGATCGACATTGCGGGCGCTCTCCTCGGACTGATCCTGATCCTGCCGTTGTTGCCATTCCTGATCCTGATGATCAAGGTGGATTCCCCCGGCCCGGTGCTGTTCAAACAGGAGAGGGTCGGATATCGGGGACGCATATTCCCGTGCTACAAGTTCCGCTCCATGGAACGGGGTGCGGAAGCGCGAAAGTCCGAACTGAGCCATATGAACGAGGCGACGGGCGCGGCCTTCAAGATCCAGGACGACCCGCGCATTACCGGCGTGGGACGGTATATCCGCAGCAGCAGCCTGGACGAATTTCCCCAACTGTTCAACGTCCTGAAGGGCGATATGTCCATCGTGGGACCGCGTCCCCAGATTCCGAGCGAGGTGGCGGAGTACACGTCGGCCCAGGCCCGCCGCCTGCTGGTCAGGCCCGGACTGACCTGTCTCTGGCAGGTCTCCGGTCGTAGCCAGCTCGATTTCACGGAATGGATGGCGCTGGATCTGGCCTATGTCCGCCAGCGAAGTCTGCGCTTCGACCTGTGGGTCCTCTCCCGGACGATCCCGGCGGTCATCGAGCGCAAGGGAGCGTACTGATGATCGCGCTGGGGTGCGACATCGTTTCGGTGCGCAGGATCGCCGCCGCGGTGGAGCGACACGGCGATCGTTTCATGCAGCGTTGCTTTCGTCCCGACGAGATCGCGCTCGCACGCCGCAGGGGGGACGGGGAAGCGGCGACACTGGCCGCGCGCTGGGCGGCCAAGGAGGCCTTCGTCAAGGCGCTCGGGGCATTCGCGCACGGTGTACCCTACCGGGATATCGAGGTCGTCCGAGATGGGGACGGCACACCCGGGATCATCCTCCACGGCACGGCAAGCGACGCCTTCGCGTCCACCGGCGCCGGGAGCATTCTCCTGAGCCTCAGTCACGAACGCGAGCACGCCATGGCCGTGGTCATCCTCGCCTCGAGCTAGCGATACTCCGCACCCGTAATCCTGCATCAAAGAAATAGAAAAACCTCGTTGGCCCTGGAAAACCAGGGAGTTAAGCTGAGTTTGCAACAACAAAAGCTTAACCAACGAGGTGAGACGGATGATGCCACAAGGAGTTCTCCCTTTCCAGTACGAAAAAGATCAAAATGACGTAGGCATCACCGGTCTGGCCGGCCTGCCCTTGTACCTGGATTTAGCCAAGATCGCTCATCTGCAGCGGGTTATAGAGCGTCAGCTGGGGCACATCGGCCCGAGCCAAGGCTGGACTTCCACCCAGCATGTTTTGTCGGTGATCCTGCTAAACCTCGCCGGCGGGGATTGCGTGGACGATCTGGAAGTTTTGAACAACGATCCCGGGTTCGGCGATGTCCTGCGGCAATCGGAAGTGTATCGCCTTGGTCGGCGTCGGCGCCGTGCCCTTCAACGGCGCTGGCGTAAGGAGCGCACCCGGTCGGTGCCTTCGCCCTCGGCACTACACCGTTTTTTGACCTTGTTCCATGCTCCGGGCCAGGAACAACAACGCAAGATCGGCAAGGCTTTCATTCCGGCTGAGAATGAGATGCTACGCGGTCTGCAGAACATCAATGCCGAGTTCATCAGCTTTGCCCACTCCCATCAGTCGGCTATTACCACAGCGACGCTGGATATGGATGCCACGCTGGTCGAGAGCCACAAGCAGGAAGCCCTGTTTTGCTACAAGCACTTCAGATCCTATCAGCCGCTGAACACGTGGTGGGCGGAGATGGGCATGGTCCTTCACACCGAGTTCCGTGACGGCAATGTGCCGGCCGGTCACCAGCAGCTTCGCGTGTTCAAGGAGGCTTTGTCCTGTCTTCCGGACGGAGTGGTAGAAGTCTTCTTGCGCTCTGATACGGCTGGATACCAGTGGGATCTGCTGCGCTACTGTGCTGAAGGCAAGAACGAGAAGTACGGTCGGATCGCGTTTGCCGTGGGCTGTGACGTGACCCTCGAGTTCAAAAAGGCGGTGGCCGAGGTACCGCAAGACCGCTGGCAGGTTCTGTACCGCACGGTCGATGGCCGCCGTTTGGACACGGGACAGCAGTGGGCTGAAGTTTGCTTTGTACCTAATGGTTCAGGCTCCAGCAAGAAAGGACCAGAGTATCGGTTCCTTGCCATCCGAGAGCCCATGCGGCAACTGGAGCTGCCCGGCATGGAGGCGCCGACGCTTCCGTTCCCGGTAATGTCCTTCGACCGGCAGAAGTACAAGCTGTTCGGTCTTGTCAGCAACCGAACCACAATCCCCGGCGACGAGTTGATCTGGTGGAGCCGCGAGCGCTGCGGCAAGAGCGAGGAAGCACACGCGGTCATGAAAGATGATCTTGCCGGTGGCCAACTGCCGTCCAGGCTGTTCGGTGCGAACGCCGCCTGGTGGCAAATGATGATCCTGGCGTTGAATCTCAATGCCGTCTTGAAGCGGTTGGCACTGGGTCCGGGCTGGGAAAAGAGACGCATGAAAGCGGTTCGTTATCACTTGATCAATCTGCCTGGTCGAGTCGTCCAGCATGCCAACCGGTTATGGATCCGTGTTGCCGGAAACTGCCGGTCATTGGCTACGCTCCTTGATGCGAGGGAAAATATCCTGGCTTTGGCTCAGGGACCTCCTGGGTAGTCGTCCCGGCGGTCGAGACAGAGCAGTGAAATCGGTAGGGTCAAACGGCACTGGTTGTGGCGGACTGCGCACAAGGTAGGGATAAGAGGCCGCAACACACTTGCCCCCGCCCAATGAGCGTTGGTTGGCTCATCCGGGGGAGCCGAACATGAAAACCATGCAGGAAATCCGACGGTTGAAGCTGTCTGCTGCGGTAGGTGGTGGATTATCG
>JAIOSJ010000046.1 GCA_021107705.1 Thermoanaerobaculales bacterium | reverse complement strand
GCCGGCGCGGCTCAAGCCCAATTGTCGGGCGGCATGGCTGTTGTTGCCCTCACACCGTTTGAGAACGAGCTTGAGAAACCAGCGTTCAAATGCCTCCCGGGCGTCGGCGAGAGGTAAAGAGATCAGATCCTCGGTCTTCAGATCTTCCATCCCGGCCGAAAGTCCAATGGATCGGCCGGGGGAAGGCGCACCCATTTGAGAGGCATGACCTCCACCACCGGTGTTTCGGTTCTCGGAGGAGGCCCCCAAAAAACCGGTTGCGAGCACAGCCTCCACCGATGCCGCCAATGCCTGGGAATCACCGACCGAAGGCGGTGACCCGCCGTAGCGCAGCAAAAGGAGGTGCCGCCCGACCAGTGGAACCACGAGCAAATCTTCCCCTACCTCATGGAAATGCCGAATGAACGGGTTTGGCCTCTCTTCGAGATGCGGATCCAAAGCAATTTTTCGCAGTGCCTCGCTGTTACAAATCAGAGGACTGATGTCTCCTGCACTCGAAACAACCGCTACTCGCCCATTGTCATCTCGGAAAAGAACCAGAGCTGCCTTCAGACCCACCTTCCTGATGCCCCAGTTGAGGGGGTCCGTGATGGCGCCGTTGCGAACGGCTACGGCCGTAATTTCCAGGAGCGCGATCACATCCTCTGCCGAGGTCAAAACCTTCCGGACAAAGATGCCCGAAGCCGTGCTCCCCTGCCCTTGGGCCGGACGCTTCTGGTCCTCTGGGGTCTGGGAAAATTCATCCGAGCCGAATTCAACAATAACGAAACGACTCGAGGACAGGTTCACTTGATCACCCGATCGGAATTGAGCGGAGGATGTCCTGTTTCCGTTGACGAACGTACCGTTCTTGCTCTTCAAGTCGGTGATATGGAAGGTCCCGTCACAGACCCTGAGTATCGCGTGGTGTCGAGAAACATCCTTTTGAGAAATCACCAAATCGTTGTCTTCTCCGGAGCCGAGTCGGTAGGTCCTATCCAACTCAAGGGCAAACCGTTCTTCGCCTCCCTCGTGCGGATAATGAATGAGGGAATATCGAGCCATTTTCTCCCCTAATCCCCGGGACGAGTCGTCACCTCAACAAGACCCGGATTCCTGCTTTCCGGGATCGTCCCGGAGGGATGGGCACTGGGAAACCTCACAACTTCACGGCCCAAATTCGAACTGTCGATCCGAGAGACCTGGTACCCGGAGAGAGACCCCGGAACAAACCGAAAACGCAAACGCGCCGAATCATGTTTGAACTCAACCAAAGCGGTATCCCCACTGATATTGCGAAGACTACGGTTCGCCCGCAGCAAAATCCTGGAACGGAGCCCATTGGAAACCTCTTCGAGATCATCGACGTTCTCCAGCAGGAAAACAACCCGTACCGAACCCTCGAGTTCGGAGCAGAGTTCCAAGACCGCTGTGTCGATGGCTTCGATCAACTCCGTCAACGTGAGTCCGTCCTCCCCCAGCAACCCGAGAGCCTCACACGCGAGGAAGTTGATCCCCCTGTTCTTTGCGTTCAGGACCACCGCAACCAAGGCTCTCCGCACGTCTCCCCCGCGACACGTCGGCCGAATTCCCAAGTCGTGAACAACCGCCTGATAAACCCAACCGGGCCGATCGAGTCCTGGTCGGAGAACCAGATAACGTCCAAGAGGCAGAGGACGTTTCTTGCGAATGGCCAGGTATGCGGCATCGAGACCATCCCGCGGGTCCAGGTCAACTGCCGGCAACGAACCCAGGCGTAAATAGCGGTCCTCCTGCAAAACGAGACCGTCCGGTCTGAGACGTCGCCAGATCGAATCTTTCAAATCGAGGTCTAGACGGAGAAGACAGGAGGAACTCACCGAATGAGTGTACCTCGGAATATGAGTGTTGAAAGTGGTCAATTCAACGTCATGGCCGCCCTTGACCCACCAAACGTCCTGGCCGTTCCTCTCGCGGAGGCGACAAGCAGAATGAAAACCGTACCGCTGGACTCCGACACGATTTTGACGGCCCGCGACCTCGGCGTGAGTTTCGGGGATTGACGACGTCCAGAATGCTGTCAGCTATCAGCCATCAACACTCGGTCTCGCTGTCTCGGGAATCCTGATCTGCAAACATACGAAGAACCCAACCACGGCGATGGCCCCGGCGAGAAGAAAGACCCATCGAAAACCATAGGTCTCCCATATCCAGCCGGAGAGAATCGGCAAGGTCATTGCCACAGAGTGATCGATCGTAATACCCATGGAAATCGTCGGTGTGATCTCAGACGGATGATCAACGATCTTCTTCAGATAGGTCGTGCGGGCGATTCGCAGAGCAAACAAGACACTGTCGAAGATGTAGGCGGTATAAAGGGCGTAGAGATCCCAGGGAGGGGCGAAAATGTCGGAGGCGAAGGCGTAGGTCAGGCAGACCAGCAGCAACAACAACTCATCCACCGAAAGAACCACCCTTTCACCCAACCAGTCGATCACCTCACCGAGGAGAGGGCGAATGATGACGCCGATTGTTGAAGCCACGAAGAACAACAGGGCGATCGTGCTCACCGAAACGCCGTGAATCTCGACGAGGACCCACACACCAAAGGCCAGGAAGATCTGTTTTCTCACTCCGAAGAGGGCCGAGATCGCGTAAAAGACCCCATACTTTTTTTTGAACACCAATCTCCGGGAACGACCTTCCTCGTGGCCGATCGTCAAGCCCATGTATAAGAACCCGGCAACCAATGCGGAAAAGCCGGCGAGGGTATAGAACAGGTCAAACCGGTCTCCGAACCGCTGGGCCAGGAGAAATACCGCGCCGACCCCAAGGATGGTCCCGAGATTCCTTGCTCCACCGAACTGACCGAGCCTTTTCCCCTCCTGACCTCCCCTCGCCAACTGCAATCCTATCGGTCCTTCAACCGCGAAGATGATGTGGTCTCCCAGGGACCAAACGAGGATGAACAGGACCAACGTTGCCGTGTTGGGTGCCAAAAATCCAAGACCCAAAGCGCCGACCGCCGTAAAAAGCATTGCCACCGCTGCCATGTGGCTTTCCCGCATCAGGGACAGCAGCGCACCCACAACGAACATTATGAAAAATCCAGGAAGCTCACGCGGAAACTCCAGCCACCCACGGGCTTCAGCTCCGAGGTTGTGAACCTGCGCCAGATAGTTGTTCAACGTGGCCAAAAAGATGCCTGAGGCCGCGCCGAAGAATACCGTCGCACCAAGAGCTCGCTTGAGATCCGGTGATACCGAGCGCCAATTACGAACCGACATGGTTCGGGAGTTTAACCCAGGAAGGACGAATCCCGTTGGCCTGTACAGGCATTTCCCGCTACAATGCCGCCCGCCGTACTATCGGCATGGAGGCACCAATGTCCAACGCCAATATTTCCCTGGCCGACCTTGAAACCTGGGCCGGTTATCTACTCGACCACTCGCTCGGCGGCATCACGAAGGAAGACCGCGTCATGATCAAGGGCGAGCGCACCTGCTGGCCGTTGATGGAGGTCCTTGAGCGCAAGGTCATCGAAAGCGGAGCTCTCCCCGACGTTTTGCTTGTACCGCCTAACAACGACCGTGGCCGGGTGTGGTCGGCGGCGATGGGTCGCAGTGCCGACGCGGACCAACTTACGAACACACCCGACTGGCTTCGAGCCCGATATGAATCCATGACGAAATACGTTGAAGTCCTCGGTGCTGAAGACCCGACTCAGTACATGGGTCTCTCGGCCGAACAGGGCCAGGCTCTTGCGGCCGCCGACCGCCGATTTTCCGACATTCGCCTGTCCAAGTCATGGGTCATCACCCTTTTCCCAACCGAAGGAATGGCAAAGACCGAGGGCATGGACCTCGAGGATTATGCCGAATTTATCGTAAGGGCCTCGACCGCCGACCCGATGCCGCTGAAGACCGCCGAGGAAAAGCTGGCGCCCCTCTTCGACGAGGGCCAAAGCGTCACAGTCGTAACGGAACATCCAAACGACCGGCGAGAGTTGGTCCTCAAGTTGAATATCACGCCGTCACGCGGAGTAATGTCCTACGGTCTACGAAATTTCCCCGATGGTGAAGTCTTTACCTCGCCCGACGCCAATTCCGCTGAAGGTGAGATCTTCGTCGATCTCCCGGTGAACTATGGCGGCAACGACATCGAGGGCATCTACCTTCGCTTTGAAGGTGGACGAATCGTTGAGTACTCGGCCGACAAGGGGCATTCCCACCTTGCCGCCATCATCGAAACAGATGAAGGGTCACACCGTCTGGGGGAGGTTGCCCTCGGAATGAACCCCGGCCTCGACCGGGTCCTCAAACACCCGCTCTTTGTCGAAAAAGTCGGAGGCACGCTTCATATCGCGATCGGCGCAAGCTACGAGAACTGTTTCGTGGATGATCCTGGGTCCGACAAGAGCAGAGAACAGCTGATCGAATTGGAAAAAGCAGGCCAACTCAATCGATCAGCCCAACATGTCGATATCGTCACCGACTTTCGACCTGGAGGGTGCGGCCGTTCGGTTCACATCGACAACACCGAGTTGGTCATCAGGAACGGCTACTGGACGATCGCCTGATCCGAACCGTATAGCTGCAGGGAGAGAGAGAACATGAGCGATAGCGCCAACTCCGCCGGTGACGGCCTTCGGCAGTTCGAAGACATCACCCCACCGGTAATTTACGAAGCCCTCAACCAGGGCGTGCTGGGCCAGAGCGAGGCCCTTCGCTATGTTTCGGTAGCGATTTTCAAGCACACCACCGGCAAGGTCCCCGGGAATATTCTGCTGATCGGCAACTCGGGTACGGGCAAGACCACAATCATGAACAATATCCAGCGCATGTACCACGATACCCCCGAATACGAGCCCTTCCGCGCAATGACGATCATCAACGCCAACCTCCTGGTGGACTCCGAGCGAATGGAATTTCAACCTGCGCGCCTGATGGCGGCAGTCGAACAGCGGGCACGAGCTCTCGTGGGGGAGCGCCCCTCGCCTGAGGCACTTGTGGGAGCGATGGAACGCGCCACAATTTGCATCGACGAGATTGACAAAATGTCTTCTGTGGTTGCCGGGAAGCCCAACGCCATCGGAGTCGTCCTTCAACAGGGTCTCCTTACCCTGATGGAGGGCGAATTGGTCGCATACGATGCCCATGTCTGGATCGACGGCAAGGAAAAGGAAGTCACACTCTCGATCGACACCCGTCACATGATGTTCATCTGCGGCGGCGCCTTCGAAACCCTCTATGACCAGGTGTATTTTCGCGTGGCAAGCCCCTCGAGCGGCGAGAAGATGAAGAGCCAGGCTATTCAGACGGCCGACGGCCAGGTCCGTATCGAGACCCGTTTCACCCTCACCGATTTCCTCAAACCCGAAGATCTTTTTGAATACGGAATGGTCCCGCAGTTCATGGCTCGATTCGACAACGTTGTGATCCTCCAGGACCTCAACACCTCGGTCTTGAAAGAGATCCTCCTCAAATCGATCGATTCACCGTTTCAGAGATCTCGACGCTATTTCGAGGTCATGAACATCAAACTCGAAATCGAGGCTTTGGCCGCAGCTCTGATCGCCGAGGCGGCGGAGAAAAACACGCGTACCGGGGCCCGCTCTCTGCGGACGATCTTCGGAAAAATCGTGAACCGCCTGGAATTTGACCCCTGGTCTCATGCCAATCTCAAGGAAAGAAAGGACGGAGGACATGACCTCCTCGTAACTGCGGACATGGTGCGAAGAGTCGTCGGCGGTTAGCTCGACCTCTCACCAGCTGTCTCCTGCGGGTCAACGAGGCCGTAGAGAGCAACGATCGGGATGGTGGTGGAGGAGGCTGGAGTCGCGATCGCCGGTAGGCAGAGAACAGGAAAGATGGAGCGCCCATCCACAGAGGGGCACTAACTTTTGTACACTCCCCACATGCAACCATTTGCGGGACTGATCCTCGCGGGCGGAGCCGGACACCGATTTGGTGGACCGAAGGCGTTCGCCCTCCTTCCTGATGACCGGACCTTTCTGCATGCCTGTAGCGACGCTCACCGTTCGGCCGGCGCCTCCCACATCACGGCGACCCTTCCACCCGGAAACCGTGGACCCGTTCCCGATGGCGTCCATGCCGTCGACCTCGCCCGGAAAGACCTCGACATGTTCCAGTCAATTCTCGCGGGCCTGCACAGCTTGATCAATACCACTCACTGGGAAACGGTCATCGTTCACCCGGTGGACCACCCGCTCGTTCGCCCGGCAACCATTGCCGCACTGGCCGATGATCACGGTCCAGCCTCTATTCCAACCATCAACGGCCGTCACGGTCATCCAATTCGACTTTCGCGGGAGGTTGCGGAGAGGATTGTCCGGGGAGACCTGACCGGCCCTACCCTGCGAGAGGTCCTCCGTGAGGTCAGAGCACACGATCTTTTGGTGGACGATCCCGGTATCCGCGCCAACTGCAACACGCCTGAAACCCTTCAGAAAGCATGGCGCATGTTAGCCCCTACTTCTTGAACCCCGGCCTTCGGGAGGCCGCTCGGGGTACCGGCGCGCTGCAATTGATGAGTCAAAGCACTGAACAATGAATCGCCCTGCCGACGGGCGCAGGGCGCTGATATTGCCATCAACAGTCCGCCAGAGGAAGAAACAGTCTGATTCCGGGACCGAACAGTCTTTCAGTGGAATGGGCTGGTTGTTTATCGCATGGGCTGGTTGTTTGGCGTATGGACTGGTATTGGGGGCATTCAGCCCTCCGCTACGGGGCGTTGACTGGCTGGCCGTCGGGGGTGAAATCCATGCAGGAGAACCACGCTGGGCAGCCCGTGCCATGGCCGACTGGGGACTCATGACGTCGATCTCCGACGCGCCGAATCAGTCCGCAGGACCTTCTCGGGCTCCATCACCGTCGCGCTCCAAGTCAACGTCGTCCCGCTTTCAAACCCGTCGGAGAAAATTGCATTGGGATCGGAATATTGGATGCACGCCGGTGTGTGAGCCGCCCTGAAGCCATTGAGGACTGCGATGGCCCTCGAGTGAAACTCGATCAGATTCGAACCACAACCATTGAAGTGGCAGTAGCTCATCATTGTTCCGAGACCTATGAATATGGCGGCGCCACGGGCGGCGTCAGTCAGAAGGTCACCGACATCGAAATCTTGGATGCGGCTGATGTCTTCAGCACCTTCTCCTTCGACCAGAGCTGGACGTACGATGACCTCGGGAGCGTGGCCACGATGAATTATCCCGAGCTGGTCGGCAATGACGCGGTCCTGGATGACCTCCTGATCACGAGCGGCTACACCAACGGCTGGTTGACCTCGGTCACGCCGGGAGTGGAGGAAATCACGTATCATCCAAACGGGATGCTGGAATTTGTCAAGTACCGTAGCGAAAGCGCCGACCAACCCGTCGTCGGGATCGCTTTCGACCGCGATCCCGATTGAATGCAGCGGTCGCGAGGCATTTACTTCATCGGTCTGCCGCACGGGCACGCCAAAGGCGGAAGCCCTAAAAAGACGGGTTTCTCCCTGGCTTACTGGGAAAACGGCCTTTTCGGCTATGACGGTCTCGGCAACGTCACTTCTCAGAAGGCCTATGAATTCCACACTTTGACGGGCGAGTGCGAGGACGGCAGCCGTTACGACGAGTACGACAAGGTCAGCCGGCTCAAGAGTCTGACGACCGAGACGGATGAGGCCGTGTCGGCATATGCCTATCAGGCGGCCTACGTTTATGACGCCTTCGGCAACATGATTTCCCAGACCCTCGACGGTGACACCTATTCGTATGCCATCGACACACCCACTAACCAGCTTTCAAGTGTCCTCTACGACACCGCGGGGAACCAGGAGAGCTGGGGCGCCGGAACGACCACCTATACATATGGCTACACCCCCTTCCACCAGATCAACCGATACACTGCAGACGGTCGAAGCCAGTATGCCGCCTTCTCCGCCGACAACGAAAGGATGATCACCTACGACACGGTAGAAGGCGACATTGTGTTCGTCCTGCGGGACCTCGACGCCAAGGTGCTTCGAATGCTTCACCTCGAAGACTCCATCCTCGAGTGGAATCGCGATTATCTCTACCGGGGCCGTACACTGGTTGGGGCGAAGAGCCCTGAAATGGATTTCCGTCTCTTCGTCGATCACCTGGGCAGCGTCCGGTTGGTGACGGGCTGGTCTGAATGGGGGGCCATTATCGAATTAAACAACTATTCCCCCTTCGGATCAGAGTGGACATCCGACGTCCTCGGCACTGACCAAAAACTCCGCTTCACCGGTCATGAGCGGGATCTGATGGATCCGACGCATACGACCGATGATTTGGACTGCATGCACGCGCGGCATTACAACCTCAACCTGGCTCGCTTCTTGAGCGTCGATCCTATAGGTGGTGATCCCTTGGTGCCGCAGAGCTGGAACGGGTATTCGTATGTGCTAAATAATCCGCTGAAATACACCGATCCGTATGGTTTGGAACCCACCGGGCAGGCGGTCAGCTGTTATGGGGATGGCGCTGGTGGGGATTCGGTGTGCTTCGATGAGAATAGTCTGAGCACCTGGGGCAGGTGGATTCTGGAACGGCTCCTTGGCGAATCGGAAGACGACGAGGACGTTGAAAAAGACGATGATCCCTTTGGCACCGCTGAACTTCTCGAGACCTATTATCGGGTAGATGGTTCCAACTCGAATTCAAAAAGAGCCAGTCACGCCTTTCCGCCCTTGGGAACCTGAGCCCATAAATATTCCGAGTGCCGGTGATTGACGTAATTCGAGCGATTTCATTCCCGGCGGTCGCCTCGGCGGCAGCGAGAGCCGTTTTGGGGCGAACTGCCGAGGATCGACCCAGGTTTGAACCCCGGCCTTCGGGAGCGCTTCGCGCCCCCGCTCGTTTGAGCAGCGTGGTCGCAGTCGCTTCAATTCACCTCGCGTGACCGCGCTGCTCGGGCGACGCTGGGTCGCGGAGCGAACCAGAAGGCCGGGGCCTCACCTCAGCGCCCTCGGGCAGCCGATGCCGGTCCTGACTCCCGCCATAATGGCGCACAGGCACCAACCCGAGGTTTTCGACCTCTTTCTGGTCAGACTTCCTTAGAGATCTTCACAAATCTGGAATGACCCGTTAAAACTTTAATTTAGAGTCAATTAACAGCCACCTCCGGATCGATTCCCTCAGTGAACTCTTCAAGCCGACAGAGAAAATCTGAGCTGCCGCTGACACCTGGCAAAAGACTTGCTACGGTTCCGGCGTGCAACGCGAGCGGAATCTTTTTCACTGGGCACTTATCGTGTCCCTACTCCTCCACCTGATCATCCTTCTTCTGGTGGTACCGGGGGTCAGGCAGGCATGGCCTCAGCCGCCCGTTCCGATTTTTCAGATTCCGCCCGAACCCGAATCAGACGTGGAACCAATTCGTTTCGAGTTCGTTGACCTGGCCGAAGATCGGGAAGAGAAACCCACCGACCCGGATGAAGCCTTGTACTCGGACATGGATCGGCGCGCTCATGGAGGAGAGGGACAACAGGCGCCCTCGGCC
>JAIOSJ010000365.1 GCA_021107705.1 Thermoanaerobaculales bacterium | reverse complement strand
GTTATCGAGGATGTGTCGCTGGTCGCCAGGTCGCCGTCGTTGTTGCTCAGCATGTCGAGAAGCTCGACCTTGCGCCGCCATTCACGCAGCCGTCCCACGTGAATCAACCCGTACTGGCTCATCTCCACCGCCTTGAGGATGATCGCCAGAAAGAGAAACGCCTTGGCCACGATCGAGGTGGCGCTCAGATCAGCGTCCGGAAAGCGAAACTCCAGATGAAAGTCCTTGACCGCTCCGTCGTCGGTGAAGCGCAGGTGCTCGAGGTTGAGGAAGTTCTGGTGCTCGGGCACGCGCTTGCTCTCGCGCAGCCTCTGTTGGATCTGCTGCATCGAGTACCCGCTCGGTGTGAGGCCGACCATCTCGAGGTGGCTGGCCTTGCCCCGCCTTCTGCACAGCGCTTCCGGCCGCCTTCCGGCGCTGGTCAGGAAGCGCAGGAAGGGAGCAAAGCGCCGAACGAGGTTCCACACGTTGGCGAGGATGATCTCCGGCACCGGCTCGGACAGGCCGATCGTGAGGGTGTGGTAGTGGAGTCCGCAGGTGGGGCGCGCCCGCACGCCCTGCGGCAAGGGGGAGAGGATCTCCCGATATTGCTGGATGAGCGTTCGGTAATGGGGCTGCCGCCCGATGACCTGGATCTCCACCCCGCAGTGCTCGGTGACCACACCGAGCACGCCGTGAGATCCAAGATGATTGAGGTCACCGGACGGCTTCAGAGCCTCGATCAAGGTCGGCATGAGGTCTTTCTTCAACACCTTCTTGGGAAGGGCGAATTCGATTTCGCTGCCCACCTTCAAGGTACGGTAGAACAGGTCCTTCCAATACATCGCCCGCTCATGACTCAGGCAGTCCTCCCGGCGGAAGATGATCGGCTCCCTCATCTTGCTGTGAACCCCCTCTTCATTCACATCACGCTCTCCGCGGCGGTGAGTCTCCGGAGACCAGAAGGCCACCTCCGCCGAGGCGAAGAACACATGCTGAGACGCAGCTCTCCGTCCTTAACACTCAGCTCTGAATGCTGGCGTCAGATTCGCTCGAAGGTGATGATCGAGCCCTTGCCCTCCTCCCACTTGTCAACGGTACCCGTAGCCTTTACGCCCTTGCGATCGAGGATTGCATCTCCGACGCACAATAGCGGGCAGATGAAGGGGTGGTTTATCCCAGAGGCCGCCAGGTCGTTCGTCAGTCCGCGGAGCTGGCAGTTCTTGACCTTGAGCGTGATCTTGTCGTTGTCACCCGAGACCTCTACGTCTTCTGCGAGTCCGAACTCGTCCACGGCGAGCCGGCCGACCTCGGTGGCGATGTCCGGTAGCGAATCGCCGCCGAGCTCCAATCCCATCTCCTTCTCCAGAACGGGCAGAATCTGGTCACCGATCTCGCGGCTCAACCCCAGGGCGCCCTCACCCAGCAGGTCCCAGATGCCGGTGGTCAGACCAAACAGGGTCAACTTTGCCAGACGGTACATGTTCTGTTTCTTTTGCTCCTCTGTTGCCATTTTTCAGCTCTCCTTTCTCGTTATTCCCGAACCGTGCGCCCGCGCCGCCGTGGTCGGCGGCGACCGGTGGTCGCTCTGGCCTGTTGCTAGCCCATCACGCCGGCGATGTCCTCGGCAATGTCCCGCATCTCCATCATTGCCATGCCGAGATTCACGTCCGCGTCGGTCAGGCCAAAGACTACCGTCTTGGCGCCACCTGCAACGCTGATGAGCCATCCGTCCTTGCCCTCGAGGATGGCGCCCTGGAAGTCCCCGCACTTGAGGGTGGCGAGGGTCTTCTTGCTCAGACCCAACAGCGCCGCCCCCTCCGCTCCCACACGGGTCGCGTCGTGCCCACCCATTGGGAGGCTCGAGGCGAGCACCAAACCGTCGTGACCGATTACGATCGCACCGTTGATATCCCCTGAAGTCGCCAGCAGCGCCTCCAAGTGCTCTGTCAAGAGCTGGCCCTTTCCCTTCTTTTCTTCGTTCATGTTGCTTGACTCCTTTCCTTTCTTCGTTTGAGTTGTGTCATTAATAATAGGGTTGTTGGTTGATGATCGTAACTTGTTGGGATCGGTGACCGTTGTCGCAGCAAAGTCTTCCTTCAGACCAGTGGGGTCAGGCTCGGTTTGGGGCTTTCCGGCGCGAACTGACATTTTGTCCGCGTCCTTGGTGAGTTGTTCCAGGTCCAAGTCGATATCCTGGCCCGAGGTGCTCTCCGCGTCCGGGATGATTCCGGCCGCGGTTTCGTCCTTGAGGCGAGCTGCTTCCATCAACAAATTTGTCGTGCGGCTGGTGATGTTCTTCTTGTATTTCGAGCGTTGGTTCGAGGCCAACTCCTGGAAACGACCGCCCTCCCAACCGGTCATCTCGAAGAATGCCTTTTTCCCTTTGATCTTTCCGGAGGAGGCGTGGATGAGTTGGCCCGCGTCGAAAACCAGGGTTCCCTTCTTTCTCAGGTAGGTCACGCGAACGATCTTGGTCTTGCCGCTCAGTGACATCAGTTGGGCGAGGTCGAAGAGGTCCAAGCCGCCGACGAGTCCGGACCACCCGTTCTCGCTCACCCCGAGTTCAGTGAGGGTCGTGCGCAGTTCCTTAAGGTCCAGCGGTTTTTCGATGAAACGGAGGGCGCCCTCGCGGAGTGCGGTCTTTCTGATGTCGGGAGAACTGAAAGCCGTCATGACGATTACTCTTAGGGAGGGGTGCATCTCGATCGACTGCCGGACGAGTTCGATGCCGTCCATCTTCGGAAGCCGGACATCGGTCAGAAGCACATTGACATCGGCAGTTTCCACCAGGCCAAGGGCGTCTTCGGCCGAGGCTGCCGTGAGCACCTCGAATTCTTCGCCGAAGCTCTTGAGGTAGCTTTCCACGTTTCTCAGGAAAGGTTCCTCGTCGTCAACGATGAGAACTCTGATCGTAGCCATCGCCCTGTCTGTTTCGCAAGACGGATGCCAGCTTTTCAGGGGGAGATGAAGCCCGAAAGTGGAGAAAATGGTGAAACTGAAGGACGGAGTGAAGAATTGTTCCTCACTGAGCCTTCGGCCTTTCAATGCCGAAGGTCTGCATCCGGTAGGTGACGTGATGGCGTTCCACGCCGAGGCGCCGGGCCACAGCGGCCAGATTCCATTTCTCCTCATCCAAAAGGGTGCGCAACCGGGCCGGGTCGGTGAGGATTTCGCCAGGGACGTTTGTGGAAGGAAATGTGTCGGCGTCGAGATCGAGATCCGCCGATCCGATTTGATCCCCACTTCCCAGAACCATCGCCCGTTCGAGACGATTCGCCAATTCGCGGACGTTTCCGCTCCAGGAATGAGTCACGATCGCTCTCTCGGCTCGAGGAGAAAGTGGAATGGGTCTCCGGCCAAGGCGTTTTGCGATTCTCTCCAGGAGAAACCCGGTGAGCGGGAGGATGTCCTCGCAGCGCTCTCGGAGAGGGGGGAGATGGAGGCGGACCACCGCGAGTCTGAAGAAAAGGTCGGAACGGAAGTCCCCGGATTTGAGATGAGACTCGAGGTCGGCATGGGTCGCGGAGACCAAGCGGCAACGCGAGAACTGTTCGGTCTCCGAGCCGACCCTTCGAAATTTTCGATCCTGAAGGAAGCGGAGGAGCTTGGCTTGCAAGCCCGCGGCCATCTCCCCGATCTCGTCGAGAAAGAGGGTTCCATCGTCGGCGAGTTCCGCAACACCCCGCCGTCGGTTCTCGGCGCCGGTGAAGGCCCCCTTCTCGTGGCCGAAGAGTTCGCTTTCCAGGAGTTCGGAAGGGATGGCGGCGCAGTTGAGGGCCACGAAGGCCCCCAGGGTTTGGGAAAGGCGGTGGAGTTCACGTGCGACGACCTCCTTTCCGGTTCCGGTCTCGCCTTCAATGAGCACGGGAGTGTGTTCTGAAGCCTTCAGGCGTTCGAGGTGAGTCGCCACACGACGCATCTCCGGGTTGGAACCCCAGAAGACCTCCGAATTGTTATCGCGCCGACGGATGGCCTCGCTCAAGCCGGCGGCGACCTCCCGGCGTACGATCAGCATGAGTTCTTCCCTATCCCAGGGCTTCACCAGGTAGTGGCGTGCGCCGCGGCGCAGGGCCTCCACGGCTTCACGCACGCTGTCGTGCCCGGTGAGAATGATGATGCGAGTCAGGGGCGCTGCATCGAGGAGATCCGAGATCACATCCAGACCGTTGTCCGCGTCGGGAAGGCCAAGGTCGAGCAACACCGCATCGGGATAGTGACTGCGACAAAATCTGCGACCTTCCTCGGCTGTGCCGGCGGTGATCACCTGGTATCCCGCATCTCTCAGAGTTGCCTCCAGCGTTCTGCGCTGGAGTTCCTGATCCTCGACGACCAGGCAGAGCGCCATCAGACCCAGGCCAGAACGGGCAGGACGAGGGTGAACTTCGTGCCTTGGGGATGGAGATTCTCCCACTCAAGGCGTCCTCCGGCCAGTTCGGCGACACGGGCAGCGATGTTGAGTCCGAGGCCGGTTCCCTGGGTTGAGGTCGAGAAGAAGGGCCTGAGGATTCGGTCCTTGAGTTTCTCGTTGATTCCCGGCCCCTGGTCTTCCACGGTGACTTGAACCATCCGTTTTTCGGCTTTCGACCATGAAACCACGACCGGCGAGTTTGGGGGAGAGAAGCGAAGGGCGTTCTCGATGAGTTCGCTGATGGCCGTTTCCACCTGCATCCAGTCGATCAGGACATACGCGTCTTCGCCGGGCCGCAGCCGGATCCTGTCGCCGTCTGACGGCCACCGAGATTTCAAGGACTCCACAGCTGCGGCAGCCACGTCGCCAACGGGCAGCTGGGCGGCTGTATGGCTGTCAAGACGCACGAAGCGCTGCATGTCCCGAACCACGCAGTCGATGCGGCCAACCTCCGTCAGGATGCTGCTGTAGAAATCCTTCACCTCCCCCTCAGGCTTCTGCAAGTGGTCCAGAAGTTGGACCGCGGACTGGATCGTCGCGAGGGGGTTCCGGATCTCATGGGCCAGGCGAAGGACCATTTCGCGAAGGTCTTCTTCGCTCAACGTTCGATGAGGGCTCATGGCGCCCCCCTTCCGGATTCCAGCAAAGACCTCAGGGTGTTCAGTTGGAAGGGTTTGGCAAGAATGTCTTCGACCTCGTCATGGATTGCCATCGGATCGCCGGTCACCACGACGACCGGGACGCCCCGGCGCCGAAGGCTCGCATACATTTCATGAGCAGTCCCGTGGGCGAGGTTCCAATCAAGAAAAACGATGTCCGGAAGAGGCGTGGCTTTCAAGGCGGTTTCCATCTCTTCCCGGCCCTCGACGTCGGAGGTTGTGTGGCCCAGGGTGCGGATCGCCCGGACCAGAAAGCGCCGGAAGGTCGAATCGTCATCAACGACCAAGATGTGCCGTGAAGGGGCGTCGTTCGTTGGATCTGGTCGGTTCATACTTCTTCCATGGGACTGATCATTGTCTCGATGCGCTCCCTGCCGACGGCATGCAACGCATCGACGACTTCGGGGTCGAACTGACTGCCGCTGCAGCGATCGAGTTCGCCGATGGCCGCGTCAAGGTCCATGGCCTTCCGATAGGTACGGGTGGAGGTCATGGCGTCCAGGGCATCGACCACCGAAAATATTCGAGCGCCCCTTGGGATTGCATCACCGCTCAAGCCATAGGGATATCCCGAACCGTCGAAATTCTCATGATGGTAGCGAACGATCAACATCGCCCGCGCGAGGAAGCGAATCGGCTCAAGGATGCGATAGCCGATCTCCGGATGTTGCTGCATGATCGCCATTTCATCGGCGGTGAGTTTGCCGGTTTTGAGGAGGACGGCATCGGAAATTCCAATCTTGCCGATATCGTGAAGCAGTGCCCCACGTGACAAGTGTTTTCGTTCAACTCGATCCAGGCCGAGTTCTTCGGCCAGGGCATTCGACATGCGGGTCACGCGCCGGCTGTGGTCTCCAGTGCTTACTTCGCGGGCGTCCACAGCTGAGGACAGGGCGGCAAGTGTCATGTCGTAGGCGAGGTCCAGGTCGTGAAGGGTCTGGGTCAGTCCTTGCGTCGCCACTTTGATTCGCTGTTCCAGATTTACCTGGTACGACCGGTTTTCGAGGATCAGGCGCCTGCGTTCGAGGGCGCGTTCCACGGCGGTTACGAGGTGGGCTGCGCGGACCGGTTTGGTCAGAAAGTCGGAAGCGCCGTCCCGCAGGCACTGCACCGCGAGGTCCACCTCAGCGAACGCCGTGAGCATAATGACTGCGATGTCTGGGTAGCTGCGACCCAACTCGGCGAGAAGTTCGGTACCGTCGGCACCAGGCATCCGGATGTCCGAGATCACGACTTCGGGCTCTTCCTCGGCAACCGCTTCGAGCGCCGAAGCGACGTCCTCCGCCGTTCGACAGGGG
Organism: Thermoanaerobaculales bacterium; assembly: GCA_021107705.1. Classification (GTDB taxonomy): domain Bacteria; phylum Acidobacteriota; class Thermoanaerobaculia; order Thermoanaerobaculales; family Sulfomarinibacteraceae; genus JAIOSJ01. The sequence continues at coordinate 2,236 of JAIOSJ010000365.1, read as the reverse complement.
AATCCGCGGAGTTCGAGGTTCTGAGTCAGGATATTCCGAATTGTCGGTTCGTCGTCAACGACGAGGACGCTGCTCGTCCTGCGCCTGGTCCCGATCGTATCTCCCGCAGTCACCGACTCTCCATGAGAATTATTGTACGCCTTCCGGTCAAGTCCATGGTTTTTGAGAACGGCTGGTGCTGGATGGTGCTTTTTTGGCCGGCGTTTTTTCGGTTCAATGCTATTGTAAAAACCGGTGACGCGTTTGGACGGGACATTGTCGGTCTGAGATATCTGCTCTTTGGAGGAATGGCGTCATGAGAAACCAAAAGGAAAGTTTCGGTTTTTCGCTTTGCCGAGCGGTTCAACCCAGCTGGGGTCGAACGGTGGTGTGGGGCTTGGCTTTAACTCCTCTCCTTCTGGGTCCCGTGTTCGCCTGCCGGGATCGCCCGGTGGTTGACATGTCTCAGGTGACGGCAGAAGACGGCAATGGTATCCCGTCGGACCCACGACCCGCGTTGAGAATCGCGGTTGCGGCCAGAATTTCGCCCGAAACTACGCAGGTTCTCTATGATGCTTTGCTGGACAAAGTGGCGGACCGTGTGGGTCGGAGGGCTGTCTTTTCTCAGCGGCGGACTTATGCCGAGGTCAACGCGATGTTGGAAGGCAAGGAGATCGAACTTGCCTTCGTCTGTGCAGGTCCCTACACCAAAGGCTATGAAGACTTCGGGATGGAGCTGCTGGTGGTTCCTCTGGTCCGAGGAAAGGCCGTCTACCATTCATACCTTCTCGCCGGAAGGGACAGTCCCGTTCAGACCTTCGACGATCTCAGGGGTAGGAGATTCGTCTTCACCGACCCCGACTCCAACACAGGGTGTCTGGTGCCGACCTTCATGCTCGCCGAGCGGGGAGAGACGCCGGGCGCCTTCTTCTCCGAGACCTTTTTTACATACAGCCACGATGCCTCGATCAGGGCCGTCGCCGACGGGCATGCCGCCGGGGCGGCCGGGGATTCCCTGGTCTGGGACTATTGCAACGCCAGGGATCCGGTCGGTACCTCTCGGACGCGCATCATTGAGCGTTCGCCGCCCTTCGGCATCCCACCGGTTGTTGTTCACCCTGATCTTGAGCCGGAGTTGAAGGAAGCTCTCAGGGAGGTCTTCCTCGGCCTTCATGAGGACCCAGTGGCGGCAGGGCTGATGCGCCAGCTGCGGATCGACCGCTTCACCGAGGGCGAGGACGCGGCCTATGACTCGGTGCGCGAGATGCGCCGCTGGATCGAAGAGAGCACGGGAGGACTACCGTGACCCTGAAGCGGGCCGTGTTCCTCAGGGTGGCGGTTCTCATGACCCTGCTGACGGTCGCCGTGGCCGGCACCTTCGCCTTCTTCGCCATCCACCACCATCGCCAGGAGATGATCAGGGTCTTCCTCGCCCAGGCGTCGGCCCTTTCCGGCGAGATCCAGCGAGAGCTGCTGTGGGACGACAGGGTGGCGCTCAGGGCATCGCTGATGGAGACCGTGAATGCCGCGGAGGTTCTCGCCTACGGCTTTGTGGAGACCGACGGCCGGCCGCTCGAGTGGACCTTTGCTGGCGGGGTGCCGGTGGGCCTGATTGACCGGCTGGGGGTTTCCGACGCCCTCCCCTCGGTGTGGGAGTTCCAGGATCAGAGCGGCACCGTGCTCTACGACTGTGCGGTCGCCGTCGACGAGGGCGGCACGGTGCTCCACCTCGGCGTTTGCCGCGGTGCCGTCGATCGCCAAGTTAACCCCCTGCTGGCGGGCATCATTGTGTTGGTTCTGGCGGTCCTGGTGGTCGGCCTGCCTCTTGCCTTCTTCCTGGTCGGCCGTGCGGTCTGGGGGTTGGAGGTGCTCGCCGGTGCGATAGGACCCTTCGGGCTGGAGGACAATGTCAAGGAACTCATGGCCTCCGGGACCTCTGAGGTCACCGAGCTTGTCAGCTCTCTCAGCCGCTTGGGTGCGGAGCGCGAGCAAGCGCAGGGGCGATTCAGGGCGGTCTTCGAAACCGCGGTGGACTCGATCTTCATCAAGGACGCCGCTTTTCGTTACACCCATGCAAACCCCGCGATGGCACGGCTTTTCGGGATGCCCGTCCGCGAGCTCATCGGGAAGACCGACGTCGAACTTTTCGGGAAGGAGGCGGCTGCTCACATCGTCGAGAGAGACCGGCGAGTACTGGCCAGCGAAGTGATCGAGGAGGAGCATGCCAAGAACGTCGGCGACTCGGTGCACTCCTTTC
>JAIOSJ010000429.1 GCA_021107705.1 Thermoanaerobaculales bacterium | reverse complement strand
CCCCATGTAAATGCGAGGCTTGGAGATGGGGAAAACGGTTCCGGCCTGGCTGCCGGCGATGACAGCCAAGGAAAATCTATAATCGGTTGGAAGAGGGGCCAATTGAGGAAGCTCAGGTGATTCGGACTCCACGAGTTTGACCTGATCGGTCTGATGGGCGTCCGGATCAGTCCCCTGCTTATTCGAGCGTTTGGCGCCGATGTAGGTGGAATCATCGGCATCGTGGACTGGATTGGTGACTTCGAAAACCCGGCCGCATTTAGGACATTTCACTCGTGTCCGGGAGGCACCACCGAACCGGGCCTCATCGTACCGGTATTGTGCAGAGCACTGCGGACATCTGATAATCAATTCTCGGCCTCCTGTCTCAGCGCTCATTGTAGCAATTCCTACAGGAATTTCATGAGGAAACGAAGAGTAAGTTACAGGGGCCGTCTTTGCCCTTGCCAACGGCTACGACCCGAGAGATGATTGACACAACGGATTTTTTGAATTGGAGGGCTTTATGGGAGAGAATATGTGGGTCGTCGCAAAAGATGGTCAACAGCTTCAGGACACGTTGTCGAGCGCTCAGGTTGCGGAGCTGTTGCGGGAGGGCTCGGCCGCGGAGTTTCTGATCTGGCGAGAAGGGATGGATCAGTGGACCGATCCCCGTGAGGTGGCCGAAGTGGCGGCTCTGCTCCCACCACCGGCCGCGGGGCCGCCGCCCGTTTCACCTGTGCCGAAGACCGGGGGCAAGGTTTTCCATGTGGCCTCGAGCAGTGCCGCGGCAAAGGGACGCGGTTTGGGCGGTGTGACCCAACATGTGGGTTTTGTGCGTTCTCTCTTTGATTTTCGCTTTGACGCTTTCATTACACCGCGTTTGATCACGACCTTCTATGTTCTGGGCATGATTGTGGTCGGAATCACTTTTCTCGCTCTTCTCTTCTCCGGTTTCACCTCGATTGTGTCGGGAATCAAATTTTCCCGATGGGGCATGGTTTTCATGGGCTTCCTGTGGCTCGTCCTCGCTCCGGTTCTCTCCATCATCTACCTCGCCTTTGTGAGGATGTTCTTCGAACTGGTGATGGTGTTGTTCAAAATCAAGGACGGCATTACGACTTTGGCCGACCGGGATTAGCCCGCCTTTTTTTGGGATTTCTTTCGAACTCTCAGTTGCTCTCGCCGGTGAAGTCAAAGTTCATGGCCGCAAGCTGTTTGTAGACGTTGAACCGGGCTTGGACCGATCGCTGGGCTTGGACCATCAGCTTCTGGGCTCGCTCAGGATCGCTCTTCGTCAGCATGCGGAAGCGATTCTCGGTCATGGCGAACTGTTCAAAAGAGATGGTCGGCGCCTTGGAGTCCAGTTTCAGAGGATTCTCGCCGAGCAGGGCACGGCGGGGGTCGAAACGGTAGAGAGGCCAGGCGCCGGAATCGACGATCGCCTGTTGGTGGTCGAGAGCATCGGCCATGGAATAGCCGTGAGCGATGCAGTGGGAGTAGGCGATGATCAGGGATGGTCCGGGATAGGACTCCGCCTCCTGGAATGCCTGAACTGTCTGCCGGTCCTTGGCGCCGAAAGCAACTTGGGCGACGTAGACGTGGCCGTAGGCCATCGCCATCAGACCCAGGTCCTTTTTCTCGATGGATTTGCCGCCCATGGCGAACTTGGCGGTTGCGGCCATCGGTGTCGCCTTGGATGCCTGGCCGCCGGTGTTGGAGTAGACCCCGGTGTCCAGAACCAGGATGTTGATGTCGCGCCCGATAGCGAGGACGTGGTCCAGGCCGCCGTAGCCGATGTCGTAGGCCCAGCCGTCACCGCCGACGGCCCAGATGCTCTTCTTGACCAGGTAGTCTGCTACCAGGGCCAGTCGCCTGGCTTCGATGCTGTCCAGTGAATCAAGCTTGGTTCTGAGTTGGGCAACCCGCTCGCGCTGTGCAGCGATGCCGGCCTCATCGGTCATTTCCGCCGTCAACAGGGCGCCGACCATGGTGTCACCGATGTCGGCCGAAAGGTGTTTGAGCAGATGTTCCGCGTGGATCCGAGTCTGGTCAACCGCTAGGCGGAAGCCCAGGCCGAACTCAGCGGTGTCCTCGAAGAGGGAGTTGGACCAGGCCGGTCCCCGCCCGTCCAAGTTGGTGCAGTAGGGGGTCGTCGGCAGGTTGCCGCCGTAGATCGACGAACAGCCGGTGGCGTTGGAGATCATCGCCCGATCACCGAAGAGCTGTGTCAAAAGCTTGACATAGGGTGTCTCGCCGCAGCCCTCGCACGCACCGGAATACTCGAACAGGGGCTGCAAGAACTGTGAGCCCTTGACGTCGATTTTGACCTGGGTGCGATCGACTTCCGGCAGGGAGAGGAAATACTCGTAGTTAACCTTTTCCTGCTCCCGGAGGGGCATCTGCAGAACCATGTCCAGGGCTTTGTGGCTCGGATTGCTCTTGTCTTTGGCCGGACAGACCTTGACGCACAGGGTACAGCCCGTGCAGTCCTCCGGCGCCACCTGGATCGTGTATTTGGCACCGGGGAAGTCCTTGGCCTTGAAATCGACCGACTTGTAGGATTGAGGGGCGTTGGACAGCAGGTCCGGATCGTAGACCTTGGCGCGGATGGCCGCGTGAGGGCAGACCAGCACACACTTGTTGCACTGGATGCACAGCTCCTCGTCCCAGATCGGGATGTCGATCGCGATGTTGCGTTTCTCCCACTGGGTCGTACCCAGCGGCCAAGTGCCGTCCAGCGGGAAGGCCGAGACCGGCAGCAAATCGCCATTGTTGGCCAACATCACGGCGGTGACCTTCTTGACCAGGTCCGGCGCCTGATCGGAGACGATCGGGGGGCGGGGTCTGTCGGTTGAAACCGCTGCGGGGACGTCGATCTGGTGCAGATTGGCCAGTGTCGAGTCGACCGCCCGGAAGTTGAGTTCGACGACTTCGTCACCCTTGGAGCCGTAGGTTTTCTTGATTGCGCCTTTAATCTTGGCGATGGCCTCGTCGCGGGGTAGGATTCCGGAAATCGCGAAGAAGCAGGTCTGCATGATCGTGTTCGTCCGGCGACCCATGCCGCTGTCCTGAGCGACGTTGGTGGCATCGATGCAGTAGACCTTGAGGTTTTTCTCGATGATCGCCTCTTGGACTTCCAGGGGGAACCGGTTCCAGGTCTCTTCCGGAGAGAAGGGCGAGTTGACCAGGAAGGTCGCACCGGGCTCCGCGAACTCCAGGACATCGTATTTGTCCAGGAAGACCCACTGGTGGCAGGCGACAAAGTTGGCCTTTTTGACCAGATAGGTTGAGCGGATCGGCCTCGGACCGAAGCGCAGGTGGGAGATGGTGATGGCGCCGGCCTTCTTCGAGTCGTAGACGAAGTAGCCCTGCGCGAAGTTGTCGGTCTCTTCGCCGATGATCTTGATCGAGTTTTTGTTGGCGCCGACCGTGCCGTCGGATCCAAGCCCAAAGAAAACACCCCGGAAGACATCGTCCGGCGAAATGTCGAAATCGTCGTCTACCGGGAGAGAGGTGTGGGAGATGTCATCGACGATGCCGATCGTGAAGTGGTTTTTGGGCGCCTCGGCGGCCAGATTGTCGAAGATCGCCTTGATCATCGCAGCGTTGAATTCCTTCGACGACAGACCATAGCGCCCGCCGATCAGCACCGGTTCGGTTGCGAAGGGAGATCGTCCCTCCGTCCGGGCCTCGTTCAGGACGGTCATGACGTCGATATACATCGGTTCGCCGACGCACCCGGGTTCCTTGGTCCGGTCCATGACGGCGATTGCCTTCGTGGTCACGGGCAAGGCGGCCAAGAATGCTTCCGCGGCAAAGGGCCGGTACATCTGGACCTTGAGAACGCCGACCTTCTCGCCGCGCTCAGTGAGCCATTCCACCATTTCGTGAACGGCCTCGGCGCCTGAGCCCATGATCACAATCACGCGCTCGGCATCGGCGGCGCCGACGTACCGGTAGGGCTGGTACTCTCGGCCGACGATCCGAGTGAAACGGTCCATCGCCTGCTGCACATGCCCCGGGCAGGCCTCGTAGTACGGGTTGATCGCCTCACGGGCCTGGAAGAAGACGTCGGGGTTTTGGGCCGTGCCGCGGATGACCGGTCGGTCCGGTGTCAAGGCCCGTTCGCGGTGAGCGTGGATCTGGTCCTCGTTCATCAGTTCCCGCAGTTGGTCGTCGGTGAGCGGCTCGATCTTGGAGACCTCGTGGGAGGTTCGGAATCCGTCGAAAAAGTGGATGAAGGGAATTCTCGAAGCGAGTGATGCCATCTGGGCGATGCAGGCCATGTCGTGGGCTTCCTGCACCGAAGCCGCCGACAGCATGCCCCAACCGGTCTGGCGGCAGGCATTGATGTCCGAGTGATCGCCGAAGATCGACAGGGCGTGGGTCGCGACGGTTCGTGCCGACACATGGAAGACCGTCGATGTCAATTCGCCGGCAATCTTGTACATGTTGGGAATCATCAGGAGCAGGCCCTGTGAGGCGGTGAAGGTCGTAGTCAGAGCCCCGGCCTGTAGGGCGCCGTGGACTGCGCCCGATGCGCCGCCCTCGGACTGCAGTTCGACAACGTCCGGGATGCTGCCCCAGATATTCTTCATGCCCTTGGCCGACCACTCGTCGGCGAACTCGCCCATATTGGACGACGGGGTAATGGGGTAGATGGCACAGACTTCGTTGATCCGGTGAGCGACCGAGGCTGTCGCTTCGTTACCGTCGATCATGATCATGTTCGATTTAGCCATGGGGAACCTCCGTTGGGGCGGCTGGGAACCGCTTTCGGAATTCGGAGAACGCCATGTGTGGCCGCGACCGAATTCACGGGCGTAGCATACTCTCGACGGCCTCGACTGGCAAGACCACCCTCAAGGTATTTATTCTGTGAAAGTTATTATCTCATCATCTGGTGAATCGTTGCTCGTAACCCGCTCTTTTCTTGCCGAGCCATACATTCATCGGATTATCGCGTGACAAAAAGGTGATGACCGGTGGGCGTCGACGACCGATCGTGTCAAGGACGTAGTTCAGACGCCTGTTGCGTCGGTCCAGACGAAGTCCCGCGTTCAGGGTCTCGACGGCCTTTGCTCTGTCATTCCGCTCGAGGTAGACCATGGCGAGATTGGTTCGATGTTCGGGGTCCATTGGATTCGAGCGGAGAGAAACCCGACAGTATTTGACGCCTTCGCCATACTTCCTTCGCAGTGTTGCGACGCAGAGACCGTAATAGGAGAAGGCCAATGCCGCGATTCTACGATCGGGGATGGTGCCTTGAGAGAGGATCATAAGCTGCTCTTCGAACACCTGGATGGCCTTCGACATCTCCCCACTTTTGGTCCAGGCAATGGCTTCCTTCACCGCTTCCTGTCCGGCGGAATTATCTGGTGATATGTTGCTCACGCTTGAATTGTAACCTATCTGTTTCAGCTGCAGACCTTCCGGGTCGGAAACCGATGAGCTTCCACTTTCTTGAAAAAGTCGCGCGGCCAAGGTAGATTTTCCCGACCTGTGGAGCGCTTGAGTGCGTTCTCATATGGAGGTTCAATGGCCACTCTGCTCAAGATCGAAGAAATCGCACCGGCGTTCAAACGTTATTTGGTCGAAATGCCCGAGATCGCGCGCAAGCATCAGGCGGGTCAGTTTGTGATTGTCCTTCTCCATGATCACGGAGAAAGAATCCCTCTGACCATTGCCGACTCGGATGCCGATGCCGGCACCCTTACGTTGGTCGTCCAAGAGGTGGGCAAGTCGACGATGGAGATGGGAACCCTCAAGGAGGGTGACGAAATCCAGGTTGTCGGACCTCTGGGTACACCGACCCACATTGAAAACGTGGGTACTTGTGTGTGTGTTGGTGGTGGGGCCGGGATAGCTCCGCTCCTCCCAATCGCTCAAGCGATGAAAGAGGCGGGCAACGAGGTGGTGTCCATCCTCGGGGGGCGGACCAAGGAGTTGGTGATTCTGCGTGACGAGATGACGGCGGCGTCCAACGAGATGATCTATACCACTGACGACGGGAGCTTCGGCGCCAAGGGTTTTGTGACCAATGCCCTCGAACGTTTTATTAAGGAGCGGGGCAAGCCTGAGATGGTCATCGCAATCGGTCCGGCCATCATGATGAAGGCGGTGGCCGAAATGACTCGGCCTCTCGAGATCCCAACGGTCGTTTCGCTGAACACCATCATGATCGACGGAACCGGTATGTGTGGCGGCTGCCGGGTCTCGGTCGGCGGCGACAGCAAGTTTGTATGTGTGGATGGGCCTGAGTTTGACGCCCACACGGTCGATTTCGATCTCATGATGAAACGTCAAAGGACCTTTCTCGTCGAAGAAGAAGAGGCCCGTCGCCGTTATCTTGAACATCATGAGTGTCAGGCTACGAAGGGTGGGGAGTTGAGCTGATGGCACGCGAATTGACGAAAAAAGAGCGAATGCAGATTCCGCGGCAGCCGATGCCGGCCCAGGACCCGATGGAACGTATCAGGAACTTCGGTGAAGTGGCGCTTGGCCTGACGCCGGAGATGGCAATTGCCGAGGCCGAAAGGTGTCTCGAGTGCAAGAAGCCAAGGTGTGTCGAGGGTTGTCCGGTAGGCATTGACATCCCGGCTTTCATCGTCGAAATGGCGGATGGTAATTTCGAAAAAGCCCTCGCCATCGTCAAGAAAGACAATACCCTGCCGGCCATCTGTGGGCGTGTGTGTCCGCAGGAGGACCAGTGTGAACAGGTGTGCGTCGTCGGCAACAAATACAAGCCGGTAGCCATCGGCCGACTCGAGAGATTTGTCGCCGATTGGGAAGTTGCTCAGGGCGGTGAGATCGCCATGCCCGAGCGTCAGCCTGAGACAGGCTTCAAGGTCGCCGTCGTCGGGTCCGGTCCGGCCGGTCTCGCCTGTGCCGCCCAGCTGGCCATCCTGGGCCACTCAGTGACCTTGTTCGAAGCTCTCCATAAGGCGGGAGGCGTCCTCGTCTACGGAATCCCGGAGTTTCGCCTGCCGAAGAAGATCGTCGAAGAGGAAGTGGGTAACCTACAGAAACTTGGCGTTGAGCTACGCTTTAATTTCGTGGTGGGAAAGCTCGCCTCAGTGCAAGAACTCTTCACTGAGTACGACTTCGACTCCGTCTTCATCGCTACCGGCGCAGGACTCCCGTATTTTATGGGAATCCCGGGAGAGGACTATATCGGGGTGTACTCGGCCAATGAATTCCTGACCCGAGTCAATCTGATGAAGGGGTTTGACTTTCCTGCCTATGACACGCCGGTCGGCATGGGCCGGCGGGTTGCGGTCGTCGGTTCGGGTAATGTTGCGATGGACTGTCTGCGGACGGCCAAACGACTGGGTGCTGAAGAGGTCATCTGCCTCTACCGCCGAACCCGAGCCGAGTCACCGGCTCGTCTTGAAGAGCTCGAGCATGCGGAAGAGGAAGCCATCGATTTTCGCTGGCTGTCCTCGCCGGTCGAGATCTACGGTGATGACGATGCGCGGGTGCGCGGCGTTCGGGTTCAGAAGATGGAGCTCGGTGAGCCTGATGCCTCCGGTCGGCGGCGACCCGTTCCGATCGAGGGTGAGCAGTACGACATGGAAATGGACACCGTCATCATGGGAATCGGCCAGGGCCCGAATCCGCTAGTGACCCGTTCGACCGAGGACCTCGAGCTGAACCGGTGGGGCAACATCGTCGTTAACGAAGAAACCATGATGACGTCGATTCCTGGAGTGTTTGCGGGTGGGGACATCGTTACCGGTGCGGCAACGGTGATTCTGGCCATGGGAGCAGGCAAGGTTGCCGCCGCAGGTATCGACGACTATCTAAGGAATGAGGTTCGAGTCCCGCGCAGCAAGGCGGATGGCACCTGATCTGATTCGCTTTTCTCATTCCGGGCCACTCAAAAAGGGCAGTTTGCCTTTATTGTGTCGTGGATGACATCTTCGTCCGCCTTTCTCTTGGTAGAATCTATCGGCCAGAGGTGATAGGAAGCGTGTACTCCTCGTTGACAAATTCCGGCTCGGTTCGAAACCCTCTCGTGGGGAGGCGTTGAGTGTCGGTCAGTGGAAATCTGCGCACGATGCCCCTCCCGGACCTTCTGCAGTGGGTTGCCCAGAGTCGTAAGACGGGCACTCTGGTCCTGGATGGGCGGCCCTTCCAGAAGAAGATATATTTCCGGGATGGGGTTGTGGTGGCTGCTGCCTCCGAGAACCCCAAGGAGTTTCTCGGCTACTTTCTCGTGGGATGGAATTACATCGCCGAGGATGAATTAAAGGAACTCCTTGATATGCAGGAGCGCCACGGTGCCTTGCTCGGTGAGCTGTTGGTCATTATCGGCCGACTGTCACGGGAGGAACTGCGGACGGTGCTCCAAGCAAAATCCGAGGAATGTATCTTCGAGGTCTTCTTCTGGGACGAGGGCGATTTTCGTTTCATCGACAGTATTTTGCCGAACAAGAAATTCGAACCGCTCGACCTGCCGGTTGACATGGTGGTCATGGAGGGGGTGCGGCGGCAGGATGAGTGGTCTCGTAGCCGAAAGGTCATAACTGACGATCGCTGCATTCCCAAGATTGTTCGTGCGATCGACGTGCAGGGGCTCGCGCCTCGCGAGCTGAGCATTCTGGGCGAAATCAACGGATCCAACACAATCGAGGAAATTGGTCTCGCTTGTCGAATAGTTCCGTTTCATGTTCACCAGTTTCTCTTTCACGGACTCCAACAGAGTCTCTTTGAACTCCTACCCCCCGATGGTGAGGAGAGGCCTATCCCGGGGTTCACCGCCGGCTCATGGCGATTAATGCTCAAGGAGGCCGAACAGGCCCTCGAGAACGGAGATCTTCTGGCGGCCTACCGAGCGATCGAAGTGCTCCTGACCAAATTTCAGGGAGTTCGTGAGGCCGGCGAATATGGTGTCACTCTCCGGCGCAAGATAGAACAGGCGATACAGTTCCTCACGTTCAACGACGATTCCATTCTTGAGTTGGCGATCTCTCCCACACAGCTGACTGAGGTTTCGTGTAGTCCTGAGGAGGGCTTCCTTTTGTCGAGGATCAGCGGCGCCTACACCGTCGGAGAGATCCTAAAGATGTTGCCCGGCATTCCGCTTGAGCAGCGATTGGTGATTGACCGGCTCATCAAGCAACAGGTTCTGCGGGTGCGATCAGACCTCAGCTGAGGCGATTGCATAACCCCTATGTGTCCTGATGCTGGCTCGATAGTCGCGCTACAACGCAGGCACAGCAGTCTTATTGGCTTCTTTTTCGTGCCTTTTTGTGGCTATTCCTGGAGTTTTGTAAACAGCTGAGCTGAGAGCTGATCGCAAGGCATCATGACAGGCGAGGGCAGCCTGGTCGGGCTCTTTCGATACCGCACCGACTCGGGAGATTGTAGCGGTATTCTCCTCAATCTGGAGTTCGGGGAAAACCGCCTGGAGACGGATTCCGCCATCCGGCTCAGTGGTCGCGAGGCATCCCAGGGCGGGGTCCTGGTCGAAGAGTTCCAGAAGATGTCTTTCGCAGGAGATGCACCGGGCCGATTGCGGATCGTCAATGGTGGCGAGGTCGGGGAAGCGGGTATCATCCTCTCGTGATTCCATGACGAGGCCGCCCTGACCCGGGGCCGGCAGGGCGACTTCAGGATGAAGGGTTGCCACGTCGAATGCGCCAAGATCCGGGTGTTCCATGAGATCGACGGTCGGAAGCATGACGGCGTCGCATTGACCGGCAACCAGGCATTGCAGGAGTGAATTCGATCCATCTTCAACGATTTCAACCGAGGCTTGACAGACGGCCAAAATCTGTGCTGCCTGGCGGGAAGATTTCACCCACACACGGGCACCCTTCATTACTCCGAAGGGATTCGCGGTTGTTGTCAGAAGTCCTCCCAAGCGAGCAAGCAGGCTCTCGGCCGCGGTCTCTCTTCTGGGTATTGCCGCAATTCTGGTCCCTTTTGCGATGCACGGAGGCATCTTGTCTGCGGGCTGGAGCGCAAAATCTGCGACGCCCTCTTGGAGGGCGGCCCTTGGATCTTCGGTTCTTCTGATGAGGACCTCGGCCTTAAAGAGATGCCCAAGTTGGTTGACAACTTCCACAGCTCTCCTGGAGGCGGCAATCGACGGGTGGGCGGCGATGATCAATAATTGCTTGATTGATTGGCTCTGCAACTGTCTTTCTCCTTTTTGGAAACCTTGTGAAACAGTGTACAATTCCATGGCCGGCAGGCGTCTGATCTCAAATTCTCCTGCTCAGGCGATCCAGGACAAGGGGGTAGGGTAACTCATGGAAAAAGATGTCGGATTGTACGGTTCGACGCTGGGCAAAAAGGCATTAATGGCCATCACCGGGATCATTTTGTTCTTTTACCTGGTGGGCCACATGCTCGGCAATTTGCAGATCTTCCTCGACCCGGCGCAGATCGACAAGTACGCCCATCTGCTGCATGCCAGCGCGGCGTTCTTGTGGAGTGTTCGCCTGGTGCTGCTGTTCTGTCTGGGCGTCCACATCCTGGCGGCCTTTCAGGTGTGGTGGCGTTCACGCACAGCTCGGCCGGTCAAGTACAAGGTCTTCAATCCGCCGGACGTCGACTACGCCGCCAAGACCATGGTGTGGAGTGGACCGATCATCGCGGCCTTCCTCGTCTACCACCTGCTTCACCTGACAGTCGGGTCGGTCCACCCGGACTACGTCCACCTTGGGGCCTATAACAACGTCATCGCCGGTTTCCAGCAGACACCGGTGGCCATCGCCTATATCGTGGCCCTGCTGCTCCTGGCCTTTCACCTCTATCACGGTCTGTGGAGTCTGTTCCAGACCATGGGATGGGACCATCCCAAGTTCGGTCCCTGGCGCAGACCCCTTGCGGTCCTGCTGACCGTCGTGATCGCAGCCGGCTTTATTTCGGTGCCGGTGGCGGTAATGACCGGCGTGTTGCAGTTGGTGGGAGGATAGGCAGATGAAACTGGAAGCAAAAATTCCGAGCGGGCCTCTGGCCGACAAGTGGACCGAATACAAGGCCCACACCGCCCTGGTCAGTCCCGCCAACAAGCGCAAGCATACGATTTTGATCGTCGGAACCGGCTTGGCCGGCGGTGGGGCCGCAGCGGCCCTGGGTGAACTGGGTTACAAGGTCAAGGCATTTTGTTATCAAGACAGTGCCCGTCGCGCCCACTCGATTGCTGCCCAGGGCGGCATCAATGCGGCAAAAAACTATCAGAACGACGGCGATACGGTCTTCCGGCTGTTCTACGACACGATCAAGGGTGGGGATTTCAGGGCGCGCGAGGCCAATACCTACCGCCTGGCTGAGATCAGCAACGAGATCATCGACCAGTGCGTTGCCCAGGGAGTGCCCTTCGGCCGCGAGTACAGCGGCTATCTGGCCAATCGTACCTTTGGCGGCGCTCAGGTTTCGCGTACATTCTACGCTCGAGGTGAGACCGGTCAGCAGTTGCTGCTTGGCGCCTACAACTCGCTCAACGCCCAGGTCAATGCGGGCAACGTCGATGTCTTTGAGCGTACCGAGATGCTCGATTTAATCGTCATCGACGGTGTGGCCCGGGGCATCGTCGTGCGTGACATGGTCAGTGGCGAGGTTTCAAGCCATTTCGGTGATGCGGTCCTCTTGTGCACCGGGGGCTACTCAAACGTCTTCTTCCTCTCGACCTCGGCCAAGGGTTGCAACGGGTCGGCTCTGTGGCGTGCCTACAAGAGGGGTGCCGCGTTCGCCAACCCCAGCTTTACCCAGATCCACCCGACGGCGATTCCCCAGTCTGGCGACTTCCAGTCCAAGCTGACCCTGATGTCCGAGAGCCTGCGCAACGACGGTCGCGTCTGGGTGCCGAAGAAGGCCGGCGACGACCGCCCACCCAATCAGATTCCGGAAGATGAGAGGGACTACTACCTCGAGCGGATCTATCCCTCGTTCGGCAACATGGTGCCTCGTGACGTTGCCTCGAGGAATGCCAAGAACGTCTGCGACGAGGGGCGTGGCATAGGGCCCACAAAGCGTGGGGTTTATCTGGACTTTGCCGTGGCCATCGAGAGACTCGGGGTTGACGTCATCAAGGATCGGTACGGCAATCTCTTCGAGATGTACGAGATGATCAACGACGAAGATCCATACGAGACGCCGATGATGATCTATCCTGCGCCGCACTATACGATGGGCGGCCTGTGGGTCGATTACGACCTGATGTCGACGATTCCCGGCCTCTTCGTCCTCGGTGAGGCCAACTTCTCCGACCATGGCGCCAATCGCCTCGGGGCCTCGGCTCTGATGCAGGGACTGGCCGACGGTTTCTTCGTCATTCCCAACACTCTGGGCCAGTACATTGCCAAGGGCAAACATCCCGAGGTCGACCCCAATTGTGACGAGGTCCGAAAAGTCGAACAGGACGCCAAGGACTTCAATCAGAAACTCCTGGATATCAAGGGTTCGAAGACCGTCGACTATTTCCACAGGGCGATGGGCATGATCATGCTCGACAAGTGCGGCATGGCTCGATCCAAAGAGGGTCTCAACGAGGCGATCGAGAAGATTGGGAAACTTAAGGAAGAGTTTTGGGCCGACGTCAAGGTGCCGGGCACCGGCGAGAGCCTCAACCAGGAACTGGAGAAGGCCGGCCGGGTGGCCGATTACTTCGATCTGGCCATCCTGATGTGCCTCGATGCGCGGGAGCGAGAAGAAAGTTGCGGCGGACATTTCCGTGAGGAACACAAGACCGAAGAGGGCGAGGCCAGGCGTGACGATGAGAACTTCTGTCACGTGACGGTCTGGGAGCACATGGGTGAGGACCAGGCGCCTCAAGCCCACAAGGAAGAGCTTGAATTCGAATACGTAGAGCTCACGCAGAGGAGTTACAAATGAAGCTCACCCTTGAAATCTGGCGACAGAAAGATGCGAACGACAAGGGTCATTTCGAGACCTATGAGCTGGACAACGTCAGTTCCCACATGTCGTTTTTGGAAATGCTGGACGTGCTTAACCAGGAGTTGATCGAAAAGGGTGAAGAGCCGGTGGCCTTCGACCACGATTGCCGCGAGGCGATCTGCGGCACCTGCGGTTTTGTCATCAACGGTGTTGCGCATGGACATATGAAGCGCAACACCGTATGCCAACTCCACATGCGCACCTTCAAAGACGGCGATCACCTGGTACTGGAGCCCTGGCGCGCCAAGGCATTTCCCATGGTCCGGGATTTGATCGTCGATCGCTCGGCCTTCGAGCGCATTCAGCGGGCCGGCGGCTATATCTCGGCTCGGACCGGCTCGGCCCCCGACGCCAACTCGATATTGATCCCCAAGGAGCAAGCCGAGGCGGCGTTGGATTTTGCCGAGTGCATCGGTTGCGGCGCTTGCGTCGCCTCGTGCCCCAACGGTGCGGCGATGCTCTTTGTCGGCGCCCGAATCGCCCACCTGGGCTTTCTTCCGCAGGGGCAACCCGAAAGGGCGGAAAGGGCGAAGGCGATGGTCGCTGCGATGGAGCAGGAGGGCTTCGGCGCCTGCACCAACTACACCTCGTGCGAGGCCACCTGCCCCAAGGGTGTTTCAATCGTCGGCATCGCGAAGATGAACAAGGACTACTTCAATGCCAAGCTCTTCGGCGGGGGTAACCTCGGCGGGAAAGAATAGTCTGTTTTTTCATGACTTCACAGGGCCGCTTCGGCGGCCCTGTTTTATTGGGGGCCTCATGCGCCATCTCAGTTTGTTTCTTTCCATTACCCTGACTGTCCTTTCCGTGAATGTCGGGGAAGCCGCGAAGAAGATCACCCTTGAGGCGCTGTTCGAAGAAGGAGCACTTGACCTCGAGGAACCTTCCAACTTCATGTGGCTCCCTGACGGCGAATCTGTTGTGTATCGTCTTGCCGACGGCGATGACATTAATCTTTGGCGGGAGGATATGAAGAGTGGGGCCCGCCACAAGGTGGTCTCGTGGTCCGCAATGGAGGAGGACCTTTGCGCCAAACGGCCTGGGTGGGAGGCCGAAGTGATGTCGGATCCCAATGTCGCATCGGGTTCACGGCTGGCGTCGGCACTTTCCCCAGATGGATCGGGACTGGTGGCGAGCGTGGCGGGAGACCTCTTCTTCCTTGATTTGGTGAGTGGCCAGGCCAGATTCTTGACCGGCGACTCCGAGGTCGAGTTCTTCCCAACTTTCAGTGCCGACGGATCGCGTCTCGCCTTCACCCGTGGTGGTGATCTTTTCTGGTTGGAATTATCGACCGGCGTGGTCCACAGGCTCACCGATCGAGGAGAAAACACCGATCTGCTCAACGGTATTGCTGATTGGGTGTACGAAGAGGAAATGGGTACCGAGCGTTCCTTCTGGTGGTCTCCCGACGGGAGAAGCCTGGCTTTTATTCAGTACGACGTTGCCCCGGTGCGAGTCGCGTCGCTGTTGGATTCCTCGGGCCTGTATCCGAAGGTGGAGCGGCAGCGCTATCCGAAAGCCGGCACTCCCAATCCTAAGGTAAGGCTGGGGGTGGTTGAGGTCGGTAGCGGCGAGATCACATGGCTCAAAATCGGCCAGGAGGATTTCTACATCGCACGTGTGGGATGGACGCCGGACGGTGAGGTCTGGCTTCAGCGGCTCAACCGAGACCAGACTGAACTTGATCTGATGGTCGT
>JAIOSJ010000123.1 GCA_021107705.1 Thermoanaerobaculales bacterium | reverse complement strand
TTACCGGTCTGGCGGGGACCGGTGACCATCACCACCGGGAACGATGCCGACAACCTCTTTACCTGATGTTCGAGGGTTCGTACGATATACATGTGACTAATTTACGATCAAATCATAAGATAGTCAAGATAGCCGTGATTTCAGGCGATAAAGGGGCATCTCTTGTGGTTCGCGAGCACGATTGAAGCCGACGTCATCCTGGCAGTTCCCGAACAAATAAAAGGGACACTTCTGTTATATTCTTGCATCCGCTTCGCTTCCGGATCGACTCGACCGGGGGCCTGTCGGCCGGTGGCCTGGCCCTGGACGGCGAGGTGGAGGACGAGCAGGTCGAGATCATGATCGGTGCCGACCTGGCGGTGACCATGAGCGACATGCCTGACCCGGTGATCTCTCGAAATAGACAGTCCCTTACTCGGTCGAACGGTACCGGTGCCCAACCACTAGAGATTGAATAGGTTCACTGTGCCAAGCACCTTTCTCGATGTCAGAACCGCCGCGGCGGGCGGCGGAGAGGTCAACGAGTGTTCCAGGGGAATGCGAGATCCAGGCTATTCAGGGAAAACGGCTTGGCAACCGGACAGATCACCAGCCCCGGGGCGACGTTGAGCCCGGGATAGGTCTTTCGGAAGGCGGTGATGCCGGATGTATCATTCCTCCCCGGCTTCGTCGTCATTTTGACCTCGATCGGGAAAAACCGCCCGTCCCGCTCCAACAACGCATCGATCTCCGCACCACCGTGAGACCGCCAATGGTAAAAAACGGGGGGTGTCGCAAGCGTGGAACTCAGCTTTCGAAGCTCCCCCACCACGGCCGTTTCGAACAAGGACCCGACCAGCGGATGCCCACTCAATGCCTTTGGGGAGGAGATCATCTGCAGCGAGCAGGCCAACCCGGTATCACCAAGAAATCCCTTCGGCTTGCCACTGACCCGTTTGATCGTATTACCGTGGTAGGCCGGGATCTCAAACCACTGATAAGTTCCTCGCAACATCGCGAGCCAACGCTGAGCGGTTTGGGGCGTCACTCCGATTTCACGGCCGAACTGAGAATGATTGACCTCTTGGGCAGTCAACGCCGCCGTCAACCGTGTGAAACGACCGAACTGCTGCCAGTCCGCAACATCGCCCAGCAACCTGACATCCCGCTCAATATAGGTGCGCAAATACGCACGATAAAACTCACCGAGCAAATCCCAGTCGAGTTCCTGTGCGTTCGGGAGAAAACCCCTCCAAAGAGTCTCAAAAAGGGTGCCGGTCGAAATGAGCCTTCCAGGCTCCCCAACCGACCGATCACCAAAATCATCAGGCGCCTCCAAATACCTCGCCAGCCAGTGCTCTTCGAGGGTTTCACCTGCGGCCTCCGCCAAGCTGAATCCCTCGAGATCCAGAAAAACCGCACGTCCGGCGAGAGATTCACTGGCCGTTCGCAGCACCGACCACTGCTGCGAGCCTGTGAGGAGGAACTGACCCGCCTCGCCCGTCCGATCCACTCTCCTTTTGATTGCCGCCACCAACTCGGGGGCATATTGGATTTCATCCAAAATAACCGGAGATGGATGATTATCCAGAAAAAGATCGGGATCCTGCCGCGCATTTCCCACATCGATCGCAGGATCGAACACAACGCAGTCCCACTGGGGAAAGACGTGTTGCAGAAGCGTGCTCTTCCCAACCTGGCGGGCGCCACAGACCACCACCACTGGAAAATGCTCGACCATCTTCTTCAAGCGACCCGAAATTAAACGATATCGGTAATTCATGCTTGAATTTTAATGCTCTCATCACTAATATTCAAGGAAAAATCTATCAGAAGATGGAGAAAACAAGTGTCCCTTATTAATCTGGATGAAAACCAAGTAGATCCTGAATTGAGTGATTCTCACGGGCTCTGCTGAAAACAACACTGTCCCCTACTTTCGCTCGGCCTCACCCTAGAACCGTTTCTTTTAGCGAGTGATCGGTTGGCCATGCCTAATTCCTCACCGGGCTGTATCTTTTACCGCTATTGACATGCTCCCCATCACGATACCACGAAATATACCGACACCGACCGACACAAATACAATGGCCACGATGATCGTAACGACATTGCGCTTAACCCCGATTTTAGGACCATCGGCTTAAGTGGAATCTGCACCCCGGAAAAGGTACGAAAAGGGGATGCAGATGGGACGGGCAAGAGTTGGAGAGTGTCCCTTACTCGCCTTATGCGTTTCTACATCGGTTCGATTTTGGGAGGGTGGGGCCGGGACATTTCTATGGGACTGTCCCCGACCACGCCGAGATTCCCCCTGATTCGAAGTCATCGGAGAAAATTCCCATTGTCGGAATGAGGGTGACGTTGTACTCCGTGTTGCCTTGCACATCGACCTCGACCTCCAAGGTCTCGTAGCCTAGTGCACTGAAGGTGACGGTGCGTGTGCCAAAGGGCACCTCTTGCGCCCAGAAGTATCCGGTGGCGTCGGTCTCATCGTTCAGCCCTGGGAGGTCGTCGATAGATTTTGCGCCAGAGAAGGACTTGGTCGAGGGCCCATTGAGCACAGCCACCTGAACGCCGACGATTGGCGCCCCTGCAGCCCTGATGCTCTTGCCTTCGCCCTCGGTCACCGTCCCGTAGAACCCGAAGACGCCGCCGGCCAGGTAGATGTCGAGATTGTTGGCGCCGTTAACGAGCTGCACGGTCTGGGTGTAGGGTTCGACGCCCAGCCCTGGGGGCCCGGTGGCGACCACCGTGTAGTAGCCGGTATTGAGGCCGGGTAGGTTGTAGGAGCCGTCGCCACTCGACGTCGATACGACGTCTCCAGCGACCGTAACGTTGATACCGGCCAGCGGAATCTCCGTACCAACGGAGTACACCGTTCCTGACAATGAGGCCGGATCAGCCGGGTCCATGGCCAGTTCGTACGGCGGCGTATTCTCATCGAACCACAGCGTGACGCTGACAGCCCTGTAGCCCGTGCGTACAAAGTTGACGAGCCGAGAACCCTGGGGCACTGAGACGAGGGAGAAAGTGCCGTCGAGCGACGTCGCTGTCTCGAGACCGGAACCCGGCTCGACCACGACCGAGACCTGGTCCAGCGGCAGCCCAGTGACGCGGTTGGTGACGGTGCCGGTAAATGGGTAGTCCCCACCCACCATCTCGATCTGGTGATAGGTGCCGTCGTAAGAGACGATCAGGGTCTGTATATAGTCGTCGAGTCCGTCGTCTGTGGCCTCCAACAGGATATCGCCCGAGGTCGTACCGACCAGGTTGTACTCGCCTTGACTGGTCGAGGTTGAAACCCTCGATTGCGCCGTGACGTAGACACCGGCGATCGGGATGCTCGTGCCGGAAAACAGCACGTGCCCGGCAATGCCCGGCGCAAAGACATTGATCAGCTCGGCGTCGCTGTTCAGCAGATCGTCGTTGACGACCAGGGTGAAGAGGTAGCGGCCCGGCCACTGTGGATAGAACGTCGTGACCGCGTCCGAGGGGTCGGCGATGAGCCCGATCTCCGGGTTTCCCGGATCTTCACGCCAGCTGAAGGTCAGGGCGTCCCCCTCGGGGTCGTAGCTCGCACTTCCGTCAAGGGTGACGACCGAACCGAGTGCCGGCATCTGGATGTCGTCACCAGGAACGGCCACGGGCGCCCTGTTCTCGACATTCGTATAGGTGCAGGTGATGTTCTCCCCGGGATCAAGATCAATCGTTGCCGTTCGGGCCTCCACATTTCCCGAAGACCCACCATCAGGATCTACGCAGTACACCTGGGTCAGGTTCCAGCCTGCCACCACGGCTTCGGTTACGGAATAACCCCCCGGAGTTCGCCCTGAAAATGTCACAAAACTCGAACTGACCCCGTCGTCCTTTAGCGAAAACGTACCAAGACTCCCACTGAAGGAAAAATTGAGAGATCCAACCGGGTCGGCGTTCTTGGCGATCGTAATCGAACCATAGCCGTTGTTGGTATAGGTACAGACGATATTCTCGCCGGGGTCGAGATCGATAGTCGCCGTTCTCGTCGACTGATTGGTCACCGTGCCCCCGTCAGGATCCGTACACTGCAGCCCGGACAAGGACCAACCCCCGGTGGCCGACTCGGTCACCGAGTAGGCTCCTGCAGGCTTGTTGGAAAATGTCACGCTGTTATTCGACCCGCCGTAATCAATCAACGAAAACGTACCCA
>JAIOSJ010000436.1 GCA_021107705.1 Thermoanaerobaculales bacterium | reverse complement strand
CGAACCGGATGAGGTCATCCTGAGGCCGTGCATTGGCCGCAAGAATCGCCTCACGCAGTGAACAGTCCGCCGAGGTGCAGGCGCCGTCGTTGTGATCATCGGTGGTGTTGACGATCAGATCGTCGTCTTCGATGGTCACTATTGCCTGGTCATCGCCGATGGTGGCGTTCGCCGGACTCGAAAGGTCGACCGCGAAGGTCTCGGTGTCGTCGTCCTCACTGTCGTCGATGATCGGTATGTCAACGGTCTGGATGCCGTCCGTTGCCGCCGGCCAGGAAACGGTCGTCGAGGTCGCGGTGTAGTCGGATCCGGCCGCGGCCGTCCCGTCGGCGGTGTCGAACGACACCGTCACCATCTGCTCGCTCACATCGGTGAGGGTGAGTTCGACGGTCGCCGCGCCGTCGCTTTCGTCGACCGTCACGTCGGCGATGGAGATCGAAGGCGTGGGATCGTCGTCGGTGATGGTTCCCACCCCCTGGCCATCCACGATGGATCCGTTCGACGGAGCGGAGAGGTTGACGAAAAAGGTCTGGTCCGGCTCATCGAGAAGATCGCCGAGGACATCGACCGAGATCGTCTCGCTCGTATCCATGGGGAGGAAGGTCACCGTTCCCGACGCGGCGGCGTAGTCGGCACCGGCCGTTGCGCTGCCGTCCGCGGTGGCCCAGTTCACGGTCACTGTTGCGGACACTGCCGCATCGAGAGTGATTGTGAAGGTTGCCGGGGTCGATCCCGAGTCGCCCTCGATGGCGCTCGAGTCGGTGATGCTGATTCGAGGGAAGACAAGGAGACTCGATGTGTCGCTGTCCGTGGCGCCATCGTCGTCAGTAACCGTTAAGGTCACGGTGTGGGTACCGGATGTGTATCCGCTTAGGTCCACCGACGGCGACATGCCACTGTAGTTGTTGCTGCCGATGGTCCACGCGTAGTCGGTGATCGTCCCGTCGGCGTCCGACGACCCACTCCCGTCCAGCGTGATTGTCTCGCCGGCGTTGCCCGAGTACGGGCCGCCGGCATCCGCCGTCGGTGGGGCGTTGACGGACAGGCTCGATGTATCGCTGTCCGTGGCGCCATCGTCGTCCGTTACCGTCAGCGTCACCGTGTATGTACCGGATGTGTACCCACTCAGGTTCACCGACGGCGACATGCCGCTGTAGTTGTTGCTGCCGATGGTCCACGCGTAGTCGGTGATCGTCCCGTCGGCGTCCGACGACCCACTCCCGTCCAGCGTGATCGTGTCGCCCACGTTGCCCGAGTACGGGCCGCCGGCATCCGCCGTCGGCGGAGTGTTGGGCTGAATGACCGTCAGGCTCGATGTGTCGCTGTCCGTGGCGCCATCGTCGTCCGTTACCGTCAGCGTCACCGTGTACGTGCCCGGTGCGTAGCCGCCCAAACCTACCGACGGTGACACGCCGCTGTAGCTATTTCCGTTGATGTTCCATGCGTAGCCAGTGATCGTTCCGTCGCTGTCCGACGAGCCGCTGCCGTCGAGCACGATCGTGTCGCCGACGTTGCCCGAGTATGGGCCGTTGGCGTCCGCCGTCGGAGGGTCGTTGGTGGGAGGCGACGCGCCGACACTCAGGTTGTCGATCGCGAGGTTGAAATACATCTGGTTGTCCACCTGCACGAAACGTAGCGTGACCGTCTGCCCCGTATACGGCGCCAGCTCCGTGGACACGTCGATGTCGTAACTCTGCCAGGGTGATGTGAGGGGATCGCCGGGTTGGGTCTGGAAGCCGGTCACGAGAATGTCGGACGGATTGACCGTGTCGTAGCTCGCGCCGGGCGCTAGAATGTCGAAGCGCGCCTGTTGGTTCGCAGCTCCAGAGTAGTCAAAGGACATCGGACTCGGGACATAGTAACTCGAGGCACCGTTCAAGACCGCGATGTCAAAGAAAATCCGGTTCGTTCCCGGCTGCACCGTGAAGCCCTGATAGACGAAGCTACGGCCCGGCCCATTCTGCGAGGTGTAGACGTACTGATCCCCCGTTAGCGACGGGGGAATCGTTCCCGCAGAAGTACTCGTGGACCCTGATGCTACGGTTACCGGGATAGCGTCTCCATTCACGATCGCCGTCCAGCCCGTCAGCCCCGACTCGAACCCGGGGTTAACAATCTGGGCACTGACCGTGCCCGCACCCAAGCCTATAACCCCGGCCATCAGTAGTATCAATGTGACTGTCATGAAAGAAACTGTATTGGGGGAGTTGGTCGTTCTCATGGCTGTTCTCTCTTTCTCGTCCGGAAGGAAGCGATGAATCTGGGTAGTGTCAAGGTGACCCTCATACTGGTTGTCAGTACCGGGGAACAAGGTTTTGATACAAGTCAGCCCAAAATATTTTCTGGATCTCTGACCGATGTCGTGAGAATCCTCTCCGAGATCTCTTCGAGCTGGCGGTCTCTTGGACCCGGGTCTTTCGCCCATGCAGACGGCAGGATTCGCACCTACCTGGAAGCCGGGGAGATTCTCCGCCTGTTCCCCGACTGGGATGTCATTCACCACTGGGAAGGCCTGGGGCCGTGACATCGCCACGGAGACAGCCCCGAGGAACGCCACGGGGTGGTGGAGTTCGTTGCTGGGCGAGGCGGACGATAGGCCGTGGCCCCGACCTTCGGGAGCGCGGGCATTTGGGTCGGCCTCGTCGGTGGACCGAGTTGAATCACCGGCCTTCTGGTCCGCTTCGCGACCCAGCGTCGCCCAGTCAGCGGACCCGGGGAGACAGAGTCAAACGATCGGATTCCCTGGCCCGCGGACAGGACGAGCGACGGCCTGCTTCACCATTGAAGCGACTGTTTTTGATCGCGCTTCCCGAGGCAAGCCAGGGCGTAGCTCTCGAACCCTCGCGCTTGCCTGAAGGAGCAGTCCGGCTTCGACAATCAGCTTCGCCGAGACAAGTCGCCTTCGGCTACGCCGTGACGGTCTTCGTTTTCTCCCTGGAGGGTCGAGAACGAAGACCGGAGGCCGCCGCTCGCTTGAGCAGCGTGGTCGCAGACGCCTCGACCTACTTCGCGCGACCGCGCTGAATTGAAAGAAGACTTACGGTTTATCCATGTTAAACTGTAACCATGTTTACGAGATGGATCGACTTGCCCACCCGGAGAAGCGTGCTGCTGCTGGGTCCCCGAAGGAGCGGAAAAACCACCTTGCTGAAGCAGCGCTTCCCGGCTTTCGCCTATGCCACGCTGGATGATCTGGATAACCTGGATTGGGCCCGCAGGGACCCCAAGGGTTTCGTCCAATCTCTCGGCAAACAGGCGATTATCGACGAAATCCAACGACATCCCCTGCTGACGGTTGCCGTCAAATTCGCCATCGACGAAGGGCATGCACGGTTCTTCATGACCGGTTCCAGTTCGGCCGGACTCTTGGACGCGAGTGCGGACTCGCTCTCGGGCCGGATCGACATCCGGGCATTGACCACAGCATGTTGGGGTGAGGATGCTGGTTCGCCCACCCATCGGATCTTTGAAGAAAGGGCGCCGTTCAAGCAACTGATGCTGGCCCAACGGCAACTGGCGGAGACCACGAAATACGGGCAGTTTCCGGAAGTACTGAATGCAGCCTCCACACAGGACAAGTTGGAGATCCTAAAGAACTATCGTGATACCTACTTCACCCGCGACCTCATGATGCTGTCCAATCTCGAAAACCTGGATGGTCTTCTGGTGCTGTATCACCACCTCGCACGATCCATCGGCTCGCTCCTGGAGACCTCCAACCTGGCCCGCGAAGCGGGCATCAGCTTTCCGACCGCAAAGAAATACCTGAACTCCCTCATCCAATCCCAACTGGTTTTCAGATTGACCGGTTATCAGTACGGGCCGGCAAAAAGGTATGTCAAGGCCGGCAAGGTCTATCTCGCGGACATGGGCATTGCGAGGGGATTCGGCACTCCGTTGGCCGTCGGACAACAACTGGAAAACTTCGTCATCGCAGAACTGGAAAAGCGCCGGAAGCTCGGGTACTTCGAGGCCGACCACCTTTACCACTACCGATCGGGGGCCGGTCGTGAGATTGATGTCATCATCGACTCGGGCGAAACCTGCATGGCCATCGAAATCAAGAGCACCGAGGTACCGGGCAAACGGGACCTTCGCAACCTCGAAGACTTTACCGCCACAATGAACCGGCCGGTACGATGCATCCTCTTCTACACCGGCCTCGACTACCAACGCATCGGTCGAGTCGAAGTGATTCCCGTCGCAGCCCTGTATCGGGGCCAATAGGGTCGTTCGGCTCGACACAAGGGGACGGCAGCGATCCATCCCCTCTTGACCCAAGTCAAAGACGGCCCCGTTGAGATCCGGGATGATCCTCCACCACGGAGGTGTGTTGATGTCCGTTCGATTGGATCCCGATGCCACTTTGCTGGCGATCACCGAGAAATGGCCGGAAACGGTGGCGGTCTTTGTCGCCCAGGGCTTTCCGCAGATGGGCGACGAAGAAAAGCGCCGCGCGTTCGGCGGAGCGATCTCGCTGCGCCAGGCCACCGCTCTCAAAAAGCTCGATCTCGATGCCTTTCTCGACCTCCTCAACACAGCCGTCGAAGACGATGATGCTGCCGACGTCGTTTCCCAGAACGGCGAAAAGCCCCTGAGGGTGATGGGCCTGCTTCCATGCCCGGTGCGCATCCCGCTCGAAGAGGCCTTTGCCGAATTTGCCGAAAGTTATCACGACCGCACCGGACGAAATATCCAGACCGAATTTCAGGCGGCTTCGGTGGGCGCCTCGTGGATGGAGGAGCACGTCAACTCGATTGACGACCCTGAAGAGTTCCCCGACCTCTTCATCTCGGCCGGCTTCGAGACCTTCTTCGACCCCAAGGGCATCGGCAAATTCCGCGACGCCTTCGCAGATCGCACTCCCTATGAGCACTTCAACCCATCATTCGACAATCTGGGATTAAGGGATCCGAGCGGTCGCTACGCGATTATTTCGGTCGTCCCTGCGGTCTTTCTGGTCAATACCAACGAACTCGGCGACGGGGAAATGCCACGCACCTGGGGTGATCTGCTGGAGCCCCGCTTTGAACAAAGGGTCTCCCTTCCGGTTGGAGACTTCGATCTCTTTTCGGGCATCCTGCTCGATATTCGGCGTCGCTACGGTGATGAAGGCGTGCGCAAACTGGGTCGCTCCCTGCTCGAGAGTCTGCACCCGGCGCAGATGGTCAAGGTCGGTTCGCGGCCGAAGGCGCCCCTGGTGACGATCATGCCCTACTTCTTCACCCGCATGGCGCAGCCCGGCTCGCCGATGCAGGCGGTGTGGCCGGAAGACGGCGCGATCCTGAGTCCGATCTTCCTCCTGGCCAAGAAATCCGGCGGCGAGGCCCTGCAGCCCGTCATCGACTTCTTCTGCTCGAAGGAAGTGGGTGAGGTCCTGGCGATAAAGGGACTCTTCCCCTCCACTAACCCGGAGGTCGACAACGGCCTCCAGAGTGAGAACTCTTTCTCCTGGCTCGGCTGGGACTGGATCGAGAAGACCGACATCGCCGCCGAGATCAAAGAATGCGAGGCCCTGTTCGAGGAAGGTAGGGAAACCGTATGAAGCTGGTCACCGTTTGCGGACCGCCGTCATCGGGCAAGACCGCCGTCATCCTCAAGAGTCTCGATGCCCTCAGATCCCGGGGCCGAAAGGCCGGTGTGGTCAAGTTCGACTGCCTGTCGACCGAAGACGACGTGCTCTACGAAAAGGCAGGCATCCCGGTGAAGAAGGGACTCTCCGGTCCCTTGTGTCCTGACCACTATTTTGTCTCCAATGTCGAGGAGATCGTGCAGTGGGGACGCTCCGAGGGATTCGACCTCCTTGTGAGCGAAAGCGCCGGCCTGTGCAACAGGTGTTCACCCCACATCAAGGATGTCCTCGCCGTCTGTGTGGTCGATAATCTCTCCGGCGTCACCACGCCCAAGAAGATCGGGCCGATGCTCAAGATGTCCGACATCGTCGTGATCACCAAGGGTGACATCGTCTCGCAGGCCGAGCGCGAGGTCTTCGCCTCCCGCGTCGCCGCGGTCAATCCGAAGGCCGCGGTCCTTCATGTCAACGGTCTCACCGGTCAGGGCGCGTTTGAACTTTCGTCCCTCTTTGATGACGATGCGAAGGAGGTGGAGAGCCTCATCGGCGCCAAACTCAGGTTCACAATGCCATCCGCCCTCTGTTCATACTGCCTCGGGGAGACCCGGATCGGCGAAAGCTACCAGATGGGCAACGTGCGAAAGATGAAGATGGACTGAAGAGATGATCAACGAAATCAGTTCCCACACCGTCAACAGCCTGCTCGAGAAATACCCTTTCGCAGCAACATTCTTCGACGGCCACCACGTCCAAACCGAGGGCCGCGAGGAGGGCACGGTTCAGACACTTCTCGCCCGATCCGTCGCCGAGGCCGGCGAGGACGCGATTACCACCGCCGACGAACTGCTCGAACAGCTGACGGAGCACATCAACCAGATGCTGCTCTTTCTCGCCGACGATCTGGATACCGTTCGCTCGCTCTCCATCCTTCCGGGAACACACAAGGACGGTTCTCCGGAGGGCTTTTCGAATATCACCATCAACTCCGGCGAGACCATCTGCATCGTCGGACCCACCGGTTCGGGCAAGAGCCGGTTGCTGGGCGACATCGAATGGGTCGCACAGGGCGACACCCCGACCGGCCGCCACGTGCTCCTCAACCAGCAGGTTCCCGACCGCAAATGGCGCTTCTCGCCGACCCACAAACTGGTGGCCCAGCTGTCGCAGAACATGAACTTCGTCATGGATCTGACGGTTCGGGAGTTCCTCGAAATGCACGCCGAGAGTCGTCTGATAGACAACGTCGGCGACGTCGTCATGCGGATCATGGATCAGGCAAACGACCTGACCGGAGAGAGTTTTGCTCCGACAACTCCGATTACCAGCCTCTCCGGAGGTCAGTCACGTGCCCTGATGATCGCCGACACGGCGATTTTGAGCCGCTCGCCGATCGTCCTTATCGATGAGATCGAGAATGCCGGTATCGACCGCAGAAAGGCCCTCGGTCTCCTGTTGTCGGA
The DNA here is from genome assembly GCA_021107705.1 of Thermoanaerobaculales bacterium. Lineage (GTDB taxonomy): Bacteria > Acidobacteriota > Thermoanaerobaculia > Thermoanaerobaculales > Sulfomarinibacteraceae > JAIOSJ01. The sequence goes on along the minus strand of JAIOSJ010000436.1, from coordinate 1,989 downwards.
GGACAAGATCGTCCTCATGGCCACCCACGACCCGGTCCTCGCCCTGATGGGCGGTCGCCGCCTCATCATCGCCAACGGCGGCATCGAGGCGGTCATCGAGACGACCGACACCGAACGCGGAATCCTCGAGGAACTGGCGGTGATGGATCGGCGCATGATGGACCTGAGGAATCGCCTGAGACGCGGAGAGAGATTGGGATGATGGATGTATTCTGCTCTCAGCTGGGCCGCGGGCAAAATTCAACACAGAGACACAGAGGACACAGAGCCTCACAGAGTGTGTTTTCGACGGAACCGCCGTCCGAACCCGGAATGCGAACTGTGCCCGCGACTGGCAAATGAAGGAACAAATTCCAAGAATGAGTTCTTGTCATCCGTTGCTCCTTTGCCTGAACACGCTTCGCGTGCAGCCGGGTTCGGAAACACGCGTCTTGAGGTCGCACAAGAACAGGAACTCGATGCCATGGTCCGGCCAGGCGGGCCGAGCCTGCGTTCTGAAGGTCTTCCCTTCGACCGGGGCGCTTGCGCACAGGGCGACGGGCAGACCTTCAGTTCAGCCCGCGCAGCGGGCGGGCGGACACCGGGAGCGCCTTGGGGTTGCCCTCAGTGTTCCTCTGTGCTCTCTGTGTCTCTGTGGTTTTTCTCTGGGGTTGTGCCTATTGTTTCGCAGGCGTTCACTAATAAACACACTAATCAATTCAAAGGGAGATAATCATGCATGACGGGTGTTCAGGATCATTCGCTTCGGGTGCACAGGTAGTCGACAAGGTGAGGGCCATGGGCTTCAACATCCAGCCCATGCCCATGCCGATGACGATCAACTGCGCCAACTGTAAAGACGACTTTCAGATGGACTGCTTCGAAGGGTGCTGCCCCTCGTGCAACATGGTCTACGGGGTGACCCCGTGCCACGCCTTCGATCCGTCCAACGTCATGCCTGCCGGAGTGGATTACTGAAGCGAGAATAACCTCAGCGCCGAAGCCTTTTCACCTCTTCGGAGATTCGGGACGCGGCAACTTCTGCATGATCCATGGTTGACGGTCTACCGAACGAGACCCGCAGTGAGGCGGCGGCAAGCCCGTCCGGCAGGCCCATCGCCCGGAGAACGTGCGACGGCTGCGGATGCACTGACGCGCAGGCGGAGCCGGTGCTGACGGCCAGATCCGGCAGGGAAGCCATCAGTGCTTCCCCGTCCACGCCCGGGAAAGCAACATTGGAGGTACCCGGCAAGCGACCGGCGTCCTCCCCGTTGACGACGATCTTCAGACCTTCGTCGCGCAACATCTGTTCGAAGGCATCCCGCAGACCACCAACCCGCTCAGCCTCCGCAACAAGATCATCAGACGCGAGTTTCAAGGCGCAGGCGAGACCGACTGCACCCGGCACATTGGCCGTCCCCGATCTCAATCCTGCCTCGTGGCCGCCACCTTCAATGAGGGCCTCGAGACGTTGGGGCGGAGTTTTCCGGCGCACATAAAGAGCCCCAACTCCCTTCGGCCCATAGACCTTATGGCCGGAGATCGACAAGAGATCGACCCCGAGAGCCTCGACTTCGACCGGAATCTTGCCCATGGCCTGGGCTGCATCGCAATGGGTCGGAATTCCACGCCGACGAGCGGCGGCAGCCACCTCCGAAACCGGCTGCACGACCCCGGTCTCGTTGTTGGCCAGCATCAAACTTATCAGGACGGTGTCGTCACGAAGGACGGCCGTAACGGCCTTGGGGTCGACTCGCCCCCACCGATCGACGCCGACAATGGTGAGTTCGAAGCCCTCCCGTTCCAGCCGTCTCATGGGCTCAAGCACGGCCGGGTGCTCGGTGGCCTGGGTCACGATGTGCCCACCCTTGAGGGCAGCCGTCCCGGCGATTCCTCTCAGCGCCAAATTGTTGGCCTCGGTCGCACCAGAGGTGAAAACGATCTCGGTCGCAGACCGCGCCCCGAGTGAAGCTGCGACTTCTTTTCTCGCCTTCTCCAACGCCATGAAGG
>JAIOSJ010000244.1 GCA_021107705.1 Thermoanaerobaculales bacterium | reverse complement strand
GGGGCGGCGGGTCTGTGATGGGTGGGTCGGGGGAAAATCCCCGGGGAGGTCGTTTCGACCTTGGTTCTCCCGGCTCGGGAGGAGGCCGCCGCTCGCGTATGAAGCGAAGCCGCAGTCCCTGCAATTGGCTTTCTCGTGGCTTCGCTTCATAGCGACGCTGGATCGCTGCCAGGCGATCCAGAAGGCCGGGGCTCCAAAAACATTCGTGGTGAGAAGGTCGAGGCCCCAAAGAGATCGAGTGCGACAGAAGCTATCCGACCGCTCGTGTTGGAATTTCGTCGAGCAGGTCGGCCAATCGGTCTTGTGCGTGCCACAGATCAAAGGCACCCTGCATGTTGAGCCACAGCTCGGGGCCGTTTCCGCAGTACCTCCCGAGTCGCGTTGCCATTTCCGCAGTTATGGCACGATCACCCGCGAGGATCTTGTACAACTGCTGCCGGCTGACGCCCATCTCGCGGGCCGCCTGGGCGACACTGACCCTCATAGCGGGCAGTACGACCTCCCGCAGTAGAGTGCCGGGGTGATTCGGTGCTCTCTTCCGGCCGTTAACCATGGTTCCACTCCTCTTCCAAGGCCCCTCTGGGACCGTCAATGGTATTGCTCCAAATCCACCCGGTGAACTTCACTATCTTCGAACTCGAAGGTGATGCACCACGGGCCGTTGACATGGACCGAATATCGCGGTGGCCGATCCCCTCTCAAACGATGGAAATCGAACCCCGGGAGATTGACATCCGAAGATTTGGTCGCCGCATCCAACGCGTCGAGTACCAACAATGCCCGGATCTGAAGGTCCGCCCGAACCCGACGGCTTCGCCCAGTCGCAAATAGCTCCCGAAGACCCTTATGCCGCCAACTCCGTATCACATGATAAATGTAAACTCCAGGTTGCTTTTTGTCAATCGGGAGTTGTCATGCTCGGGCTGGAGCCAGGTTTCGGTTCCTGATCCGGCCTTCCCGGAAATGGCCTCTTCGTGGCCCCGGCCTTCGGAAGCGCGAGCGCTCCCGCTCGGCATTTTCACAGGGGGGACAAAAACTATCGAAGCCAGCACAGACACCCTGTCCCCCTGGGAAAATTGCCTCGGCGGCCTGCCTCGTCTCTTGGAGACCTGTTATTGATCGATCTCCCCGTGGATTGCCCCCTCTGACGTTGTTTCTGTAGCGCGAAGGACTAACGAAACTATATACAAAGAAATACGTCAGAGAGGCACGTCCCGATGGAGGTGCCGTCTCGTAGTGTGGAAGGGCCACGACCTCGGTCAAGGGATTTGTAGGGCGTTCGCAGAAACGCGGACGGCGCCTCCATCGGGAGTGCCTCTAAGATTAGTCAAGATCTTTTTCCTGAAAACGGGGGTTTCTTTTCGTCGTCGTCGGTCCTGTGGTAGCTGTGGAAAACGTCCTCGTTTTCCAAGTGGCTGTGGTAAGGCGCGAAGCGTCCTCGCGAAGCGGCTTTCCAAGGAGGCTGTGGAAAATAGTGGGCGGGTTCCTCCCGTTCACTATTTTCCACAGCCTCCGGCAGACACGTCAGATTCCACAGGACGCACCTGTCCCCTCGACCCATCTATCCAGAGTTCCTCAGGCCCTTGTCTCCCAGATTTTCCGCGTCGCCAATCGTTGGCGATCACCGACGACTATGCCGCGAGACCGTCTTTCTTCTGTGTCCTTTCGAATTCCTGACGTTTGAGATGAGACCTGATCAAGGTCTCTTTGTCGTAACGGGCATCAGTCGTCATGATCTTGTACATGACTTTGAAACGTTGCCTGGCGAGTGAGAGAAATGACTTTACGTGCGGCTTTGGATGACCCTTGTGGCGCTTGAGCTGCTTTTGATAGTACGCGTCATCCAGCGCACTACACTGTTTTGCAGAAACCGCCGAGAGGTAAAGCGCTCGTACCGCATGCTTGTTGATCCCGCGTGCCAGTTTCGAACGCCCTTCGCTCTTGCCGCTGCGCCGGGAAAGCGGCGTGATTCCACCGTAGGTCGCTGTTTTGCCTTCCGATACGTTGCGAGCCAGCGGCAGAATCTCACCGATCAAAACTCCGGCCGTAAATTGACCAACACCCGGAATCTCCAGCAGCTTTCGCCCAATCGGATGGGCCTGGACCGCATTCTTGATCTCCTTGTCGATCTTGGCCAAGGAAGTTTTCGTCAACCGCAGTTGCTGCATCGCCATGTCCAGCTCCATCGAAATGACACGGCGCTCTTCAGCACCAAGTATGATCCGGCCTGCCATTTCCAAAACGGCTTTTGCCATCTTCGTGCATCCCTCACCCTGCCTCGTCACTGGTCTGAGGATGCGCTCAATCGTACTGACACGGGTCTTTTCCATGCCCTCAAAACCCGGCCAACGCTCAAGGAGCATACGCATACCCGTGCTGGAGTAGCCCGGACCATCCCACTGAGAATCTACGACCTCCGGGGACAACTCCAACAACCGTGACCGAACCCGATTCACGGCCCGCCGTTTCTGTCCGACAAGCTGCGTATGGAGTCGAGTGAATCGACATAAAACTCGTTCCTCCGAACGGGAATCCAGTGCCAGCCGACATCCTTCAACATTGTTAAGTCGCATCTTTGCCAACAATTCCGCATCTCGGTCATCGTCCTTGCGTGGTTGTCCCTCGAGGCTTCGATAGCTGTCCAGCGCCTTCGGATTCACTTGGTATATCCGAATCCCCAGCTCCGTTGCCGCTTGCATCAGCATCCCTCCGATTGATCGCAATCCCTCGGTCACGATCTCCAGCTCATATCCCTCCGGTAGTTTGATCAGCATCTTCGTCAAGGCGTCACGGACTTTGTCCATCCGGTTTGAGACCCACAACGTCCCTTGCCGGTCCTTGGGCTCGTCCAACATTACGAAACGGTGTTTCTGCTCTCCGCAGTCCGCACCCATTACCCAACACCCTTTGATCTCCGGTTCTTGATTGACCATCCGACGTCCTCCCCTATACTGGTATTGCCGCGCGTCGTCGTGCCTCTAACAGCCATTTGGCGGAGTCCTTATTAGACAGACGCGTATGGCTCCGGACACGGGTGGGCTTTCCATTTTCAGCCATCGCGGCTGGCACTCCCTAGCCATACCCGTGTCCTTCTTCTGTTATAGGACATCAGTTCAGCCATTGTCCCGGATAAGCGAAGCGCAAATCTCTCACCTTCCGCACAATGGCCTGGCCTGGCTCTCCCCGGGGAGCGCGATGAATCCCGGTTCTCCCGGCTCGGGAGGAGACCGCCGCTCGCGTATGAAGCGAAGCCGCAGTCCCTGCAATTGCTTTTCTCGTGGCTTCGCTTCATAGCGACGCTGGGTCGCTGCCAGGCGATCCAGAAGGCCGGGGTTGAAAATCGGGAAAGGTCGCCCCGCTGGATTTCCGACCGCTTCGATCCTCTCTCATCCAACGCCAACCAAGAGCGATACGTTCAACACCGGTGATGTTGCGGCGGGGCGCGACATCAAGCCGGTTTCGTTAGGCGCTAACGTATTATTTACCAATGTCTTAAAGAACCTGCGTTCCTGGCTTTCGGGTTCGATCCGATTGAATATTGAAGCTGCTTCAATCGCCCGATTGCAGTGATGAGGGGATGTCCCTTTTCTGGTGAAGAACACGCCAGACGTCGATGTGGTCTGATCTATCGAGATAGAAAATGAGATAAGAAAAGGTATTCAAAGGCCATGACCGAAGCTCCGGAAGATCAAGCTCGTGACCCAGTCTGGGCGATCCGGACGCGGGATGTCTGGCGATGTGATCGTAGGCCGCTTCGAGGGCGTCGATGAATCCCAGGGCGGCGTCAACAGTCCCATCTTCGAGGTAGTATTCAATCGCCTTTTCCACGTCTCTGGTAGCCAGAGTCCTCGGGATGACTGGTTTTTTTGTCATGCTCCCGAGTTTTTTTGGACGTAATCCCTCAAGGTGATGAAATATTCGGTATCTGCCGGGGCGGCTGCGGGGGAGGCCGCACCGTCGAGCAGGAGAAGCCGAAGGCGCTGGCGGTCCCGGTCTTCCCGGATCAATTCGCGGATGTACTCACTCGACGAGCCATGGCTTCGTCGGGTGACCTGTTCATCGACGAAGGACTTGAGCGCTTCTGGGAGGGAGATGTTCATCGTGCTCATACACTGAGTCTAGCGGCAATGGCAAAGATTGGCAAACTGGCATCAGTGCGAGATGACGGTTGCATCAATCAGCGTCCGAACAGCCAACGCCGGCATACAAATCCGAGAGCGCCCAAAACGCCAAGGCGGGGTGTGCGGATATGTAGCGTGGCCGATTATGTAGCGCGCTACATAAGTGCCACCCCTGACGTTCTTCCAATGCCGCTCACTGACGTAACGCCTACAGAAGAACGTCAGGGGTGGCAACCCGCCGGGGCGGGTGGTGGTAGGGAGCGGAGGGGGCGGCGGGTCTGTGATGGGTGGGTCGG
>JAIOSJ010000334.1 GCA_021107705.1 Thermoanaerobaculales bacterium | reverse complement strand
GTGAAGATCGATTCCGCAGTACAGTGTCATCAGCTCCTCCTTCTTCGCTGGTGCCCCAGCGTTGTTTTCCTACAACGAGGTTATCTCGTCGAAGGGGGAGTGCTAGATGATTCTCAGGTCGGACCAGAGGCACCCCCGTCTGAAGCGCTGTTTCGTGGTGTCGAGGTCCCGAGATCGCGGTTATCAAGTCGGTCAACCGTTTCAAATATGGCGGACAGCGCGTCCCGTTGGAACGTGCCGTTCATAGCTTTTCCCCAGGAGCGCCTCCTGGGAACGATAACTTCCAGGGAAAGGCTATGAGTGGCAATTCACGGGAAGAGCACCCGAAACCAACGGCCCCGATGGAGTAGTAGGCCGCCGAGGCGAGTTTCCGAGAGGGGCATGATGATCGCTTCGATCTCGTTGTCTTCCGTCCCTCTCGGAAAACGCCGAGCTGAGCCGCGCAGCGGATCAGAAGGCCGTAGTAACGACTCAAGTCGCCGGCGAGGATCGCTACAATCGGTCACCCAACTTCCCAAGATCCTCAAGCCAGGCACCGGAACTGAAACAACTGTTTGGTTGTTAGTTGTTTACGCTCGTTTCCAAAGGCATCGTGACCGACCATCCCGATGTGTCACCCGTTTCGAAGCCGTCGGCGAAAAGGCCCACGAACTTGCGCCAGAGTTCACTTCCTTCTGTGCCGTTTCGGGCAGCAACGTAAAGGTAGCCATCAAAAACGCCAATACCGCTGTATCTGTAGTTATTTGGATTTCCAAAACTGCTGTCATTGTCGGGTGCCCAATCGCTACCGTCCGATGACACAAGCACTTGGTACGGAGAGACAAGGGTTGCCGAGAAAAGATGATGATCGGTCGCCTGCAAGAGAAGAGAAGGCTCGGTAGCCCCCTCAGTCCAGTGAACGCCGTCGCTGGATGACCAGAGATTGAATCCAGGCAGCCCGGAAAAACCGGCACCAGCGTAAAACCTGTTCTGAAACACCTCCATGGCGTCTATCCGAAAGTATCCGGGGAAGCAGTCTTCCAATACTTGAGTCCACGCGACGCCGTCGGGGCTCCGCCACAGTTCACAGCCACTCCCTGAGGTGGCGGCGTAGAGCTGGCCTCCGAACACCTCAAGTTCCGATATGGTCGAGTTCCCTGCATTTCCAAAACCACCGACGGCGATAGGCTGCCACGACTCGCCGTCGGAGCTTCGCCAGATCTCGCATCCAACGAAGAAGGTAGACGTCCCGGCGTACAAATGGTCGCCGAATACTTTTAGCTTCAAGACTCCCTCGTTCCACGACGAAGGACTCGAGCATGGACCGTCCACGGACATCCAGTTCGTCCCAGTCGGTGAACGCCAGAGGCAATTAGAGTCGGGGTGCGACGCCGCGTACAGCATTCCCTCGAAGCTGACGAGATCTTGCATAGTCGCGGTGTTTGTGCCGATGCCGCCTTGGTGCACTAGGGTCCAATCGATTCCGGTTTGCGATTTCCAAACCTCTGCCCCTTTCTGCTCGTTGAAAGTGACTGCGAACAGATCGCCGCCCTGGGGCTCCAAGTGCCTGATCATGATGTTGTCGGGGTTACCGAAACCTCCGCTAACCACGGAGGTGTTGCCGACGACCTGCCGCCACTCCAACTGGCCCTTCAATGCAGTTGATCCATCAGCTGCTATGGATGCGGTTGCCGTGATCATCACAAGACTGATGACTGAAAATTTCATCGCGCCCACCGGATTCTCGTATAAACGACGGTTTCTATCTGACATCAATTCTCCGTTTGCCTAACTTGGAACTCAATGGACGGAAAATGTGGCGTGATTGGTGCTCGTGAGCGAAGCGAACATGCACCCGACGTGCCGCGTTTTTTGGTCCATTGCATCGGGCTGTTAGGCAGCTCAATCATCTTCTTCAGGCTGCATGTACTCCCACATTTCATTCTGGTGCAGCCATATTGGGTCAGCATTCTGCTGAATGAAATCGTCAACACTCATGCCGTCAATCGTAGGAGGGCGTTTCTCCCGGACCTGTTTGCCATTCATGAAGGCCCACATGTACTTCTTCTGGCTTTCATCCGTGGCAACCTTTCTCGCGCGTTTTTGGGCGGAGGTCAACTTCTTCTTCGGTTTAGCCATACCTACGTTCCCATTATCACACCGACCCAACCATTCAACCAAGAAAAGTGCCATTGCTCATTCTTCTCACTGTCGTCGGTATGACCCGAGGAATCGAATCTAAAGCATTTCAGGTCAAAAGCATAGCGGAACGAGAATTCGCGGCTCGATGAAGGATTCGACGGAAGGTCGGCAGGACTCGGGCAGGAGTGAGAAGAGTGAGCAACGTGGCACCTGTTTGAGGTTTTCGTCGAGAGACTGGCGGCAGCGATCGGGATCGGCCTCGTAAAAGGTTCGGTATGCGCATGATGCGCATACCTGGAACCTTTCATACAGTCCCCTGCGTTTCGTCTGATGTTTTGATGTTTCACTGCACTGCTGCTATTCTGTTAGGGGAGATCTTATGGCTAGGATTACCATCACTCTGTCGGATGACCGGCATCGCGCCCTTAAGGAAGCGGCGGTTCGTCAGGGCAAAACGATCGGCAACATGGTTGAAGAGAGTCTTGAGCTGTACGGCGTAAGGTCGGTCGAAACTGCGGCGCAAATCGTAGCGCGGGCCCGTCAGAACGCGAGAATGTCGGAAGAGCAGGCTCTCGAAGCCGCCCTTGACGAGACTCAAGCCTTACGTAGTTCATGACCGGCCGGATCCTGATCATCGACACCAATGTCGTGGTTGCCGGGTTATTGACGTCGAATCCTGATTCACCAACGCGCTGGATTCTCGACGGTATGCTCAGCGGCCGATTCCCCTACTTGCTGTCTGCAGACCTTCTTGCGGAGTACCGGGAGGTGCTGTTGCGCCCCAGAATGATGGTGTTACATGGCTTGCGCGAGACCGAAATCGATCAGATCCTGACGGAGATTGTTGCCAATGCCGTGTTTCGGGATCCCCAGCCCACAGACCCCGCGGAAGCGCCGGATCCAGGCGATGCCCATCTTTGGGCTCTACTCGCCTGCGAAGACTGGGCGGCACTGGTCACTGGTGACAAACTGCTGCTCGACAACCCTCCTGAAGGTGGCGCCCTCCTGAGCCCGGTGGAGGCGACTGAGGACTTTCGTTGATATTGCCGAATAGAACAGGGGCCCTTTCTCATGCGTCATCTGGCGCTGGCTCGGGAGGCCGGGGCTGAATACAACGGTTCAACGGTTCCCAGCATTGGGTCGCAACCGATTCCTTGAGTGTTTGCACTTCAGGGAATCCCCCGCGCCAGATGGCTTGTGTCACCGACCTTTGTGATGAAACATGAGTTCGGCACTTATGTAGCGCGCTACATAAGTGCCGTTTTCCGTCTTTTCCCTCCTTTTTCGGATTCTCTTCCTGGAATTGATCTCTTCTGAAACCTATATTTGTTGACAGCAACAAACGAATCACCGGCCCCGGTCGCACCGAGTGGATATGGAGGGGGCCCAAGGAGAGAGGAGAGTTCAACACCATGACCCGTCATTTGATCGTCCTGCTGACTGTACTGTTCTGGGGGGCAACCGCTACACTCCACGGGGGACCCCACCTCGGCCCGTTCATCAATGTCTGGCTCGAGACCGGCGTGGACAATTCCGAGCCGGCGATCGCCTACAACAGCCTCCACGACGAGTACCTGGTGGTGTGGACCGATTTTCCGAACATGGGCGCTTACATGAGCATCCAGGCTCGGCGGGTGAGCGGCGACGGGACCCTGCTGAGCTACTTCACCATCTTCCACGAATTTGGCTCTCAGTGTCTCAGACCTGACGTGGCCTACAGCAGCGTGCAGGACGAGTATCTCGTCGTCTACGACTGCACCACCAGTGCCAGCATAGGCTTTGACATCTTGGCTCGGCGCATCACGTGGAATGGCGAGGATCTCCACCTGCCCCCCTATCAGGAGTTCCGGGTCGGGCGTCCCGACGCGAGCGGCGATCAGGGCGGGCCGGCCGTCACCTACAACGAAAACAACGACGAGTATCTTGTGGTATATGGGAACTCTTGGCCGAGCCATTATGACATCGACGCTGTGCGAGTGCGGGCGAGCGACGGAACACAGCCGAGCTGGAGCAATATCGCCAGCGGGGCGAGCCAGTTCCGGTTCCTTCCAGACGTGGCGCACTGTGGCAGCAGCAATTTATATCTGATCGCCTACACATACCGGCCCAGCCCGGGCGACCCCGGCGACATTCTCGGCAAGGTGGCCTCCTGGAACATGAGTGACATCAGCCCCGAGATCCATGTCTGCGACGACGCCAACAATCAGCATGACGTTACCGTGACGGCCACACCAGACGAGTTCCTGACGGTCTGGGAGGACCAGCCCGACGTTTCAACTACGGAGATCTATGCCCGGAGGGTCGCCAACGACGGCACGCCTCTGGGGCCTGGCGGCGGCTTTTTCATTGCCGGACTCCTCGCCCGCCACGACGGGGCCCCGAGCGTAGCTCACGGACCTGGCTCCGGCTACCTGGTCGTCTGGCAGCGCGAGATCACCCCGTTTAGCGACCACGATGTCTTCGGGCGCTACGCGATTCCGGGTCAGGACAATGCGGCAGGCAGCGAGTTCGCCGTGGACAATGATGCCATGTGGCAAAAAGAGCCGGCCGTCGCCTGCGCGACCAATGGGGACTGCCTGATGGTCGAGGCCGACAACTCCGTCGGCGGCGACTTCGAAATTCGCGGACGGCTGGTGATGGTTCACATCTTCTCTGACGGGTTCGAGTCGGGCAATCTCACGGCGTGGTCGGCGCACACCAGGTAGGTGTCGCGGTCCTACGAAAGGCGCCGGGGTCCGGCCGGGAACCCCCCGCGAACGGGTGCCAGAACGGGTGCCAGGACCCGGTTATCTCCGGCAACCTGGTCGTAACTCCTCGCCCTACCCCGTCTTGTCAGTATGAGGGAATCTGCCACGCTTGAAGGTGGGAATTGTCCGTTCCTTCGGCCTCGATCAAAATGCTTCCGTAGACGTGGGTTTCGGTATAGGAAGCTTCATCCCGGCTCAAATCTACGAATGCCCTCAATTTGGTCGAATCCACGGTTGTCACTGCACAGGGCCTCCAGCTCTTCAGTGGCAACTCGACACGAGCTACGGCACGACGCTCGACCAGTGCGTGGTGTCGCCACTCTCGAACCCGTCTTGGAAGAGGCCCGGATCGGCGGTGCGGGCGTGGATGTCGACATACGAGGTGCCCTCACGTTCATGCTCCCAGGTGATCATGAAACCACCGGCGCCGCCGGCTACCGCCGGGGCGGTCGACTCGGAGGTGGACGTCGGGACAACGATCCTGAACGGGGGGCCGGCAACGTGGCTGGGCATTACGTCCCGCGCCCACACGCCGTTGAGGCCGAACGCATACTCGGTTTGCCACGCCACCAGGTAGCGGGCGCCATCGAGAGAGCAGGCCACATCCGGGAGCTGGTCCGGGTACAGGTTATCCTCGATGTGAATCGGTGGGCCGTCGAGGACACCGTCTCCGGTGACGAAACGGGCGTAGATGTCAGGCTCGAAGCTCGACCACGCGACCAGGTACCCGTCGAGCTCGTGGCACGAGGCCACCGCAGGTTGCGTGTCGTCGCTCGGCAAGGTGGCGATCTCGAGCTCTCCGCCACCGAGGATGACGCCGGTGGCGGTCATACGAACCCCGTGGATCTCGAAGCTGTCGACGGGCGTGGGAACCCACGCCTGGAAGGCGATCAAAAACTCGTTCCGCGCCAGGTTGTAGGCGATGTCGGCATCGAGCCGAGGATTGACACCGCCGCTGACCTGAAATCGACTATCCGGGAAGCCGCTTCCATCGGCGAAAACTCTGCGTGCGGCGATATCAGGAGGTCCAACCTGGTATTCATTGGTCCAGACAACCATGAACTCGTCCTGAGCGAGGGCGAACTCAGTTTTGGGCGTTACCTGTGAGCCCGACCCGGAGTCAAGGGTAAAATCGGTCAGGCTCGGGTCGGGGCCCAACCGGGGAATGAACCGGCCGCGCACGTCCCAGTCGCTGCCATCGCCTAAGGAGTCGTAGGACCATACAACCAGGTAGCGGTCCCGGCTCGGGTCGTAGGCCACCGCCGGCCAGCGGCTGTCATTGGGCAGCGAAGCGATAGAAAACCAGGTCAGGATTGTACCCTCGGCCGAGATTCTCTGCGCATAGATGTCGTAGTAGTCGCCGCCCCAGCGGTTGTGCCAGACAACCAGGTACTCGTCGGGACCTTCGGCAAAAGCAACGGCCGGCCAGCCCTGCTCGTTGTCGAGGGCGGAGACGACGATCTCCGGCCCCAGAGTCGTTGCATGGACCACTGCGGCCCCCACCCAGAGCAGTGCAGTGAACGGGACGGTCAAACGATGTGACATGGTATCCATCCTTCCTCTCGTTTTGAGCCCCTATTCGCTCGGTGCGATCGGGGCTGGTGATTCGTGGGCTGCTGTCACGAGTTTTCGGTCTCGGACGGGGTGAATTCCAGGGGCAGATTCTGAAAAACAGAGAAAAGAACGGAAAATCACCGTTTCACCTCACGAAATCGTGCTCTCGTGGTTGAATTCTGCGGCACTGCCGCTTTTCGCCGTTTACGAGTCGGCACAGCTCGAGGCTGACGACGATGGTCGCGTCTTCAGGAGTCGCCACGGCGAACAGGTAACGGCTGCGGTGGGTCGCGTATGGCTCGAGGCGGGTGTCTGAATGTGGCGTCAGGGCGTAGAGCCAGCCGTAACGACCGGGAGGTTTTCCAATGTCTGCCGATAGTTGGGGACCGGTCGTTGCCTCGATCCGTGAGCCATCAGCGGTGACGGCTTCGACCTGGAGCACCATGACGGTATCCGTAGTACCGCTTGGTAACAGGTGGCCGGCGCCCGAGTTGCTCACGCTCACCTCGGCCTCCACCGTCCCGTCGACCTGAGAAGTGACCAAGGCGAGCGAAGCAGCCTCCCTCGACGCCACGAATGCACCAGGGCTTGCTACTGCCCGCGAGTGCGGGCACTGTTCGTCATGCTGCGGCGAACCGTGGCAGTCGACGCACGTAAGGCCGCCCACCCGAGAGCCGTAAGGGCTGGCTCGCCACTGCTCAAATATCCCGGGCCTCTCCTGATCATCGACGCCATTGCCGTGGCAGGTGTGGCAATGCTCCGCGGGATTGGTGGTCTCTGGAGCGACGAGAAAGCGCACCTGGCGTCCCCCATCGGCAGTGAACACGACAGCCAATGCGCCTGCGATGAGCGCGAGAACAGCCCTGATCACTGCCGCCCGTCGGTGCGTTCCAAAACAAATGCCCACACCGACAATCTGAACTCTCGCGGATGGCGAGTCCCGGAGGAGTTAGGAAACAAAACGGAATTATTCGGAAAACCGCGGCGCCTGCGGCTGTAAAGAATAGAGCACAGGTTTCGACGCGGCTGTAAGGACAAGAAGTGGATGGCCGTCTCGGCCGAGGTCGATCCCCTCAAACTGGTACGACGCGAGCTTACCGGCAAACGCCTGCACCGGTTCGGAAGCTCCGTCCACGATTTGCATGCGCCACAGTCCTGCCCGGTCGAGGAAACGCAAATAGACCAGGCTCCGTCCTGACGGTTCCCACGCCGGCCAGGCGCCGTCCGCAGCGATTCTACGAACACTGCCGTCGTCAAGCGATGCGACCCAGACGCCGCTCGATTGGGCGTCGGCTGGTCGACAGCCTCCGCTCCAGGCGAGGGCAGAGCCGTCAGGCGACCATCTGAGACCGTGCGCATCGCGGCTCCGCGCCACGGCTTCGGTCTGACCCGTACCCAAGTCGATGATCGTGATCTGCCAACCATTGTCGCACCGCCTGACCGCCGCCAGGCGTTCTCCGCCAGGGTCCAGGTCCGGCCACGTCCAGTGTCCGGGTCCGGTGGTGAGCGGTTCGGCAGCTCTGCCGTCGACGGGGATTCTCCAGATCCACATTGCGCTTCCGTCGGGGGACGGTGCGGTTGCCACGAGAGAGTCGCCGTCCGGCGCCCAACGAATCTGCTCACACCGGAGGCCGCTGACCGCATGTCGGCGTCCCGATGCGATGTTGAGCACGCTGACCGGAGGGGCGGCCGAGTCCGGTTTGGCCGCCAGTGCCACCCTCTTGCCATCCGGCGAGATCGCCGCGCCCGCGATTCCGCGCACATCGAGCAGCGTCCTCGGGGTCTCGGTGAGAGACGACGCGATGTGCAGCTCGACGTCGATCACGGCAAACGCGAAGACCAGTCGGGCGCCATCGCGGGAAACCGCTGGTGCGGTGCAAGAACCAGGGCTGCGGGTCACGGCCACAGGCTTGGGGTCGTCGACTCCCGAAACCCAAAGATCCATTGTTCCGTCTGCGTCGCTGGCGAATACGACGAAACGCGAGTCCGCAGTCCAACACAGACCGTAAACCTGACTTGAAACATCGTTGAGTCGTCGTCGACCGCTGCCGTCTGGCCGCACCACCCAGACCCTCCCGTTGCCACCCTCCGGGTCCGAAGTGGTGTACGCGATCCAGCTGCCGTCTGGTGAAAAGCGTGGCCAGAAACCGACGTCAGCCACAGTGTGCTCTCTTCCGGTCTCGTCGCGAACGTTGATCGAGGTGCCTTCCTGCGAAACCCGGGCAATCGCAATCGAGCGACCGTCGGGCGAAGGAGACGCGGCGGAGGCATCCTCAATCAACGATTGCGGCGTGCCGCCGACTGCCGGGATTTCCATCACCTCCGGTACGAGACCACGCTCCGGGTGGTGACGGAAGGTGGTGAACCAGATGCTCTGGCCGTCGGCCGAGAACACAGGCGACGGACCGCGAACCTCGAGGTCGTCGGTCAGTTGCAGGGGCTGTTCGAGATTCGGGGCGATCAGGAAGAGGGAGTGTAAACCGCTGGTATGATTCGAGGTCACAGCGACCATCGCGTCGGCGTCGGGCGAGAAAGCGGGTTTAAAGAACCCCAGCGGTACGCCTGCCAGCGGTCGCATCGGCCAATCGATGAATGGGCTCTGCGGGGTGGCTGGCCTGGTGGCTGGGCCGAGTTCCATCCGTATCACAACAGCGGCGAGAAACAACACACCACATACGGCCACGACGGCCGGCATCAGCCACCGTTTTCGGCTGCTGTCCACCTTCTCGAGGGCCGGTGCTTCATCGACCGGTGGTCGTAGCGGCGCCGCCATGTCGTCGCTCGGGGACGACACCGGGGCCACGAACACGTAGCCGCGTCGATGAACCGTTCTGACAAACCGAGCTTCCGCCGGTGAGTCTCCCAGGACACTGCGGATCTCGCCAACCGCCTTGGTGAGGTTGTCCTCTCCAACGACGACATCGTCCCATACAGTGTCCAGGAGGTCGCGTTTGCCCACCATACGGCCGGCGCTGGAAACTAGCTCAATGAGCACTCCGATCGCACGGTCGCCGATCGCAATTTCGGCCCCCTTGCACTCGAGGGTGCGGCGGCTGGGGTCGAGCACGAAATCTTCAAACTCGTATCGCATTGTTCCCAGTCACACCGATGATAACCGCAAATGCCTTTTTGCGGGCCCTGTGGGTCGAAGTTCCAGACCAGATCCGGGCCCTGCTCGCATTCCGCCAGTGGCACGTTCCAGTGGCACAAGCCATCCTCGAATCCGCTCTCGTGGACCAACCAGGGGTCCTCGACGCAAGGAAAATCGACCATCTCCCGGTTCGAGTCGAGTCCAACAGAAAAGCCGTCGAGATCCCAGGCAGGATCGACCGGGATTCCGAGGGATAGTGATTTCCTTTTCCTCATTCAAACCATCTTACCACTGTCGAGGATCCATTCGGACCAGATGACTACGATGGTGGACCTTACGGGGCGTTTCGCGGCGACGATCATATCGGCCCGAAGCCTCCCCAAGGTAACAAACACGATGTTGCAGGGGAAAGCGTCCTCAGAATTGGAAAACCAACTCGATTCACGGAGGAATACCCCACCCCACACGATTGAACATTCGTTGATTGCATGTTATCGCACTTGTTGGAAATAGGAATAAAACAATGTCCCATATAAATGTCATCTAAAAGTACTTTCAAATTAATAACTTACAGTACTTTTGCCTCTACAATACAGTAAAATGGCTCGATATCAAGTTTCTCACCAAACTGAGTATATTCAGTCATTATTAATCCACATTCTTTTAAGAATGATTCAACAGCTGGTTTAGGATCATTTGACATATCTATTCCAAATTTCCAGGGCTCTCCCATTCTTTCTATCAATCTTGAAGTTCGTTTAACTGTGTTTGAATATTCACCTAATACGAACGCTTTGGAATAAACGTCTTGAGCGATGATACTTTCGTCTAC
>JAIOSJ010000375.1 GCA_021107705.1 Thermoanaerobaculales bacterium | reverse complement strand
GTGAAGATCGATTCCGCAGTACAGTGTCATCAGCTCCTCCTTCTTCGCTGGTGCCCCAGCGTTGTTTTCCTACAACGAGGTTATCTCGTCGAAGGGGGAGTGCTAGATGATTCTCAGGTCGGACCAGGCACCCCCGGTGGAGGCGATTACTTCGTGAATTCGAGGATCCTTCTCTATCCTGTTTCGGGCGTCGATAAACTCCCTGCCCGGCCTCGGCATGTCGTATTTCCTCCTGACTCCAGGATACCATTGCATTTATGTGCCTGGCACCTTTTAGGTCGAGAGCGAGGTCGCTGAGGAAATCTAGCGATCAGTCAGCGGCAGCGGTCTCCGGCCGGGGGTAAGGACCCCGCACCCCTATGAGCCATTCCCTTCGAGGGCCTCGAGCCACGCCTGGGCCCTCTGCAGGGTCTTCGGGTCCCGGGTCTTGAGCACGACCTCGCGCACATACCGCCGCGCCGCTTCCAGGTCGCCGACCTGCTGATAGTACGACGCCAGGGCGAGGTGGGCGGGTTCGAAAAGGGCGCCGTCGGCGAGGGAGGACGCCCGTTTGAGGTGCTCGAGTGCCCGCTCCGGCTCGCCGGAGCGGAAGAGGAAGATGCCGTAGTTGAAGCGCGCCTCGGGATCGAACGGATACTGTTGGATCGCCTGCTCAAAACAGTCCCCTCCGCCCGAGATCCCGTGCCGGTCGAGCAGCGCACCCAGGCGGAGCAGGGCGCCTCGGTGCTTCGGGTTGAGGGAGAGGGCGACCTCGAAATGATCTCGAGCCGCCTGAACGTTCCCAATCTCGGCGTACACCATGCCGAGAGCCGTCAGGGCCTCGAAATCGCCCGGATCCCTGGCGACGACCTCCTCGAACCGCGCCTTGGCTTCGGCGTGGTCTCCCGCCGAGAGCGCGAAGAGGCCGGCCTGGAAGAGCACGTCGCTGTCCCTGAAGTCCTCCAGGACCTCGTCGAGCAGGCGCCCGACATGCTCCTGGTTTCCGAGCAGACCATGGAGGTTGACGAGCAGGAGTCGCGCGTCCTTGTGGGTCGGGTTCTCCTCGGTGATCTGCCGGCACAACCTTGCCGCGTCCCGATACTTTCCGGACCGCATAAGGCCCAACACCTGGTTGTGCATGAAGTACGCGGCCATACTCTCCCTGGGAATGGGGAGCCCCTCGAGGTCAGGGAGTTCGTCCGCCGACGCACGCTCGACGCCACCCATGTAGCCCAGGGAGCGCAGCATCTCCAATGCCTGGCGGTCGAGTTCGACGGTGCGGCTCGTGGGCCGGCCCTGTTTGAGCTGAGTGGACAGGGCGGCGAGTCGGCTGCTCATCTCCTTTTTGAGATCGGGGTCATCGACCATGTTGACTTCGTCCAGGTCGGCGTCGAGGTCGTAGAGTTCGTCGTCAGGACCCCTGATGTACTTCCACCTGCCGTCGACGATGCCGGTGAGCACGCCCCAGCCGTAGTGGAAGTACGGGTAAAAGGTCTCGAAGTACAGGGAACGTCGTCCGTCACCCGCCTCCGCGCGGTCACCCTCGAGCAACGGCCTCAGCGAAAGGCCCTGGATGGGCAGGTCGAGCGTCCCGGCTCTCATGTCGAGAGCGTCGAGGATAGTGGGCAGGACATCGACGATCGAGACCGGCGTCGCCACGTCGGGCGCCTGCTCGAGCCAGGGGAAGGAGAACACCAGGGGGACCCTGAGGGTCGTGTTGTAGGCCAGCAGGGCGTGGGTCAGCTCGCCGTGGTCCATCAAACCCTCGCCGTGGTCAGCGACGAGGACCACAGCGGTGCAGTCAGTGAGGCCGGCAGCATCCAGGGCGTCAAGGGCCGTTCCGATGCAGTCGTCCATGTACGCGATCTCCGCGTTGTACGGGTCGTCCGGGTAGATGTCGGCGTAGCCGGCGCCGGCGTCCCAGGGCCAATGGGGATCGTAGTAGTGCAGCCAGACGAAGAACGGCTCGGAGGAGTTGTTCTCGAGCCAGAGTGCGAACTCCCTGGAGACCATCTCGCCCTTGCGGCTGGCCACTCCCACAGAGTGCAGGTTGGTGATGACGACGCTGCCCGGCGGCGCCTCCAGGATATCACTGAAGTAGTCGAAGCCCCGCGCGAAGCCGAAGATGCCCTTGACCGGGTAGGCCGCCACGAAACCGGCCGTCCGGTACCCCCGGTCCTTGAGGATGTCGGCCAGCCACGGTACCTCGGACGGCACCGAGGACACCGCGTTGTCTCGCACCTGGTGGTATGGCGGGTAGGTGCCGGACAGAATCGAGGCGTGGGACGGCCCGGTGATCGGCGCGGTGGCAAAGGCCCGAGAAAAGACCGTTCCCCTGCCGGCGACCCCGTCGATGTTGGGAGTGTCGACCTGGTCACAGCCGTAGCAGCCGAGGCGGTCGGCCCGGGTCGTGTCCATGGTGATGAGCACGACGTTGCGCGCGGGCGCCGGCGTTTCCCGAGCGCACGCGCCCAGGAAGAGCCCCAGGAGGAGGACCGCGAACAGCCTACGGAACATGTGTCGCCTACCCACCCGGCTCGGGATCGACGTCGGTCGCCAACGGTGCGATCACCTGAAAGCCGTTCTCCTCGAGGAGGCGCTCCTTGATCGAGGCGACGATGCTCTTCTCCTCGAATTGCACGTAGCGCGCGCGAATGCTCGCCATGTCATCGGGCGGCGCCATGGGCCGCCGGTCCTCGGCGCCATGGACGGCCACCACGTAGAGCCCGTTCTCGGACTTGACCGGGTCGGAAACGCCAGGCGCCTCCAAGGCCAAGGCGGCCCGCTGAAACTTGGGGCTGATCCGTCCCACGTCACGGGTGCTGACCAGTCCGGCGTTGACGCAGATGGCGCTCTCCTCTGCACACCTCCCCGCCAAGACCGGACTGTCAAAGCCCTCGCTGACCGCGACTCTCTTCAGCTCCTCGATCCGGAGCTGCATCTCGAAGGGGGATTGAACGCCAAAGGGGACGAAGATGTAGCTGAGGTCGAGACGCCTGGGCAAGGTGAACCGGGCCTCGTGCTGCTCGTAGAACTCCAGAACCACCTCGTCATCCAGCGACTCGGCCCACTGCCTGACGCGCTCGTCCAGGGCCGTGGCGGCCCTCATGACCATCTCGCTGAAACGCCACCGCTCGTGGAAGTTGGGTTCCTGGTCGAGTCCCTGGTCCACGGCGTCGAGGTACATCAGGTTGAATTCGACCAGGCCGTCGACCGTGGAACGCCGAGCCCGCGGGTTGGCGCTCTGGTGGGCGTCTCCGAACGGCGCGCTGCGCACGAGATAGTCCTCGAGTTCGGCCCGGGTCACGGACCGGTCCTTGATGCTGAGCACAACCTCGTCGGCGCCCAGGCATTCCTCCTCGGTGCGGTCGACGACTCCGTAACGATCGCTCAGCGTGCGAAAGAACTCGCTTCGCTCGGCCTCGTTCTTGCGCTCGATCACGCCGGCCACGATCTGGGTCTTGACCTCCTCGAAGGGTAAGACCCTGGACTCCTTCCTTTCCACGACAAGGACAATGTGGGAACCGAGCTCGGTGCGGATCACGGCCGGCTCGTCACTGACGGGCTGAGCGTAAAGCTGGTCCTCGAAGGACTCGTCGAGGCGTCCCCGGAACACCGGTCCGACCATGCCGTCGTGCTCCTTGCTCGCCGACTCCGAGTACTTCGCCACCAGATCCACGATGGGCACGCCCGCGCGGTGCTCCTCCACTATCTTCCGTTCGAGGGACTCCAACTCGTCGGGAGGATGGAGGTCACGGCGCAGGAACACGTGCTGGAAGCGAATCCTCTCGGGCAGGGTGTAGCGCGACTCGAGCCGCTCCTCGTAGGCCGCCAGAGCCTCCTCTTCCGTCACCTCGCGGCTCCGTTTGCCTGTTCTTTGTCGATAGTACTGTACGAGGTAGCGCGCCTTCAGGCTCATATAGAGCACCGGTTCGAACGGGGGCGTGGGCGCCGTTCCCTCGGCGGCCAGGATCCGGGTCGCCGCGTACTCCCGCAGCAGCTCGCGCATACCCTCCTCGACCGGCACGGAGGCATCGGTACGCAACCGCCGCTTGTCCATGGACTGGAGGTAGCTCTCGAACTCCGGTCTCGTGATTGCCCCACTATTGAGTTCAGCGATGGCGTCCTCGGTGGGACAGGGGTCACACGCAACGAGCACCAGGACCAGGCCGAGCATGGCGCAGGCCGGCAGCGCACGGGTTCCATTACAGTTGGTCACAGCACGTCCTCCTTGGATCTGCCGGTCATGGGAACACACAGAAACTCAGGCCCCGGGTCGGGGCCTGAGTCAGTCATCGCACCGCGGAATCAGGGGCGAGGCCCTGCAACTTCTACTCGACCGTGAACCGCATCAACTCCACGGGGACGGCGTCGTCGACCGTGACTCGCACCGTCGCCGCAGAGGTCGTGCCGTACTGGTCACCGCAGTTGCCGGCCGCATGCAGCGACCAGGGGCCGGCCCCACCCGCTGTCGGCGTGGCGCCTGCCGAGTTGATGCACTCGAGGGGCTCGACCGGCGGCGCAACCCATCCTGTGGCCTCGCCCTGGAGCCCACCCTCGACATCGGTGCTGTTCCAGAGACCGGCCCAGAAGTTGCCGCTGCCGATCACCACCGCCGTGGCGGCCGTGAAGGTGACGGGATACCAGGTCCCGACGGCCGCACCGGTGAGGGCGAGTCTCTCGGCAGCGACGTTGACCGTGGGGCCTGCGCCCGTGAAGATGCGAACGCCGGCGATGGTACCGCCCGCCCCCGTGGCGGTCGAACCACCGAGCCTGCCCGGATTGACTTCGACCGTCATGATACCGAATGGGTACCACGTCGGATCGGGCTTGAACATGTTGCTCATGTAAAACTCGCCGCCCCAGGTGTAGGTTCCCGCAGGACCCACGAAGAAGTAGTCCAGGGTATGCAGTGCCTTGCCGGCCCCGTCTATGCTGCCACCCGTCATGGGAAGGTCGACGCGCTTATCACGCGCGTTGTTGTCGGCGAAAACCACCATACCCACCAGAGCTACGAGCGCTACGACGATCGTGATCTTTCTCATACTACATCCCTCCTTTTCCTCACGGGTGAAGTTAGCACGGCCAGAGCCCGAAGATCAACTGTGTCAAGCCGAAAAAGGTGCCGGAAAGGGTAACCAGTCACGCCGCGGGATGGTTCGAACGGGCCGATCAGGGTACGCTGCTGCTTGACGAGATCGGTGAGTTGCCCCTGTCCGCGCAGGTACGCCTGATTCGCGTGTTGCAGGAAGAAACGTTCGAGCGCGTCGGCGCCAAATGTGCTTCAGAAGCCCGGGGTTGCAAGACCGGAGTTCAACCACCTCAACCCTTGCCCAAAATCAACAACCGCGAAGCCCCTCCCGCCAACTCCCTCTGCACTTCAAGAATTGGTGGGAGATCCTCGAAATTGGCTTGGGCGGGTAACTCCAGGCATGCGATGCCGTTATCCTTGAGCACGCCCTTCTCCCAGGCCGTAGCCAGAACCGAGGCCCCTTCCTGCCACTCTCCGAATGGGGGATCGGCCCAGGCGATGTCGAAGATCTCTCCTCTTCGGGCGAACTCCGTTATCGCCTTGGAGGCGGTCCGGCAGAGGATTCGGATCTGTTTTGCCGCATCTTCAAACTGAGAGATGTTGCGCTGGATGATGGTATGCGCTGCACGGTGATGCTCGATAAAGACGATGCGCGAAGCCCCCCGCGAGAGGGCCTCCAAGCCGACCGAGCCGGTGCCGGCGAAAAGGTCGAGGAAACGCGCCCCGGCCACATCGCTGCCGAGAACGGCGAATGCCCGCTCGCGTAGCGCGTCCGGAGTCGGACGAAGAGGCATCCCCCTGCTCGGCCCAAAGAGACGCCGAGATCTCCATTCTCCGCCCGTGATTCTCAATCTATCCCGACCTTCTCACGGAGGTTCGTAGCGAAAGGTTCAAGACGCCGTGAGGTTCGGTGTTCTCGCAAGATGAGCGAGAGAAGTAGTACTTGCTGTACGTCGAACGAGCGAATCGAGAAAGCGCCGAATATCATGGGGTATTGGGCCTTGCAGCCGAAGATTCGTGAGATGGTCGGGTTAACACCCTCAAGATGACGTTGGGGCGCTCTTCTACAGGAACAACCTCGAGGATTCCGGTGTCGGTGTAGGCAAGAATGACAACGCCGTTTTCATGGATCTCGAAAACGGTTGCGCCGACGCCAGTGAGGAGTTCGACCCGATCACCCTTTTTCGGCAGCCAATGTCGGAGGGCTTCCTGAGAAGGGCTGGACTCTCTGACGCGCAGCTCGATGTCATCGAGCACTCCTAGCAGGCGGGCGGTATGAATCTTTGGAACGGCGAGAGGCGAATAGAATATCGTCCTCGGTGGATACCCGGGGGCGTTGAGATAGATGACGGCATCTTTATCATTGCTCTTGATTGGAACCCTGGCGCCCTGCCCGGCTGTTTCCGCAACCTCGAGAATGGCTCGAAGATAGATCTCGTACTCTTCTTCGGGCAGCGTCAGTTGACGAAAATAGACCTGTTGATCGCCCTCCCGGACCGTCGCAACGGCCATTCGATTGTCGAACAGGCTGACTCGGGTTGAGCGGTCAAGGAGGAACCGGTGTCGTTCCACCACGGCATTCGGGATCTCCTCGACGGCTGCGGGCGCCCCATGGACGATGCCGAGGGCAACCACCAGGGCCGGCACGGACAGGTCGATCCTCATCTCTCCTCCCAGATCTTCAGGGATTCCTCGGCAACCTCAATGGCTGCCTCAAGGGCGTCTGCAGCATTGACTCGGCCATCGATGACCCCAGCTCGTACGGTCTGAATCGCACGGCCGATATGCGGTCCCTGAGGAATGCCGGCGTCACGGAGCTGTTGTCCGCTGACCGGGGCAGAAATCCGCGTGGCGGCCTCGGCGGCTCTTGCCAGAACCCGCCGCCGGTCAAGATCGAGGCCGGCCATGGCGAGAAGGAGAGCTTCGGGCGCGCGTTCTTCCACCTCCCGAACTCGGAGACTGAGGCTGTGGTCTTCGGTCGTGATCTGTTTGAGGGCCGTGATGTCCTCGACCAGCCTCTCCATGTTTCGCCCGTCCGCCCCGGTCATCTGCAGTCGTGAGGCGAGCAGGGCGGGGCCCCCTTCTCCACTCAGCGCCGCGAGCCCGCCGAGGAAGAGGGGTATCGGCGGCGGCGCCTCACCGAGTTTCTCCACCAGGTACCAGCCCAGTTGGGTTTCCACCTCGAGGAGAAATGATCGTCGCTGTTCATTCCACTTCAGAGCCGGGCAGATCGCCTCGAGAAGACCAAGTTCGGCGAGCAGGCTCAGAGCCGGTGTGGGATGGGGTTCGGACAGCAGGAAATTCAATTCCCGGTGCAGTCGTTGACCGGACAGACGGTCGAGGACCCCCTCGGCGACGGCCGTTCGAATCAAATGCTGGGTGTCCGGGGCGATTTGGAAACCAAGACGACGGGCGTAGCGCACGGCGCGAATGGCCCTCGTCGGGTCGTCGATGAAAGAGAGGGAGTGCAGAACGCGGATCTCTTGATGCTTGAGATCCCTCCGTCCGCCGAAGAAGTCGATGAGCTGACCGAACCGGTCCCCTTCGAGAGCGATGGCGAGCGCGTTGATGGTGAAATCCCGCCGGTAAAGATCCTGGCGAATCAGTGATGTTATGACCTCGGGAAGGGCAGCAGGCGTGCGATAGAACTCCGTTCGCGCTGAGGCCACGTCGACCGTGTGGCCGTCCGGCAGGGTGAGGACCGCGGTCATGAAGGGTTCGTGGTGGTGGCAGCGGGCGCCCAGGTGTTCGGCGAGAACCCGGGCGAGGCGGATTCCGTCTCCTTCAACCACGAGGTCGACATCCTCGTTTTGTCGTTGGAGGAGCAGGTCACGGACGACGCCGCCGACGAGATAGGTGGGGGCGGCCTGGGCATCGGCAACCGCACGAGCCTTGGCGAGGAGGGCATCGACCCAAGGTGGTGCGATCTCGCGTAAGAGGCGCGTCACCGTCTGAGTGACCGGTCGTTCGGCGGCCATGCGATGGTCGAGCGCTGCGCCGGCGGCGGGAAGACGCTCGAAAAGGCGGCGGAACAATTCCATCCGAGTCAGCAGTCCGATGGCCCGGTCTTTCTTCGTGACGATCACAAAACGGTGTGAACCCTCCAAAAAGAGGGTCCGCAGCTCTTCCAGCGGCGTGTCGGCCTCCACACTCGGAACGCCCGGTGTCATCACCAGGCTGACTGGACGATGACCAAGTCCAAGCGAGATGGCGCGGTCGAGGAGTTGGCGGGTGACGACTCCCACCAAATCGTCCCCCTCGATTTCTGCGATAGGGAGGGCGTTGACTCGAAGCTGGTTCAGGCGCTCCTTGGTTGCGTCTACTGTCACATCGACGGCAACGCTGAAGATCTGACGACCGGCGGCCTCGCCGGCGGTTGCCGCGGGAGGTATGGCCCTCTTCAGGGTCTCCCACAGTTCCTCGCGCACCTCCACCACCATTCGGTCGCTGATTCGGGCCGAGGCTGCTGTGGCATGGCCACCACCGTCGAAGGTCTTTGCAACGGTCCCGACGTCGAGGCCGGCGACGCGTGAGCGGAGGATCATCTGGATGTAGGGAGGGCGAACGAACAGGGCGATACCGACCGGGAGTTGAAAAGTGTCAACCCATCTATGAACCACGTAGGCCGCTTCTTCGTGATAGTGATCGACCTCGACCGTTGAGACCGCGACCTGGATATCTCCCAGGCGGCGTTCCTCCATTCCTTCCACGAGGTCGTTCAGCAACTCGAGTTGTTCGGGTTCCAGGCCCTTGACCACCCATCGTCGCACCCACGAAAGGGTGGCGCCCTTGTCCACGAGCCAGGCGGCGGCACGCAGGTCTTCCGGTGTCGTGTCGCGATAGGATAGACTTCCGGTATCCTCGTAAATACCCATCAAGAGGAGGCTTGCTTCTTCCGGTGAGGGATTCAGACCTCGCTGAGACATGAGGTCCACCATCAGGGTGCACGTGGCGCCGACCGCACGACAGACTGATTCGCTTGCCGGCAGAGCCTCATCACCGGCGTCGTGGTGGTCGATCAGAGTCACCGGGCAGCCATCGCGCTGGATCAAATCCCACACCTCGCCCAGCCGGGTTGGACTCGGCGTGTCGAGCACGACGGCATGCTCGATCTTGTGACGGCGGGCCTCTTTGAGTTTTACCTCGTTTATGGGAATGGACATTTCGGCGCGAAAACGCCGTACCGCGGCCTCCAGAGAACCCGGGAAGAGGATCAGGTGATCCGGCCAAAGGCGCTGTGCACAGACTGCCGATGCAAAGGCGTCAAAATCTGCCGACAGGTGTGTCGTGATGATCTTCACCCGCTCATTGTATGTGGGCTACACCCCCTTTGCCCAAATCAAGCGCTAACTGGCGGTGAGTTGCGCCATCTCTTGCGCTCTGGTTTGGGCCTAGACCACATTATTGGCAAAACGGCAAAGTCTTCATGTCTCATCTCTCCCCATCCGGGTCCAGATATCCCAGCGCTTCCAACCCACGACGTTGCTCGTCGTTCAGGATCGCCGGTTCCCCGGCCTGAGGTGCGTTCTCGAGCCGGCTCATCATCCGTCGCCCCTCCTGGGCCAACCACGCCGCCGTGACCGGATGCTCATCGGCAACGTTTCGCATCTCCCCCGGGTCGAGGTCGAACAGTGCTCCGGTAGGTAGAAAGTTTCGGGACAGGGGCTGGATGAATTTATAGGACCCATGACGAGCAGAGAAACCCTCTCGGCCTTCGTACGTCATCTCGGAAAAGACCGCTGACGGAATCAGATAGGCGTTGGTTGTGAAGGCCCCGGTTCGGTAGCCGGCGGCCTGAAACCGCTCGGCGATCAGTTCCACCTGCGGCGGAATCACCGGCTCACGCGTCCTGACGCCATGCTCTGTTGTGAGGAGGCCGCTGAGCAGTGAGACCATGGATGGCTTGGTCCATGATGACTGGGCGAACGCCCGTTCGAAGAGCACTCCGTTGCTCCTTTATCGGCGAGAGGAACTACCCTTCGTTCGCGTCGAACTTCACCGAATCGGGCGATCGAGGCAAGGTCCACCTCGTCGAGGTTCGGCGAGCTACATGCCGTCAGCGCGACCAATCCCGATGTGCCGGCGAGAGTGAGAACTCTGTTCACGGTTAAAGGATACGACAGTCGCCCGGCGTTTCTGTGTTCCTGGGACTTCACCCCAACACTGAGACAACACCGACGGCTGCACAGGTGCTTCTCAGTCGTCTGTCCAGGGTTGCCAAAGGGAGGCTTCTCCTGAGAGCCAGTTCGAGATAGGCGGCATCGTAGGCAGAAAGACCTTGTTCGGAAGCGATATTCAGAGTTGCCGTCAAGGCTTGGCTGTGGGATTCTCTGTCGACCTCGATGGGAAGGGCAGTAATCGCAGCGACCAGATGGAGTTGATCATTGTGTTTAATGCGGCCCCTCCTGGTCGCGACCAAGAGGACGTTGGCGACTTCGAAGCTCCAGATTTGGGGAACGACTGCAACATCCTCAGTGAGGGACTGCAGGAGTTCTGTGGTGTCGGGTGTACGTTCGTCCGAGAAGACCCACGACATGGTTACGGAGCAATCGAGAACGAAAGGCATCAGTGCCTGCGGCCTTCCTCGATCATCTCTCGGACCTCGTCGGCGCCTACCGAATGTTTGGATCGAAAATCGCCGAGGATTTTGATGGCGGCGGCGATAGCCTCGGTGCTCCTGCCCTCGACGGGGCGAAGTTCCGCGATTGGTGTCCCGTGACGGGTGATGACGATCGACTCACCTTTTTCGACTCGCATCAGCAACTCGGAGAGGTGTGTTTTGGCTTCGTAGGCGCCGACCGTGTTCATGAGAACCTCCTTCGACCAGTGTAAGACTAGTCTAGCACATGCCCGGCCCGAAAATTAGGAAAAAGAAATGAATAAGGAAGGAGACCAGGAAGAAGAGGGTGTAGGAATAGGAATCTTTTTGGACCCGGATTGTGCCTTCGGTCCGGTCGGCAGGCAGGTTGTTCATGAAGGAGGTTCATGTTGTTTCTCGAATCACTGTCACGCCACAATTTCACAACCGTCGCTATGTATCGGCCGACCGATTGCTTCCATAGGCGGACTGGATTGCCTGCTCCATGCGGGTGACTTCATCCTCCGTCAGGGAGTCAAAGTGGCTTGCACGTTTTCGGGTCGAGAGTCGGCCATTGTTCCCCAGGCAGAACCGAATGAAGAGATCGATCTGCCGGTCGGGCATGTCAACGATTTCCTGGAGAGCACTCTTGGTCTGGTCGTAGCTTGCCAGGAACGCCAGTTCTCCGAGGAGTTCCTTGTCGATGGTCTGCTCGATGAACCGGAAGAGTGCCTTCGCCTGGGCCGTCATATCGACATAGCTGTACCACCGGGCCGTATCGTTCTCAACTGTCATTCGGCCGTCTACGTCGAGGGAATATGCCACCAGGCCCATGAGCGGTCGAGAAAATCCCTCCAGGGAGGCATCGTAGTCGACGAGGTCCTTCAGCATGGATGCCGATACGGGGAACATGATTTCCTTGGGGGTAAAACCTCTACGGGCAAGAATATTGTGGATCAGGAATCGGTGGATTCGACCATTGCCGTCCTCGAATGGATGCAGGAAAACGAAACCATATGCCACGGCAGCGGCATGAACCACTGCGGACACGCCCCCACCGTCCATACGCTTGTGGGAGGCGATCAAGCCTTCCATCAGGTCCACCAGGTCTTCCGGCTTCGGGCACGCGAAATGAACTTTCTCACTCCCCAAAGCGATTGCCTCGCCGACATAGTTTTGGCTCTTCCGGTAATCGGACTCGGAAAATCGTGGATCGACAATGCGATTCTGCAGGTCAATCAGTTTCGGTTTCTCGCAGAAATCCTCGCGTTGAGCCAGCTGAAGCAGCGCGACAAAGCGTTCGGTTCAGGTCGAGCTGGGTTTGATGTGCTCGATCTCGAAGGACGATTTTGTTTCCTTGGTGTAGAGGTAGCTCATCGCCCGTCTGAGCAATTCCGGCGAGTAAGAGGACACGGCCCGTCTGCATCGCATGGGAAGGTCGGCCGCTTCGAGACTGCGAAGGGTGTCGGTGCGGCGAATCGTCGGGCAGAATCGAGGTTCGCCCAACAAGTTGTCGTTGACACGCTGACGTTGAACCCTGCGTGCCGGGGTTACCGTGTAGTATTCATTCGGGTCGAATAGGTCGATGTAGTTCCCGCGCTTCACAGCATCCAACGGGAGCGTTTCGCCTGTCAGGAACTCGTAGAGGAACCACAGCCGTCTGGCATCCTCCAGAAAAATGATTGCATGACCAAATATATAATTACGAACAGAGCAAGGTCAAGTAAAATCATTACAATTGCCGTAGCGCCGAACCCGCTGCCCGGCGTCTTTTTGTGTGGAATAGAAGGAAGTCAGGAAGAGGGCAGGTGCAGGGGAGTTTTTGGGCTTGGGTTTGTATTTTCGGCCCGGCCGGCAAGTCGATTATGAGGAAGGGCTTTATTGTGTTTTTCCTGTATTCCTTCTTATTGTCGCGTTCTCATGACGATCGGGAAATCGAGGGAATGGAGTTGACTAAGCTAGTAAACTAAGTTAGATTGAATCTATGACAACCGTTGGAATTCATGAGGCGAAGACGCACCTCTCTCGGCTGCTCAGGGCCGTGGAGGAGGGTGAAGAGGTTGTGATTCTTCGGGGTTCTCGGCCGGTGGCGCGGCTGGTGGCGATTCAATCGGATGAGAGCGTTCGGAAACTGGGTACGGCCAAGGGGCTGGTCAGGGTATCCGAGGACTTCGATGAACCCCTCGAAGACTTTGGCGCCTACCGTTGAGTCGACGTCTGCTCCTCGACACTCACGTCGTCATCTGGGCAGCGACCGATTACGAACGGCTGCCGGCTTCCATCCAGGATGCTCTGCTCTCAGATGCTGACATTAGCATTAGTGTCGCCTCGGTCTGGGAGATGGCAATCAAGAAAAGTCTGGGAAAGCTGGAAATGGACCTCCCCCTGGACGCCTTTCTACAGGGACAACTGGAAGCGCTGAGAGCGCGGCTATTGCCGATCAACGCGTCGCATGCGTTGGCCGTCGAGCATTTCCCCTTTCACCACAGAGCCCCCTTCGATCGTTTGCTGGCGGCTCAGGCTTTGACCGAGGACTTGGAGCTTGTTTCGGCCGATCCGATCTTCGATGCCTATCCGGTGTCGCGTCTCTGGTGATGATCGGTTTGCACGCACGAGGAAGAC
>JAIOSJ010000409.1 GCA_021107705.1 Thermoanaerobaculales bacterium | reverse complement strand
ACCGGCACAGCGGTTCGCCACCCCAGAGCCCCAACCGCCGGCAGCCCAGATCAGCCGCTTCGACCAGGAGGTTCAGGATTTCCGGAAGCGACATCTCCTCCGAGCGCCTTTCGGGGATCGAACAGTAGGAGCAGTTGCCGGTACACCGGTCGGTCAAGCCCAACATAAGATTGAGCGGCCGACGCCTCCCGAAGAGCTTGTAGGCCACCGAAGCAGAGGCGAAGCGAACAAGAGTTGCCGGACGCACGGACGCCTACTTCCAATCCGAGGCCGGACAGCAACCAGAGAATGTGTCTGATGGTTTCGAATTTCCCAAGCGACTCACGACCCAAAGCCTAGTGGGGCATGGAACCAGAGTCAATTGGCGAATGCGTATACTCTCCAACAGCAGAGGTGAACTTTGAGAGTCCTTCTTGTAAATCCCCATCCTGGCCGAAGGGAACTTCCGGTGTTCCCCCTCGGACTGGCGTATGCCGCACTCGGTCTTTTCGGACACGAAGTTCGTGGTTGTGATCTTCAACTGGAGGTCTCTCCAGATCAGGCTTTGGCCGAGGGGCTCAGGGAATTTGATCCCGACGTTGTGGCCATTGCTCTTCGGAATGTGGATTCTTCCGCTTCTTATGACCGCCACTCCTACCTCCCATCGTTTGAAAAATGCATTCACAGCGTCAAACAGAAGGTCCCTGAGGCTATTGTGATCGTTGGTGGACCGGGTTTCAGCTTGTTTGCCGAAACCATCATGAAACGATTCTCAGCGATTGACATAGGTGTCGTTTTTGAATCGGAATCGACGCTTTCGGAACTTCTGCAACGCCTGGACAACCCTTGCGGTGTCTCCGGGTTGTGCTATCGCGAAAACGGCAAGATCGTTTTCAGCGAGCGCTGTGCTCTGGGTGATTTTTCTGCATTGCCGGCGCCGGACAGATCATTGTTCCCGCTGGATGACTATGTGGCCGCTGGAGCGAGAATCGGTGTTCAGACGAAACAAGGCTGCCCTTTTCTGTGCGTATCCTGCACCTATCCATTTCTCGACGGGCGTTCGATGAGAACCCGGGCGCCAAATGATGTAGTTGACGAGATCGAAGATCTGGTTGAGAGTGGTGCAAGAGATTTCTTTTTTTGTGACTCGGTATTCAATGTCCCTCGACGGCACGCCGAAACGATCTGTCGAGAGATTCTCCGACGACGTCTCAAGATCCGTTGGCAGGCCTTCTTCAACGAGTCTCACGTCACACAGGAGCAGATCATTCTCGCCCGAGATGCCGGATGTGATCTGGTGATCTACGGTCCTGATGCCGGTCACCCGACCACGTTGCTGTTGTACAACAAAGGGCATACGGAAAGTCAATTGCGTCAGGCATACAGGTGGTGTCGCCAGGCTCGAATTCCATACAAGTACGCATTTCTGATGAATGGACCTGGAGAGACCTTTCGTTCTTTTTTTCACCTCCTGGGATTCTTGTCCCAACTTTGGATTACGGCAAGACTCCGTTTCTCCTTGAGCACGATGCGGATTTACCCCCATACCGAGCTGCATGAGATTGCTCTGAAAAATGGGATTGTCTCGAAATCTGACGACCTCTTGAATCCAAGGTATTTCAACCCTCTGCCACTGCGGATTCCCTGTGCTGCAATTGGTCGCTTTGAACGACTGGCGGCCGATATAATCCGCAGGCTCCAGTCCGGCCGCAGGAACTGAACCCCGCTGAGGATCAAATACTGACCTCTGGTGTATCATCAGCCTGGGATAGAACGCCAACGATTTTCTGGCAGTGATTCGGAGTTCTGCCACATCCGGATTGGGGGAGTGTGTTACCCGTGGGACGTTTTAAATGGCAAAGCAAAGTAACTCTTGCAGCGTTCCTCCTCGGTGCGATTACCATCGGATTCGTATACCTCCTCCCGCAACAACAAGCCAAAGGAAAGACCCTCGCTCTGCCACTGAACTATGAATTTCTCCCCTCCGACTTGCTCATCAACTTCAAGGCGAGGCCGGCCCTCTTGTCCGGCAACAAGGTTCCACGATGGCTGATGTGCTCCGACGAGGAGAACCGGCCCTTGGGTGACGGTGGCAGTAGCTGGGCATCAAAATTGTTCCTCATCACAGCGGGGCACCGCCTCCTTTTTGTCGAATTTTCGCCTCGGATCGACGAGGGAAATACCGTGGTGACTGAGATCTCGGTATTCCTCAACGAAACCCGATGCCGCACAAGCCAGATGGCGGAACACTTGGGCCTTTTTCGTGTTGAGGTGCCGGCCGGAACTGTGCATGCCGGAAATAACACCGTAGAGATCCACGCCCCGATAAATGCCCGTTTGAGGCCCCAACGTCTGGCCCTGTTGCGGGATCCCGACGTGCCTTTCGAGAGCCTCGACTGGTCATCTCCGGTTAAGGTGGCTGCGGACACCGGGCACCTCGTGGTTCAACGTGAAGGAAGAGTCATCCTGCCGTTCATGGTACCGCCTGGGGCGCGCTCTTTCGCATGCGATTTGGATGTCGAGGACTACGGCAACAGGGGGGAGGCGACCTGTCGGTTGGTGCTTGACCGGCCTCTCGTTGGGACCAACGATTTCACCAACCGCGAGCGCACCTCCAGGATTCTGGGTCGAAAAGGTCTGCCCGTTGAACTTGGCCTCGATGATAGTGGCGAGCACGCTTTCATACTTGACATCGAATCGCTATCCCCTGATGCGGCCCTGACAATCAGCCGGTTTCGCCTCGTGGTTGATCCGCAGTCCGAAGAGCAAACCATGACCGATCCCACTCCCCCACGTAAGGCCGGCCCGAACACGAACAGCAGGCATCCCGACGTGATCGTGATCATTCTCGACGCGGCCCGGACCGACCATTTCGAGGCCTTTGGCTACCCACGCTCAACCACGCCGTTCCTGGCCAGCCTGGCCGAAGAAAGTCTGCTCTTCGACAACGTCTACGCTCAAGCCCCTTACACTGTCTGCTCGGTACCCACCATGATGACCGGTCTGTCATTTGCGACCCACGGGGTCGTAGGTAAAGGCAGCCACCGCCTCAGCGAATTTGAGACCACGCTCGCCGAGCATTTGGGCGAGATGGGTTATCAGACCGTCGGGATTTCATCAACGCCGAAGCACAGTACCGCGAGCGGCGCAAACCAGGGTTACGACGAGTTCCACGAGGTTTGGGGCAGGGTTAAGAAACTGGCTCTGGACCCCGCCCCTCTGGTGAAGCAGGCCGAGGTCTACCTCCGCGCCGCGAACAGGGACCGCCCGCTTTTCATGATGCTTCACATGTTACCGCCTCATGCTCCATATCAACCCCCTGACGAGCACGATATTTTCAGGAGACCCGGACATGAAAGAGGCGACACTGATTCTATCGATTTCATTCAATCCATTGAGAAGGGAGAGAGGGTTCCGAGCGATGACGAACTCGGCGATTTGGTTGCCCTTTACGACGGAAATCTCCGCTGGGTGGACAAGGCCGTCGAATCAGTCGTCGATGTCCTGCGAGAAACCAGGGATT
>JAIOSJ010000277.1 GCA_021107705.1 Thermoanaerobaculales bacterium | reverse complement strand
T
This sequence comes from Thermoanaerobaculales bacterium, assembly GCA_021107705.1. GTDB lineage: Bacteria > Acidobacteriota > Thermoanaerobaculia > Thermoanaerobaculales > Sulfomarinibacteraceae > JAIOSJ01. Next base: position 3,210 of record JAIOSJ010000277.1, on the reverse strand, counting down.
CGACCCGGCGGCTCACTCGCCGGCGAACGATGCCCCGGAACTCGTGCTGGTTCTCTCCGGAGGCGGCGCCCGCGGCGCGGCCCACATCGGGGTTCTCAGGGTCCTTGAGGAGATGCAGATCGCCCCGGATATGATCGTCGGCACCAGCATGGGCTCGATCGTCGGCGGGCTCTATGCCGCCGGTTGGTCCCCGGACGAGATCGAAGAATTACTTGTGTCGATCGACTGGAATCAGGTCTTCACAGACAAGGTGCCCCGCAACGATCTGAGCTTCCGACGAAAGCAGGACGACCGACCCTACCTGATCAAGGCTCGGCTCCATTTCGACGAAGACGGCTTCTACCTCCCTGCCGGCCTACTGAGCGGCCAGAGCCTCGAGATTCTGCTCGAGACCCTGGAAGCCCGGAGCCGGCCGGAACGGGACTTCGACCGGCTTCCGATCCCATTCCGAGCGGTGGCAACCGACATCGAAAATGGGGAAGCGGTGGTATTGGATTCCGGAAGCCTGGCCCGGGCGATGCGCACCAGCATGTCGATTCCCGGCATGTTCCCCCCAGTCAAATATGAAGGCCGAACACTGATCGACGGCGGATCGGTCGCCAATCTCCCCATCGGTATCGCCCAATCTCTGGGCGCCGAACACATCATCGCCGTCGATATCAGCAGCCCGATGCAATCGCCCGATATGAAACTGAAGAACTTTTGGGATGTCTACAACCGGCTCAACTCTCTTCTGACCGTCGGCAATAGGAGGACCGACGTCTCCAGGCTTCGTCAAGGCGACGTGATGATTCGTCCAGACCTTGGCGACATCGGCTTTTTGGACTTTGACCGGGCGACGGAGACCGTCGCGCTCGGAGACGCAGCCACCCGAGCTGCGGCCGATCAACTCCGGCCCCTGGCCGGCTCCCCTTCCCAGCGGGAGACCTTCTTCCGGCAGCAGCGCCGCCCACCCACCCCTATGATCCACATCGATCGAGTCCGTTTTGAGGGAGCCGGGTTGGTCAAGGACCCCGTCGCTCTCACCGCGCTGAACCTCCAAACCCCGGTCGACCTCGACCCCGAGGACCTCCGGAGAGACATCATGCGCCTGTACCACCTCCGCCACTCGGGCGTCATCAGCTTCCGAGTCGATGAAGTCGATGGCCTGCGCGAGTTGGTCATCAATGCCCCGGCCCCACCCTACGGTCGGCATTCGTTCCAGATCGGCCTGGGCCTGTTCGACGACTTCGACGGCAACGGGGCGTATAGTTTTGGCGTCCGGCACCAGATGCTGCCCGCCAACCGGCATGATGGTGAGTGGCAGACCATCCTGGATATCGGCTCCAGTTCTCGGCTTTTCAGTGAGTTCTACCAGCCGCTGGGCAACACGCTTCGCTGGTTTGTCGTCCCGTCGATCAGCATCTCCCGTATCCGTCAGGATATCTGGATCCAAGGCGAACCCCTGGCGACCTACCATTTCGGCGACCAGAAGATCAATGTTGCCGGCGGCTACGTTCTGGGCAACCACAGCGAGATCCGATTGGCCGCCTTCTACTCAGACAACACCTTCGACCTTCAGATCGGTGATCCGATCCTCCCCGATCTCGAGGAAGACCGGGCCGGCTTCGAACTGAGGTTCTACCACGACACCGAGGATTCAGTGATGTTTCCCAGGTCGGGCAGTGAAATCGATCTTAGGGTCACTCGGACTCTCGAGGCCATCGGTTCGGACAACGAAATGACACAGTTTTCCCTGAAGATGGGTCGAGCATGGAGCTTTGGGAAGTACACCGTCGTTCCCTACCTCGAATACCGTGAAAACCGGGAACCGGCCACCAACTTCGCAGACTTCTTCTTTCTGGGGGGGCCCGGCCGCCTTTCCGGCCTGGGTTTTAGAGAACTCTACGGCAACACCCTCGCCTTCGCCAGAATCCAGAGCTACCGGCGCATGAAGAAGATCGACCTCGCCGGGATCGCAATCCGGCTCTATGCCGGAATCTCCCTTGAGGCCGGCAACACCTTCTTCTACGACCACTCAGTGTCCCTCGACGACTTTCTCTACGGCGGCACCGCCTTCATCGGGGCAGAGACCCCGATCGGCCCCCTCTACCTGGGCTACGGCTACACCGAAGGTGGTCGAGATCGATGGTACCTGGCGATCGGGAATCATTTTTAGCCGTCGGGAATCAGCTTAGCCCGACCTTCTCACCGTATTTCGTCGCGAGACAGCTTGGAAACGGAAACGGTTCCCGGAAACGGTTCCAGGTTTGCAAACGGTTCCAGGTTTGCGGACCTTGCGGAAGTTGAGCGGTAACGGTTAGGATCGGAGTACCCCATCCACGCATGAACCTCAAGGAGAGGTGTCATGCCAAGAAAACCACGTCTATTCGTTTCTGGCGGGATCTATCACGTCTACTGCAGGACTCATCGAGGCGAGATGCGTTTTGCTCAGCAAAGGGACGCAGACTCCTTTTTGGAATCTGTCTCGGAAGTCTCATCGGTTCATAAGCTGACCGTGTTGGGCTTCGCCCTGATGTCGAACCACTACTTATGCGATGCTGCGCATAAGAAATGATTGTTCATCATGCACCATGCAAGGACTGCGAAGCCGTCTTTCTTCTTGGTCTTTTCGATCAATTCAAGGAATCGACCGCATTCCCAACCACCATCAAATATCGCCTCGCCTCGAGCGAAGCGATTGTAGACGTGGTAGATACCCCCCTCAGTCAACAACCTCAGTGATCGTGGCACGAATCAATGTTCCCGAGTCAGAATACCATAATACCGGGAAGACCGGACCTGGCACTGATGGCACTGATGCCTCGACACCTGTCTGCCGAACACGTGTTCCTCCTCATCCCTCACAAATTCTCCGTTCCCCGCCCCCAGTCCTCGCGCGCGCGAGCACGCGCTGTCGAGTACTCGTCACTTTTTCTCCAGGATTCGCTGGGACATAGCTCGGCTCGGTCTTCGTCATCTCCCGGCCGATCAGTTTCCCGTCTCCGAGTCATCGGTCGTTGATTTCGGAGCCTTCGGCCCCCTCAGATCGGCTGGATGGGGTTCTTGCGGGGGACAGGATAGGTCATCGGAAAAGAAGTCGCTCACGCAAACCGTTGCATTGTTAGGTAAACCGGCAAAGTGAGTGACCTCAAAATCCTTGGCCCTTCGGAAGTTTGTGATTACACCAGCACTCGTAAGAAAAAGGTACCCATTTGCTACATCCACCAC
>JAIOSJ010000098.1 GCA_021107705.1 Thermoanaerobaculales bacterium | reverse complement strand
TTTGGCAGGAATCGCACTGTCTGAGCCCTGAGAGTCAATGGTGACGGGACCTGTCTGGGGTAAAGAAGTTTTGACCCCTGTTGCAAATCACGATCCCACAAGGACTTCTGAACAGCGCAACGACCTCTTAGAGGTGCCGCATCAGAAAGACTGGGGGGCGGACCCGGCACCGAGTCCACCTAAAGCCCGGCACGGTTCTGAGGTGGCTTCGTAGGCAAACTCGTTTGGGGCGCTGGCCTTCTGGCGTGGCTCCGCCACCCCAGCGTCGCCTTGTCTGCGGACCCGGGAAGGCAGAATAATCCAAATGGGCTCCCGGCCCCGCAGACAAGACGAGTGATGGCCTGCTTCGTTTCCGGGAGAACTGTTTTTGAAAGACCTCCCCGCGGGGAGGTCGGACCTTTTGCTCCTGCACTAAACGAAGCGACCCGCAGCAAAAGGTCGGACCACCGATGGAGAACAACCTCAAAATCTATGAGCGCCCTACTCCGACGTCGCCGGGCCGGCCGCCCCGGCCAGCAAATTGGCCATGCCCTGGAACATGGCAGCCAGCGCACCGGCCGCTTCCGGTGGCGCCTCGATCTTGAGGCCACCCTGAGGTGTACGTTCGACCTGGATCGCGGTGAAGAGTTGCTGGATCTGTGAACCCTGGACCTGCGGGGATGTGGGCGGCAGTTGTGGCTCGGCCGCGATCGACGGCGCAATGGGTTGACTGGGTTCCGAAGGTGCCGAAGGTGGGACGGCAATGGTGATTGGCGCCTGCTCAATAGGTTCCTGACTCCGCGCCGGCGTCACCACTTGATCGATGGCTTCCTCGGGGTCGCCGAGTTCCGGCGCCGAAACCGGCTCCACAAGTCGTTCCATTCGGTCCAGAAACCCTCCCGACCCGGTGAACTTCAGCTCGTTACTGGTGCCGTCGAAAAGCCCAGTGAAAAGCGCCTGCTTGTCGCCGACGATGTGAGCAATACGGGCCTCGATGCCTTGCTCACTTACCAGATTGAATACCTGAACCGGCTGCTTCTGCCCGAGGCGGTAAACTCGACCAATGCGTTGTTCGAGCACCGCGGGATTCCAGGGCAACTCGAGGTTGACCACCGTAGAAGCGGCTCGCTGCAGGTTGAGGCCCACCCCACCGGCATCGGTTGAGAAGAGCACCGCCATGCTCGGGTCATCGTGGAAATCGATGATGTTCTGCGTGCGCCGTTGTTGGCCCTCGTTACCGGAAAAGAAGGCGCTGCGCAGCCCATTCTCGGCAAGAAGGTCACCGACTGCCCAGCTCGCCAGCTGCAGCATCCGGCGCCACTGGCTGAACACAACGATCTTGTGACCGCCGTCGATCACGAGCTGTCGAACAAGCTCACGCACCTCCAGGAGTTTCGGGCTGTCCAGGCTGCGCAGCACGGCATCCTGCGCCTTGTCTGTCCCGCTCAGGGTGGGCCATACATCCACAAACTGCAGTTGGGCAAGACCGTTGCAGATGATGCGTTGGGTCGCAAGCAACTGCATCAGTTTGAGGAATTCGGGCTGGGTGAGGGGGCGGGTCTTGCCTCTCCGGAGCAGGGAGGCAATGGGAGGCGCCAGATCATCATGCTCGATCCGCTGAGCCGGGGTCAGTTCGACCGGAACCCTAGTGTCGGTTCGTGGGGGTAACTGGTCAAGCACGTCCCGCCGCAGCCGTCTGGCCATGGTTTCCTCAAGCCTGGTGCGCAGGGTATCGAGGTTGCGGGCGCCTGCCACCTCCTGGAGGCCGTCGCACAATGTTGCGTGCCATGGTGCAAGGCGCCACTTGGGTTCCAAGGCGTACTCATCCACCCAATCCATGATCGAGGCCAGTTCTTCGAGACGGTTCTCCATGGGAGTTCCGGTCAGTACCAACCGGTATTGCGGCTGGAGCTGTTTGACGTAGCCGGCCGTCTTGGTGGCCCAGTTCTTGATACGTTGCGCCTCGTCGAGAACCATCATGTCCGGCGACCATCCATGCATGAGAGGTAGATCCCGAAGTACCTGCTCATAGTTGGTGATCAGAAATCCCTGGCGCTGCTCATGGTAGATCTCCTCCCGCTGTGGTGGTGAACCTTCGACCACCCGTACCGGAACGTCGGAGAACAGAGCCCATTCGCGGGCCCACTGTGACTTGAGGGGCGCCGGCACCACCAGCAGACCGCGCTTCACCTCGCCGCAATGCCACAGAACGTGGCAGGCTGCGATCGCCTGAGCGGTCTTGCCGAGCCCCATGTCGTCGGCGAGCAACAGCCTTCCCTTGCTGAGGAACCTTGCGATTCCTTCCTGCTGATACGGATACAGCGGTCGCTTGATCGTTTTCAACAATGTGTTCATTTTGGCACTGAGGGTCTCGCCGTTGAACTTCCGGTTCAACCGCCGAATCTCCGTATCCAGCAGAGGACCAAGCGCGGGGTCATGGCCAACCGTTCGCCTGCTCGAATCCTGGCGTTGAAGATACAACTGTAGGTCCTCCACCAGCTGCAGACGCGTATGGGGATCCGGAGGCGCACCCCCTCCTGAAAGCCCCCAGGTCTCATCCGTTGTGGCGGCAAACCAACGGCCGACCACCTCAGGCAAAGGTTCGCCGTCCCCGTTACTGACTGACTCCGGTGACCATGCCACCCTATCCAGCCAGTCGCCGGGTCCGGTAAGGGGCCTTACGGGATCCCAGGTCAGACGGGGACTCAAGGTTGCTGGTTCCAACCCAGCCGCCGTAGCACGCTGCCACTTCGAGGGTTTTTTCAGCAGGTCTTCAAGCACCACCAGCAGGTGTTTGCAAAGCCCGAGTCCCCCTTTCCGAAAGTCCTTGCAATCACAGCTTCCGACGAGGGGGTTCACCGCGGCCAGAAGAGTCCGGTATGGCCGATTCTCGTCACCATGGCGTCGGGTCTCGTAGAGCCCGAGACCGACGTGTCCGCGGGGGCGAGTCGCAACCTTGAGCCCATCGCGACGTGCAAAGGAGAAACGCCGGAAGACGGCCTCCAGCGCGGCCCTCTGCACCGGCCAGTCGGCGCCGGTGGTCACCGACAGAACGTGTCGCGCAACCATATCGGCAGGCAACCCGCCGAGTTTTCCCGAAGCTCGGCTGCGAAGTTCTTGAAACGCCTCAAGGTCCTCAATTGAATGCGGAAGTGGAATTGTGCTGGGAGTTTTCATGGTGGCTATTCTCGCCTCCCTTTGCCTCAGCTGCAAGGCGGCTTCCCAACGAATCTGTTGATCCTGCCATGGGATTCACCGCGGGCGGAGCGCCGTACGGTGTGTTCGTTGATGAATTCAGAGAGGACAATGAGATGCAATCCCGCGTACGACCTGGCTATCATCACTCGTGGTGCGCGGCGGCCGTTCCAGATGGCGGATGGGTTCGATCGTTTGTTGGAGGAATACCGTGAGGCAGGAGGGGCGCCGGTCACCAGAACCGACGTTCACGTCCACGAGCTCTGTTTGATCGCCGGCTACTACCGATATTCGCTACGGGGTGAGCACCCACATCGTCCACCTGAGGTATACAACCAGCTGCGAGGTCTCCTGAGCCGAGTGGAAAAAGCTGTCGAGTAGTCGGAATTCTTCTGATAACACCCACCGATACAGCCGGTGTGTATCCCGGCACCAGAGACAAGCTACTCCTGGGAATGCCGAGGTGCAGTTAATTCATGAATGCAAGAATTTATTGTGTTTTTGGACCATTTCATTAGATTTTTCCACGAAGTCGTCATATATTCAAGATTCTCTTGAATTTCTTCTTGGAAAGCGTTAGATTCAATAGGAGGGAGAACCCCATGACTTCAAGTCACGACGTGACCATTGGCGAAGTGGTCCGTGCGCTCAGGGAACGGGCCGGATGGACACAGACGGAGTTGGCTGAAAGAGCTGCCCTGAGCCATCACCAGACCGTATCCGCCATCGAGAAGGGGGGCCGGTCGTTGAAGGCGTCTGAGCTCATCCGACTTGCAGAACTATTCCATGTGGAGGTTCGTGAGCTTCTCATGGGGAGGATACCCAGGAGTCCCGACTTGGTCTTATGGCGTCAGATCACGAATCCGGAAGCCAGGGGCAAAGAAGAGTCGGTTTTTCTCCAGCGATGCCGCCGATATGCTTTCGTGGAACGGATCACAGACGAAGAGCCTCATCGTGTTCTACCGTCCTACCCACTCGATCCAGGGAAAACGAGTTTCGAGGTCGTGGGAGGATGGGCAGAGGATATCGGTAAAACCCTGAGTTTGGGAGAGGTTCCCGCCCTGAGCCTCCGCCGGGTCCTTGAGGAACACACAGGCGTCAAGGTCTTCCTTACCTCGTTGGTGGGAGGGTCTGGCGCCGCAGCCCGTGGTGACTTCGGGGATGCCATTCTTGAAAACGCTGATGAGATCACGACGCGCCGGGCGTTCAGTCTCGGCCACGAGCTGTTTCACCTTTTGACGTGGGAGGCCGTCAAGACTCTCTCGCCTGAACAGGAATCCAGAAACGAACAACTTGCCAATGTATTTGCCAGCGCCCTGGTCCTACCGGCAGGCGGAATTCGTGAGCGCATTGGTGTGCAATCGATCGAAACTTGGCAGTGGCACCGGTTCCTTTCGCAGGCCGATGCATTCGCCGTGAGCCCGTCAGCGTTCTTGTGGCGACTGAAAAACATGGGTCTCCTTACCGAGTCAAGGGTCAATGACCTTCTGGCATCACCGAGGAGAAGCGATTGGCCTTCGACCCTGCAATCAGAGACCCCATTGAAGGAGTCTGAATTGCCTCGGCGTTTTGTTCTGTTGGCGTATCGAGCTTGGGCAGATGGACTCATCAGTATCGGAAAGCTCGCCGAGCTCTTGGAGACCACAGTCGGAATGGTCGAACCTCGATTGGCCGAGTACGGCCTCGATCTCGATCTCGACGAGAGTTTTGATGAAGCCACGGTTTTGTCTTCTTGACGCCGGGCCGATCATTGAGCTTCATCGGCTTGGCGTCTGGGACCAAATGGTCGAGCGTGCCGAGCTGGTAATTCCCTCTGTGGTAGCCGGGCGTGAGGTTGAGTTTTGGGATTCAGGTGAAGGGGTAGGCAAACCGATCGACCTTAGCCGGTTCATCGAAAGTGGCGCTGTCGAGGTAATGGAAGCCGACGCTCAGCTTCTTCAGGATACTCTGGGTCTTTTTGATCCTACCCTGGTTGAAAGCGTTCATCTTGGGGAACTGGAGGCTCTGGCACTCCTCAAGACATGGCAGGGCGAAAATCCGCCCTCGTTCTGCACAGGCGACCGCCTGGCTACCGTAGCTCTCTGCCTGTTGGGATTTTCCGAACTTGCGGTGTCGCTGGAAGCATTCCTTGATCAAGTCGGATTGAGCCGGAAGCTGCGTCGGCAGTTTCGGCGTGACGCGATGAACCGCTGGGTGGAGGAAGGTCGGCATCGAGTCATCACCGGCGAGGGGCTCCGCTAACGGTCGCTGCCCAGCCGCTGCTGAAGCTATCCACTTACCCTGGCGCTGAATCTGCCAACTGACGCCGTCCCTGTTCCTGACGCTGTGAGGCACCTCGATCTTCCCAAGGACCGGAGTTGAATCACAGCCGTTGGCAATCGGGGAGATCAACCAGGCTGGCCAAATCGCTCTGAGCTACGAGGGAAAGGCTTGGGTTTTCGAAAGTTAACCAATGTTCCGCATGACGCGCACGTCGGGTACCGTTTGCTTCAAGAAAGACTGGAAGGACGGACCTGGCACCGATGTTCGGCCCCGTATTCGAACCACGCCAATTCATCGCAAAAGAACCCCGCCTCCGGCCGCCTGCAGTAGCCAGCCAAAGCGTTGAAGCGCACCATCGAGATTGACTGTGTCTCCATTCGTTTACTCTCTTTTCGACTGAACCAAAGCCTGAGATTGCGGCCCAGGCTGTTCCGGGCTTGGTGCTATTGGACTTCTGGTTGGCGAAAGCACGATGCCAAGCATGTCCTCGATGTACGTGTTCTGATCCTCTACCTGGAACAGGACGTGCCGATCCTCCATCTCCTCCTTCTTCAATCCCCAGAACATCTCCATCGTGTGCGACGGGGTGTTGGAGACGATGAAGGAATCGAGAGTTACGTTGGAGTCCCCAAGGCGCTGCTCAATGTCCTTGATGGTTTTGTAAAACTGTATCTTCGGATCGTTTGAGCCAATGTGCCGGATCCCCTTAGGATCGACAAAGATGACATGCTGACGGCCGCCTGTGAGGAGCCAGAGGATAAAATCTGGATGGAAGTTGCCGGCCTCGAAGAAGCCGACACCTCGGCCCCGACTGAGGTTACGGAGGAGGTAAAGCTCCTTATCGGCAAAGAATGCGGTGTTCCCGTCATAGAACTCTCGGAGATCCTCGACGAACAACCGCTCGCCCTTGTTGAGGGGCGCTGGACTGATCTCGACGATCTTGTCGTCGAGGTAGAGCAGGGGTTGGTAGAGGTGCTGACCAAACCAAACAGCCTTCATGCCACGGAATTCCCATGGCCGGAGGTCGCCCCGGTCGATAAGTGAACTCAGCTCCTGGAGTTTGGCGACGATTTCTTCCTGGGATTCGTCGATGAGAACACGGTAGTAGTCGCCTGTGGAAGTTTCGCTGACACCGAGGAGGTTGGGGTCGTTCTCATCGAGGTTACTGTACTCGAGGTGCGGCAGCTCCCACTCGCGTTTGCGGAAAAGGTAATAGCGCTCAGTGTATTTCTTCAGCAGTGCAAGAGCGATCTCCTCCCACAATCTGACTTTCTCGAATGAATCAAAGGTCAGTTCCTCGGCAGGAATCATGAGGCGGTACCAACTCTGATCAATGAGAAGGTCCTGGAGTCCTTGCCGAGTGAGGTTGAGGTTGTACCACCCGCGCTCGGCTTTGAACCGCTCGAGTTCAAAGAAGAGTCGGTCGAGGTCGAGGAAGGCCATGTGGCGCGCGTTGAGGTGAGCTTCGTTTGGTGCGGCTTCTGCATCCCCGCCTAGCAAGCCTCCCGATTTCATTGCCTGGATTTTCGGGTACCAGTTAAGGACAACCTGGTTCCTCTGAAGGTACGCCGTACTTGGGTCTTGAGCTGTGTCAGGTTTTGCAACGGTCGGGACCGGCCCTAGCTTTCGGAAAGCGTCGCCAAAATCGGTGGTCACACCGTTGATCGTTTTCTTGAGCCGGATTGTCTTGAGTTTCTTCGTACCGAGGTTCTTGATCACGGGCAGGAGAAACTCGACGCGCTCGTCATTCGTCGGCAGTCCCTCCTCCTCAAGGAAGTCTCGGAACTGGGCCATGTAATCGGCGTGGATGCCAAAAATGCCGAGGGTCTCCAGCACGCCGATGTGCTTCGGCCGCTGAAGATCGTCAGGGAGCTGGGTCCTGCCACTGCGCTTGAGGCTCATCTCGTAACCCTTGAGCCGCACACCACGCCCGAAGAGTTGGATGATCTGTGCGCCCTCTCCTTTGCCGACGTTCATCAGACCCATGGTGGAGACGCGCCAACTGCTCCAGCCCTCGGTGAACTTCTTCGAGCCGATCAGCAGGTTTACCGGCGAGTGCGGCTGGTTGATCTCGTGGAACAGGGATCCCGAGAACTCGCGATCGCCCGTCCCAAGCCCAGTCTCGTCGCACAGTTTCACCAGTTTTGCGTCGTCGCCAACATTAATCACACCGAAGGCATCGTTTTCTGCGCCCAGCCGCAAAGCCACCTCACCGGTCACGCCCTTGAGGTTCTCCACGTAAAGCCGGCCACCACCGGGAGCGTTGAAAACCGTCGCCAGGGTTTCTTCGAAGATCTGTGCCGGACTCAGGCCACAGGTATTGAGGTAAACGAATCGCCTAGCGAACAAGTCCCTGCCGGCTGCAGTGACAAGCCCCCTGTTGAGCACCTGTTCGATCCGCTGCACACTGCCCGCGCGGTCGACGACGAAGCGCGCCAGGAATTGCAGGATCTCGACGATATCGGAGGCGTCCTTCTTTGCCAGCGTCGCCGTGACGCTGCCGCCGACGAAGATCCACAACGGCTTTTCGATCTGAAACGGACGAAACGACCGTTCCCGCTCGTTGTGCAGCCGCTGCTGTTGGAAGAACGACAGCAGGCAAGCAGTCAGATAGAGTTCTAGGTGGTTCTTCTGCGTCGTCTCGTCTAGGTTCAGGATCTGGTAATCCTTACCGAATCCATCGCCGTAGAAGAAACGGTAGGAGTAGTCAAACAGGACATTCTTTGCGTAGAGGTCGGTCAGCCCTTGGTTCCCTTTCACCGCCTGCCCAAAGGTAGCCGAATATTCGAAAGAGAAGCCATTCTCGCAGAGTGCGTTGCGGTAACGCATCCAGGCGCCGTCGCCCCCGCCGGAGGCGCCGCGGTGCCCCTCGTCCACCAAAACCAGATTGTTGCCTTCAAAAGCATCGACCGCCACGGTCGTCTCGCCCATCTCCTCGCGGAGCTTGGTAACCTCCAGGATCTCCACGGAGTAGCCGGAGAAGAGTCCACGCTGGTCCTTGTTGAACAGCTCAGCGTCAATCCCTGCTGCCTCGAACTCGCGCAAATGCTGTTGGGAAAGCCCCTCGTTGGGCGTCAACAGAATGATGCGGTTCAGCTCACGCCTTCGCCCCTGCTTCTCCAGGTAATACTGAAACTGGAGGATATTGGCATGCATGACCAGGGTCTTGCCGCTGCCGGTCGCCATCCAGAAAGCTAGTTTGTTGAGCTGCGGCCACGCCTCGGTCCCCTCATCGAGGGCCACAAGCTGGTCGCCCTCGGGTTTGTCCTCGTTGTATGCAGCCACCTGTGCGTTGAGCGCTTTGAGAAGCCCCCCCGGGTCACGAAAGTAGTGGTCGAGGTAAATTTCGGTGAACAGGAGGGCCAGGTACTGAAAGTACTTCCAGACGATCGGCTCGTCACCTCTCGTGATGCGCCGCTCGTTCAGGCGCAGAGTGTGTTTGACGATGTTTTGGTCGTACTCCAGAAGCAGCTCAGTGGGCAGCTCGGTCAGATTGAAGAGCTGTGCAGTGAGGGCGTGGTGGAAGTGGTGGATATTGTTCTCGTCAAGCCCCTCCAGCGCTTCGCTGCGAAGGTGCTCGGCCAGATCCTCAAAACGCCTGACATTGAAGAGCGACAGCAACCACTGATTCAGAACGAGCTTGCAGGGGAAGGGGACCTGGGTCCGATTCCCCGAACGGCCTTTCACCCCGCCTGACATCAGCAACCCCTCACCTGAAACACCACTCGTGCTTCCCAATAACAATCACTGCCGACAAAAGGACGCAGGGGCCGACTGGCCTCCAACGGTACTCGACACTTGTCGCTCATCGGTTGATGACAACAATTGTTGTCAACCACTTTCTGCGTTCTTATGATCGATAAGCGTGATTGTGTTTCATGCATGAGCGTCAAAGCACCTCCCTCCCCTCCGCACAGTTCAGCAATGCGGGGAAGGCAAAGAGTGCGGGCCGTCGTCCTCGCGCCTCTCGAACGAGAGTGAGCACACCGCCATCTTTTAACACACGGAGAAAGCGGCGTGCCGTGGGCGCTGGTATTGCTACGGACGTTATGAAATCCGAACTTCGAAAGACCGGTCTTTCGAAGATCCAGTCCAGCGCCTGGATTGCGTACTGGGATCTCGTCATCTTGGCCACGCGCACCTTGAGTTTCTGATAAAGATCGAGGATTGCACTTGCCCTGGTCAGATTGTCTTCGGCCTGCACTCGCACTGCTTCGAGGAAGAAACAACACCAACCCGTCCAGTCATCATCTCGCGACACCGCCAACAGGCGCTCGTAGTACTCGTCGCGTCGCGCTTCGAAGTACGCGCTGATGTAAAACATCGGCTGGCGAATCAGGCCAATCTGCCAGAGGAACAGAGGCACCAGCATTCGCCCTAACCTGCCGTTGCCATCCAGGAAGGGGTGCAGGGCTTCAAACTCCGCATGGAGAATGGCGAGTTGTACCACTCGGTCCTGGGTTTCGGTGTGGGCAAAGCGCTCCCAATCACCCATGGCGCCATCGAGTTTGTCCGCGCCGATCGGAACGAAGTGGGCGGTTTCGATGGTGCAGCCAGGCGGGCCGATCCAGTTCGGGATTCGGCGATACTCACCGGGCGCTTTGTGCTGGCCGCGAACACCACCCAGCAGTACACGATGTGCCTCACGCACTACACGCAGAGAGAACGGGAGCGTGGCGAGCTGCAGCTCCGCTTCGCGCATTGCAGCGCGGTAGTTGAGCACCTCGTGAATGTCGTCATGACGCTCGGAGGACGAGACTTCCCTCTCTGCTTCGAATTCCAGCACTTCGCCCATGGTGGTTTGCGTGCCCTCGATGCGCGATGACAGTACCGCCTCCTGGGTTGAGAGCGGGGCGAGCAAGACACTGGGATTCGGAATAGCCGCGAGCATGCCGTCGTAACGTGCCACCGCAGCCGCAGCCGGCCCGATCAGCGGGATCAACGCCGGCCACTTCAGATCCACGGGCGGGAAGCGGCCCTCGTGATAATTAACTGGCGGCATCACACACCCTCCGTTTCGAACATCAAGCGGTGGAAATCCTCTTCGATGAGGCGCACCTTCCAGGTTTCGTCCGGCGCCCTCAGGTTCTCCAGGTTGTTGTCGCCGTTGACGTAGATCAGGTCGAACTCACTGTCTTTGCTCGAGTAGCCCTGCTTGGTGAACCACTCATCCAGGACCAGGTTGTCTTGTTCCGGGTTGCCGGTGAGCTTACGCCAGATGACGAGCGTGCGGCGGCCGTCGGGCGTTGTGCCCGTGACGGTGCGGAACCAGTACGACCCATCCCCATCAGGCTTGAGGCGGCCCTGCAGCCGCAGCCGCTTCTCGCTATCCCGATCGAATTCAGCGGTAAAGCTCTGCGGCGCGGCGATATGCTGGACGGTGAGCCCAATCAGCCAGTTGAAGGTCTCGAGAAGGTCAACATTGACCTCGCGGCTCTCGTCCGAGCCCGGCCGCTTGACCTTGAGACGGTAGGCCATTGGATCGGTGAAGGCCTGCACGTTGAGCAGCGATTGGCTGCCGCGGGTCTCGACGTCGAGCATGTAGCGAAGCAGGTACTGTTCGCGGAGTCCGTCCTCGCCCTGGGAATCTGCAAGGTCGAGAAGTGTTTGTTGCGTTTCGGACCGCCGCGTTTCCAGGTTATTGAGGGTGTCTTCGTAGGATTCGAGGCGCAAAACCTTGAAGATCTGCGGGGAACGCTCCGCCTCTTCGTGGGTCGCAAGGCGCTTTGGTTTGCCGTCTTTCCACTCGGGGGTGAAGGTGACCTTCTTGAGGCGCGGCAGCAGAACGGTGTCGAAGTAATCGCCCATTTCGACGAGGATGAATCTGCGTCGCCCGCCATCCTCGCGGTTCAGGCTGATCACAGCGTGGCCAGTGGTGCCGGAGCCGGCGAAGAAATCCAAGATTGCAGAGTCCCGCTGCGCATTTGCAGCCCTCAGACAGTCCACCACCAACTTCAGCGCTTTCGGGAAGGAAAAGTCGGTGATCCCGCCGAACAGGCGCGTCAGGAGGTTGGTCCCATACTCAGTCGCCGAATATTGTTTGTCGTCCCACCAAGTCACCGGGAGCATTCCCTCATTGTTCATCCGGGACTTCATATACACACCGGTCTTTCCAGACTGATCCGGGCGTGCGCAGAAATGCTCAAGCTGTTTCTTGAACGACTCCACACCCCACTTCCATCGCAACTCGGCACCAGAGTCCTTAATGGGCCAGATCGCCTCTTCACCAGATTCCGGTTTCTCGAGCAGCATCCATGAGGATGTGGCCGCATCCCACTCTAGTTGCGGTGCCCGGACTACACCATGCTTTGCGAATATTGGGTAGAACATCCGGGGGCGCGCGGCGCGCGTTGCCTCCCTACCCCCATGTTTTCTGAAGTTCACCCATTCGAATCGCCCAAGAGTGTCGCGCTCCGAGTATCGAGCCAGTTGCGATTCGCTCCGCGGTAGACGGCCTACAACCGAATCTTCTGACGCTGCAACAAACACAGCGTATTCATGAGCCTCGGCAAACCCCTTTGGCGTTGAGCGCCCAGCAGGATTGCTCCTAATCGCTGCGACACCGAGTACTGCAGCACGGCCTAGCGTAGTGTCTATCAGGCACTTCAACGTGGCGAATTCCGTGTCGTCAATAGCAATACATGTCACACCACCTTGACGGAGACACGGCTGTGCCGCTGAAAGGCGATTGTC
Organism: Thermoanaerobaculales bacterium; assembly: GCA_021107705.1. GTDB lineage: Bacteria > Acidobacteriota > Thermoanaerobaculia > Thermoanaerobaculales > Sulfomarinibacteraceae > JAIOSJ01. Next base: position 1,439 of record JAIOSJ010000098.1, on the reverse strand, counting down.
AATCAAACAAAGCCATGAGGAATCTTTGTAGTCGTTCTTGTACGCGATCGCGGAAGCATCGGTGTTGTAAGGAGGATCGATGTATATTGCATCGCATTTAGAGCGGTATCGTAGGGAGAGGGCCCGGAGGGCCTGGAAGTTCTCACTGTGAAAAAGCACCCCATTCGTCTGCTCTTGGATATTCCCGATCGCTTCCAGAAGGGGGGCGATGAAGTCGGGGCCAAAGTATCGGGTGTCCACCATCAGCGTGGGGTGCGCATCCAGAAATTCAACTGTGACCGGCACGCTGTACCCCGGCGTGATCAAATCCCCCTCGATCTCGTCGATCGCGCACAACCGCACCCATTCCTCACGTTGCGCCTCGTTGGCAGCGATTTCGGGATAAAACTCCTCCGGGACGCAACCAAGCGTGATGCAATACTGCGTCTCCACCACGAACTTCTTTTTCAACCACAACTTCTTCTGGAAATCCTCGAGCTGGGCGAGGAAATCAATGATCTTGCCGCCGATCTTTCGGATGACCTTGATCTTCGAGAGGTACTGCTCAACCCGAGGCACACTCTCGTTTTCGATATCGTCGAGAAACATGACCTCGTTTTTGATGTAGAAGTCGAGCTCGCGTCGCAGGAAACCGTCCAGATCTTTGTGGATGAAGTAGTCGAAGGTGTTACGCGCGGTGTAACGGTTGAGATGGGCCCGCAACCGAGAGTAATCGGCCCTCTCTCCGTCGGTCTTGATGTGGACCGTGCCAAGTTCCTTGATCCAGGGAACCAGGTTCGTGCCGGCCACCGTCAGCAGTCTTTTCTCAGCCAGCGCGCTCAAGTCCTTTTGCGCTGGAGGCTTCTTCCGGCCCTCGCGCTGGTCCTCCGGCCAATCGTTGAGCTTGGCCGGGCGGTACTCAAAAAGGATCACCAGCTCGCTGCCCGCCTCCCCCTCCTCCTCGGTCATGAAGTCCTGCCCGGACTCACCCGCAGCACCGAGGATGAAAGCACGGCCCTTGCCCTCGGCGGCCTTGACATTGCCGTGCTCGCCCTCGGCCACGTCGATGAGGCGGAAATGCACGCGCATGGGGTTCTTCGAGTCCTCAGGTCGAAGGCGGAATGCATAATCACGCAGGTACTCGCTGGTCTTGATGTAGTACTGGTCGGCGTTGGCCCAATGGAGCTTGACCTCTTCGCCCTCGTATGGAATCGCGTAGACGCCCGCCTTGTAGACCCGCTTGGCGAGGAAGTCGCCTTCGGAGTAGTAGCGACGGAAGAAGCTGAAGAGGTGGTCGTAAACCTCGCTCTCCAGCGCGCCGAGGTCCACGGCTTCAGTCGCGAGACGCGCCCGCAGTTCCTGGACCTTGGGCAACGTCTCAGGGTCGGCGCCCAACGAATTTGCCTGCTCGATGGCCTTGGAGAGCTCCCGCTCGATCTCGGCCTTGTCGGCATTCTTGT